>NZ_JALHQI010000126.1 GCF_022842045.1 Arenimonas sp. | reverse complement strand
ACGTTGGTCTCGGGGGACGCCGACGGATCCGGGACCCGGAGCAGTTGATGCACAAGAGTTCCTACCAGCACATGCAGCGCCTGGTCTCGACCCACCTCGCCCCCGGCAGCACGCTGAAGGTGGTGGACATCGGTGCCTACGACGTCAACGGCTCCTACCGGACGCTGTTCACCGAACCGGGCTGGCAGTACACCGGCGTCGACCTCGAGGCCGGCCCCGGCGTGGACGTGGTGCTGGACTCGCCGTACCGGCTTCCCTTCGGCACCGGCTCGGTGGACGTGGTGGTGTCCGGCCAGGCCTTCGAGCACATCGAACACTTCTGGATGACCTGGCTCGAGATGCAGCGCGTGCTCAGGCCCGGCGGGCTGGTGTTCCTGATCGCGCCCTCGCGCGGGCCCGAGCACCGCTACCCGCAGGACTGCTGGCGCTTCTACCCGGACGGCTACCGTGCGCTGGCGAAGCTGGGCGATTTCGAACTGGTCGAGGTCCACACCGACTGGGAGCCGCACGAAGACCCCGGCAGCGCGCCCTGGGGCGACACCGTGGGCGTGTTCCGTTCGCGCGGCATGGGCTGGCGCCGGCGCCTGGGCTATTGGCTGGCCCGCACCGGGCTGGCCATGCAGGAGTCGCGTGCATGAGCGTGATCCCGGCCAGCGCCAGTCTGTCGATGGTGCCCGAGGACCTGCTGCCCAGCGCCTGGACCGGCCACGTCCCGTTCGCCTTCTGGCTGGTCGAGGCGCTGCGGCCCGCGATCCTGGTCGAGCTGGGTACGCACAACGGTACGTCCTTCCTCGCTTTCTGCCAGGCGATCAAGGCGCAGGGGGTGCCGGGCAAGGCCTTTGCCGTCGATACCTGGCAGGGCGATGAGCAGGCCGGACACTACGGCGACGAAGTGCACGACCGGCTGGAAGCCGTGGTGGTGGCCAAGTACGCCGGCTTCGCGCAGCTGATGCGCATGCGGTTCGACGAGGCCGCGCCTTACTTCTCCGACGGCAGCATCGACCTGCTGCACATCGATGGCCTGCATACCTACGAAGCGGTGCGCCACGACTTCGAGACCTGGCTGCCGAAGCTGTCGCGCCGCGGCGTGGTGATCTTCCACGACACCATGGTGCGGGAGCGGGAGTTCGGCGTCTGGAAGCTCTGGGAGGCGCTGCGCGATCGCTACCCGTCGTTCGAGTTCCGGCATACGCACGGGCTGGGCGTGCTGCTGGTGGGCGACCAGCCACCGGCGTCGCTGCTGGCACTGGCCGCCGCGTCCGGGACGCCCGAGGGGGCGGTGGTCTCCGACCTGTTCCATGCCCTGGGCCAGCGTTTCGGCCTGCTCGAGCGCATTGCGCAGGTCGAGGCACGCAGCGCCGAGGCGGTGCAGCACGCCGCCAACTACAAGCTCATGTTCGAGAACGCCGACGCCGGCTTGCGCCGGGCGATGGATAGCCTGGCGGCGCAGCTCGAGTCGCAGCGGCAGGAAGTGGGGTCGGCCGCGGCGCAGATCACGGGGCTGATGGCGGCGTGCGACGCGATGCGCACCGAAGTCCGCGTGAGCCTGTCGGTGGCGCGCGAGCGGCTGGGGTTGGCCGCCTCCGCGAAGGATGCCGCCGAGCCGGCGCAGGCGTTCGCGGCCTTCCTTGAAGACCTGCGCTCGCAGCTCGAACAGCAGGCGGCCGACGCCCAGGCCCGGCATGCCGCCGACCTCGCCGCCGCGCGCACCCGGTTCGAGCAGGACCTGGCCAGCGCCCGGGCCGAATCCCGGGCCGCGGCCGCGGCGGCCCAGGCGGACCACCAGGCCGCGCTGGCCGCCCTTCGCGCCGACTTGCGCGAGCGGGAATCGCGGCTGCGCGACCTGCGTGCGCAGCTGGACCTGCGCGAGCGCGAAGTGCGGCAACTGGTCAGCAGCAAGAGCTGGCGCATCACGACGCCGATGCGCTGGCTGCGCGGCGCGTGGACGGCGCTGGCGAAAGGCGGCCCGTTGCCGGGCTACGCGGCCATGCGCGGCCTGCCGGGACTGGACGGGCGCCGGGACGACGAAGCCCGCCCGGCCTCGAGCGAACCGGCGCCGGCCGGGGCCACGGCCGACTACCTGCGGGACCTGTTCGCGGATGCGCCGTCGCGGCGCGCGCCGGGCTACCTCGGCCCGGAGTCGGCCCCCGCGTCTCCGCCGGCCCGAGTGCGCGCCAAGGCGATCGCGTTCTACCTCCCGCAGTTCCACGTCTTCCCGGAGAACGAGGCCTGGTGGGGCCCCGGGTTCACCGAGTGGACCAACGCCACGCGCGCGGTTCCGCAGTTCGTCGGGCACGAGCAGCCGCAGCTGCCGTCCGACCTGGGCTTCTACGACCTGCGCGTGCCCGGGGTGATGCAGCGCCAGGTCGCGCTTGCGCGCCTGTACGGCATCCACGCGTTTTGCTTCCACTACTACTGGTTCGGCGGCAAGCGCCTGATGGAGGCGCCGCTGGAAAGCTTCCTGGCGCAGCCCTCGATCGATTTCCCGTTCTGCCTGTGCTGGGCGAACGAGAACTGGACCCGGCGCTGGGATGGCCGCGACGACGAGGTGCTCATCTCGCAGGAGCACGGGCCGGAG
>NZ_JALHQI010000125.1 GCF_022842045.1 Arenimonas sp. | reverse complement strand
GCGGCGCTGGTCCTTCAAGCCTCGGTCATATCCACCAGGCCGCGCGCCGGCGCGGCCACTCGGGGCCACAGTTCGCGGTGCACCGTCCGGTGCGGCAACGCCGCCATGTCCATTGATCCGGCGCCCGGTGCCGAGACGTAGAGCACCTCACGCGCGATCGGCGCAAACCCGCCATGGAAGTGCTGCGTCGACTTCACCACCAGCGCCTTTGGGCGCAACGGGTCGATGCCGGCCACGCGGAAGCAATCGGGGTGAAAGCTCTGCACCCGGTGGTCGTTCACCACGATGTCGATGGCCTGTTCATCGCCGGGGCCACCGGCGCGAAGCCAGGCCACGCGGCCCAACGGCGCCATCGCCCCGCCGAAGGGCTGCCAGGCGTCTGGCGTCAGCGCCATGACCTGTACCTCCAGGTCGAGCGCCGCGCCCGAGGCCGGGCCCAGCTTGCCGCCGATGCGCATGGCCAGGCGGGCGCCGAGGCCTGCGTCGAAGGCCAGCGCCGTGGCCACCGGATCCCACAGCGGTGACAGCGCGATGCCGCCCACGCCCCGTTCGATCAGACGCCGCAGCAGGAACGTGGAATCGCCTGCGGCGCCGATGCCCGGGTTGTCGGCGGTGTCGGCCAGCACGAAGGGCCGGCCATCGGGCTCATGGGCCTGCAGCCGGTCGATCGCCTCCTCGATGCTGTAGAAGTGCGGCACGATGGCGTCGCGGGCTGCCCAGATGGCCTCGCCCAGTTCCGACGCATGACGGGCGGCCAGTCGAGCATCGCCGTCGGTCACCACCAGCACACGGGTGCCGAGTTCCGGCGTGTCGCCCCAGGGAAAGCCATGGGCCAGGGACACCGACAGGACACCCGGCTCCGCCTCCAGGGCAGTCATGCGAGCCACGAGGCCAGACATCGGCTCGGCGGTCGTGGGGTAAATGCCCAGCATGGCGCAGTCGTACACCGCCATGGTGGGCTTCACCTCGCCATCCAACATCCGGCGCATCAAGCTGAACACCTCGTCGGCGCGCTCTGCCACGTCGACATGGGGGTAGTGCTTGTAGATCACCAGGAAGTCGGCATTGGCCACCTTCTGTCGGCTGAGATGGCAGTGCAAGTCCAGCTCCGCGCCGATGGGAACCGCAGGGCCCACCAGGGCACGGACGCGCGCCAGCAGGTCGCCTTCGGCGTCGGGGTCAGCGTCGGCGATCATCGCGCCGTGCAGGTTCAGCAGCACCGCATCCACGGGCATCGCGCGTTGCAGGTCAGCCAGGATCTCGTCGCGCAACGCGGCGTGGGTGGCCTGAGTGGTGTTGCCCGCCGGCGCGGCAAAGCAGGCCAGGCCTTCGGCCACGGTCCAACCCAGCGCTTGGGCCTGCTGCTTCCAGCGCAACAGGGGCACGCCGAACAGGCCGGGCCTGTCGCCATGCTGGCCGCCGCGCACCAACATCGTCTGCTCGAAAACCGACATCCCGGTCGGGATGGGCGAAAAAGAATTGGTCTCGGTACCGAGACAGGCAGTGAACAGGCGGCGTGACATGTAGGGCATGAAAGTTGAGGGTGGAGGGAGCCCTGATGGTCCGCCACTGTCCGCCGCGGCGCAACAACGACGGCTCGCCCGTCACCACATCGACCTGCGACGACGAGTTCGACCACCTCGACCGCGCGCAGAGCACGCTCCCAGGACTCGGTAGCAGGCGACCATCAGCGGGTGAGACATCGGGACAGCAAGATCTCAGCGTTGGCCGCCCGCGCGCTCCTTGAGCACGGCTTGCAGCTGCAAGGCAGCGGTTACGGGCGCTCGATCTGAGCGATCGTGCGACAGCCAACTGCCATCTACTTGACCTTCGAGAATGCCTCCGGCACAAGAAGTCGGTCGAGGCTGCGGGCGCCGGCGCAGCCGCCTGAACGTCGGCATACTGGCCGCGGTGAGCACATCCGAATCAAGTTCGTCCACGACCGTCGCCGTTGCTCTTCGGCCGCGGCGACGCGCTTGGTGGTACCGCGCCCTGCGCGCGGTGGTCGGCTCGGTGTTGCTCCTGCTTATCGGACCGCTGGCGGTGCTGGCCTTCGGCGACGTCGATCTCGAGCGTCCCTGGTACGAAGGCAGTCAGGACCGTGTCGGGCTGGCCCCCGATCCGGCGACAGTGCACGAGGCCATGGTCCAAGTCTACGGAGCGCGCACGGTGCGCTGGCGCGGCGCTTTTGGCATCCACCCGTGGATTGCCGTCAAGCGCAGCGGGGCGAGCAAGTGGACGACCTACCAGATGGTCGGCTGGCGAAGCATGCGCGGCGGCGATGGTGTCGTCGAGTCGAGCACCGATGCGCCCGACCGCCGCTGGTATGGCGCGGAGCCCATGCTGCTCACGCAGCGTCGCGGACCCGAGGTGGACGCTTTGATCGATCGCATCGAGGAAGCGGTGCGCAGCTATCCCTGGTCGCGCAGCTACCGACTCTGGCCCGGACCGAACAGCAACACGTTCGTGGCCTGGATCGCCCGTCGAGTTCCAGAGCTCGGCCTCGACTTGCCAGCCACGGCGATCGGCAAGGACTACCTCGGACCCACGACGTTGCTGGCCTCAGCACCAAGCGGCACGGGATGGCAGATCTCCGTCCTCGGACTGGTGGGCGCGACGTTGGCCCGCTCTGAGGGCCTGGAACTCAGCCTGCTCGGTTTGGGCGTCGGCATCGACCTGGATGACCGTCGCTTGCGGCTGCCTGG
>NZ_JALHQI010000124.1 GCF_022842045.1 Arenimonas sp. | reverse complement strand
CGGCCGGCGACTGCGGCGGCAGCGCGGCGTCCAGCGCCGGCTCGCCCGGTTCGGGCAGGCCGTCGCCGCTGCGCAGGCGCGCCACCTGACGCTCGGCGCGGTCGAGCTCGTAGCTCACGCGAAGCAGCAGGCCGATCGCCATGCAGGTGGTCAGCACGCTCGAGCCGCCCGAGGAAATCAGCGGCAAGGTCAGGCCCTTGGTCGGCAGCAGGCCCAGGTTCACGCCGATCGAAACGAAGGACTGCAGGCTCACCCACAGGCCGACGCCGAAGGCACAGAAGCCGGCGAAGTGGCGCCGCATGTTCACCGCGCGGAACCCGATGTCGAAGGCGCGCCAGGTGAAGGCGGCGAACAGGGCGATGATGCCGAACGAGCCGACGAAGCCCAGTTCCTCCGCGGTCACCGAGAAAATGAAGTCGGTGTGCGCCTCGGGCAGGTAGTACAGCTTCTGCACGCTGCCGCCCAGGCCGACGCCGAACCACTCGCCGCGGCCGATCGCGATCAGCGCCTGCGTCAGCTGGAAGCCGTCGTTGAACGGATCCGCCCACGGGTCGCGGAACGAGGTGAGGCGGCGTACCCGGTAGGGTTCGGCGATCGCCACCAGCGCCAGCAGCGGCAGCGCCACCAGGGCCGGGATCACCAGGTTGCGGATGCGGGCGCCGCCCAGCCAGACCATTCCGCCGGTGATCGCCAGCATCAGCGCCGCCGAGCCAAAGTCCGGCTGCAGCAGCAGCAGCATGACGATCACGCTGGCCATGGCCAGCGGCTTGATCAGCGCCATCCACTGCTGGGCGATCTCGTCGCGATAGCGCACCAGGTAGCTGGCGAGCCAGATGATGAACATCAGCTTCACCGCCTCGACCGCCTGGAACTTCGAGACGCCGAGGTTCAGCCAGCGCTGGGCGCCGTTCACCGTGTGGCCGATGCCGGGCAGGAACACCAGCAGCAGCATCACGAAGCACAGGGCCAGCAGCAGGTGGCTGTACTTCTCGACCAGCTTGAGCTCCATCCGCATCAGGCCCCAGGCCAGCCCGCAGCCGATGCCCAGGAACACCACGTGGCGGACCAGGAAGTAGAACGGGCCGACGTCGAGGCCCTCCGCGATCGCGATCGAGCTCGACGCGACCATGACCACGCCGAGGCCGACCAAGGCGAGCGTCAACAGCAGCAGCACCGGGTCGTAGCGCCCGGTGATGGCGTCGAGGCGGGTGGCCTGGTGGCTTCGGTCGGCGGGCATCATCTCAGCGCACCTTCAGGGTCGCGAGGCCGACCAGCACGAGCATCACCGAGATGATCCAGAAGCGCACGATCACGCGCGGCTCCGGCCAGCCCTTGAGCTCGAAGTGGTGGTGGATGGGCGCCATGCGGAACACGCGCTTGCCGGTGAGCTTGAAGCTGGCGACCTGGATCATCACCGACAGCGTCTCGACCACGAAGATGCCGCCCATCAGCACGAGGATCGCTTCCTGGCGCACGATCACCGCGATGGTGCCCAGCACCGCGCCCAGCGCCAGTGCGCCGATGTCGCCCATGAACACCATCGCCGGGTAGGTGTTGAACCACAGAAAGCCCAGGCCCGCGCCGGCGATCGCCGCGCAGACGATGGTGATCTCGCCGGCGCCCGGGATCGCCGGGATCTGCAGGTACTGCGAGAACACCGCGTTGCCCGAGGCATAGGCGAAGATGCCCAGCGCCGCCGCCACCAGCACGGTCGGCATGATCGCCAGGCCGTCGAGGCCGTCGGTGAGGTTCACCGCGTTCGAGAAGCCGACGATCCAGAAGTAGGCGATCACCACGAACATCGCCCCCAGCGGCAGCGCGAAGTCCTTGAGCAGCGGCAGGAACAGCGTGGTCGCGTTGGCGTTGTCGGCGGTGTAGTAGAGGTACAGCGCCGCGGCCAGGCCGAAGATCGACTGCAGCGCGTACTTGTGCCGCGACTTCAGGCCATTCGGATCGCGCCGGACGATCTTGATCCAGTCGTCGAGCCAGCCGATGGCGCCGAAGGCGAGCATCACCGCCAGCAGCACCCAGACGTACTTGTTGCGAAGGTCCGCCCACATCAGCGTGGAGAGCGAGACCGTGAGCAGGATCAGCGTGCCGCCCATGGTCGGCGTGCCGGCCTTCGAGAAGTGGCTCTGCGGGCCGTCGGTGCGGATCGGCTGGCCGCCCTTGAGCTGGGCCAGGCGCGCGATCACGTGCGGGCCCAGCCACAGCGACAGCAGCAGCGCGGTCAGCGCACCGAGGATGCCGCGGAAGGTGATGTAGCCGAACAGCGGCGGCATCCAGCCCATCTCGTGCAGCCAGCGGGCAAGTTCAAGCAGCATGGTCGGCGTCTCCCTGCCGGTCGGCGGCCAACAGCGCGGCCATTACCTTGTCCATCGCGCTCGAGCGCGAACCTTTCACCACGCAGCGCAGGCCGGTGCCGGCCGCGCGCAGCGCGGGACCCAGCGCCGCGACCAGCGCGTCCTGGTCGGCGAAATGGCGGGCGCCGTCGCCGAAGGCGCGGCTGGCGTGGGCGCTGAGCTCGCCGACCGTCCACAGCCGAGTGACGCCGGCGCGGCGCGCCTGGGCGCCGATGTCGGCGTGCAGCAGTTCTGCGCCCTCGCCCAGCTCCTTCATGTCGCCCAGCACCAGCCAGGCCTCGCCGCCCGCCCCCGCCAGCGCGGCGATGGCCGCGGCCACCGAGCCCGGGTTGGCGTTGTAGCTGTCGTCCACCAGCACGGCGCCGCCGGCCAGGCGATGCGGGATCTGCCGGCCCGGCACCGGCGCGGCGGCCGCGAGCCCGGCGGCGATGTCGTCG
>NZ_JALHQI010000123.1 GCF_022842045.1 Arenimonas sp. | reverse complement strand
AGTTCGATGAACCGTTCCTTGAGGTGGCGCGTGGCCTTGTGCTTGAGCCGCATCGGGTCGACTGTAGCGCCGACCGCGGCAGGGTAAGGAATCGCAGCCAAAGCTCCTCCTGGCGTTCTCTTCCGAAGGCGGCCGCATGCAGCGGCCGGGCCGGACCGGTCATCGGAGCACCGCCCCGCGACGGCGTGGGTGGCCGCGGGGTGGGCTCGTGCGTGCCGTCCCCGGGTTTCCTCTACCGGGTGACGGCGGCGGGCTCGCGAGGTCTACTCCTTGGCTTCGAGCGTCATCAACTGGTCGATCGTCAGGCCGACCTTGTTTTCGCCGCCCATCTTGGTGCCGATGCGGCCCTTCTGCAGCGCGGCCAGGTTGTACTCGTAGGCCTTGGCCGGCAGCGGCACGTACTTCACTTCCGACACGAGCTTGGGCGCCTGCTTCATGTAGAACTCGGCGAAGGCGCGGATCTCGGGCTTGGCCAGGGACTTGGCGTTCACGTAGATGAAGATCGGGCGCGACAGCGGCTGGTAAGTGCCATTGAGCACGTTCGCGGCGCTCGGCGCGACGGCCTTGCCGCCCTTCCAGCTGATGGCCAGGCCCTTGACCTTGTCCTTGTTCTCTTCGAAGTAGGCGTAGCCGAAGAAGCCCAGCGCGTTGCGGCTGCGGCTCACGCCCTGAACGATGACGTTGTCGTCTTCGCTGGCCGTGAAATCGCCGCGGCTGGACTTGCTCTTGCCGGTGACCGCCTCGGTGAAGTAGTCGAAGGTGCCCGAGTCCGCGCCGGCGCCGAACAGCTGCAGCGGGGCGTCGGGGAAGGTCGCGCCGACATCCCTCCAGCGCATGACCTTGCCCTGGGCTCCCGGCTCCCACATCTTCTTGAGGTCGTCGATGGAGATTTCCGAGACCGGGCTGTCCTTGTGCACCACCACCGTCAGCGCGTCGAAGGCCACCGGCAGTTCGATGTACTGCACGCCGGCGGCGCGACAATCCTTCATCTCGTTGGCGGTGATCGGGCGCGAGGCGTTCTGGATGTCGGTCTCGCCGCGGCAGAACTTCTTGAAGCCGCCGCCCGTGCCGCTGATGCCGACCGTCACCTTCAGGCTCTTGTTGGCCTTCTGGAACTCCTCGGCCACGGCCTCGGTAACCGGGAAGACGGTGCTGGAGCCGTCGACCTTGACGGACTGGGCCACGGCGGCACCGGCGGCGGCCAGCGCCGCCATGGAGAAGAAGGAAGCTACGACATTGCGCATCATGGAACTCCGGGGTCGATGGGGGGTGAAGGTGCGATGAATGTCACGTTACGGCCGCCTCGTGACGGTAATGTGACGGTCGCGCGATCTTTGATGACGGTTTCTGGCCAGGCGGGCGAGGCCGACCGGCTCGCTTTTCGCCCTCAGGCCGAGGGCTTGCAGGCCTTGCCCTGGCTCTTGCCACCATGCTCGAGCGCGGCACCGCCTTCCGCAGTCGGGTTCAGTGCATAGCCTTCGCCCGTGTAGCGGCCGTCGGCCTGCCGCTCGAGCTCGGCCGAGCCCTGGTGCGCGCGCACGCGGATGGTGCGGCCGTCGTCGCTCACGCGCATCTGGAAGGACTTGTTCTCGGCGCAGGCCATGGTCACGAACTTGCCGGCGGGCAGGCCCCCCAACCCGGCGGGTGAGGAGGCACAGCCTGCGGCCGCGACGGCGGCGGCCAAAGCGAGAAGGGGAAGGGTCTTGTTCATCATGGGACTCGAGGCTCCGAAAGGGGCTGCGCACAGGCAGCGTCAATGAAACGGACGCGGAAGTCTTTGCACCAAGCATGTCCGTTCGATGACAAACCCCTGCGGTGTTGGCCGATGCCCCACTCCGGTTGCTTGAGGCCGGGGCGCTCACCGACCTTCACGCGGCCGTCATCACGGGCCGCGATCATGAGAGTCCATGCATGTCGACACGCCGCCACCCGCGCCCGCCGATGATCTGGACCCGACCGAGCGCCTGCGCGTGCGCACCGTCTTCATCTCCGACCTGCACCTTGGAACCCCGGGCTGCCAGGCGCATGCGCTGCTGGACTTCCTGCGCGACGTGGAGTGCGACACCCTCTATCTGGTCGGCGACATCGTCGACGGCTGGCAGCTGCGCCGCAGCTGGTACTGGCCGCAGGCGCACAACGACGTGGTGCAGAAGCTGATGCGCAAGGCGCGCAAGGGCACGCGGGTCGTGTTCGTGCCGGGCAACCACGACGAGTTCGCGCGCCGCTACGTCACGCACAACTTCGGCGGCATCGACGTCGTCGAGGACGCGATGCACGTCACCGCCGACGGGCGGCGGCTGTGGGTCACCCATGGCGACTACTTCGACGGCGTCATCCAGTGCGCGCGCTGGCTGGCCTACCTGGGCGACCAGGCCTACGAGTTCGTCCTCAAGATCAACCGCTTCCTCAACATCGCGCGCGGGCGCCTGGGCTTGCCCTACTGGAGTCTCTCGCGTTACCTGAAGTTCAAGGTCAAGCGCGCCGTGAGCTACGTCAACGACTTCGAGGTGGCAGTGGCGCGCGAAGCACGCAAGCGCGGCGCCGACGGCGTGGTCTGCGGGCACATCCACCACGCCGAGATCCGGCTCGTCGAAGGCGTGCTGTACTGCAACGACGGCGACTGGGTCGAGAGCCTGACGGCCATCGTCGAACACCACGACGGGCGACTGGAGATCATCGACCGCGGCGTGCATGCCGCGCCGCCGGTGTTCGCCGCGGCTCCGGTGGCCGCGGGCACCCCCGCGGGTGCGCGCGAGCCCGCGCTCGTCGACTGAGCCGGGCGGCGCGGCCCGGCCCGACCGGCGGCCGGCTCCCGTTCATCGTCATGGCACTGCCATGGGCCTGACACGCCGCATTCATATGACACCCGAAGACTCGCAGGC
>NZ_JALHQI010000122.1 GCF_022842045.1 Arenimonas sp. | reverse complement strand
ATCGTTATGCGGGCCTCGAGCGCACCATCCTCTTGCAGATGCAGGGCTGACGACTCGCAGGGAGCGTGGCAGAGCTTTGCGGCAACATCGCCGGTGTCATGAATGTCGCTGATGGGTCGACATGACTCGGCCGTGAGCGGCCGCTTCCGGGTATCGAATCTCGAATGTCAGCTTCCCCGGCGGTGAGTCCGAGGTGGCGGCCGTCGCAGCCCGACCCGCCGCCTTCCATCCAGGCAGAAAGGACCGAACGCTCAGCAACGAATCATCACGCCCATTGGGTCGACGGCTTCCCGCTGCCCATGGGTGCTTCTCCGGTAGCGCCAACTGGGGGGCTCCCTGTTAGCATCGGCTGGGGGATGCTGTTGGACTGCCGCGCCCCGCTCGCCCTGCTCCACGAGAAATCACGAGGATGACCATGACGCCGATCGAAACCGACTACCTCGTCATCGGCGCCGGTGCCATCGGCATGGCCTTCGTCGACGCGCTGCTGACCGACTCGGACGCGCACGTCGTCATGGTCGATCGCCACCACCGACCGGGCGGTCACTGGAACGAGGCCTACCCCTTCGTGCGCCTGCACCAGCCGGCGGCCTACTACGGCGTCAATTCGCGCGAGTTGGGCGAGGGCACGAAGGACACGGTGGGCCTGAACGCGGGCATGTACGGCCTGTCCAGCGGCGCCGAACTGCTCGCCTACTTCGAACAGGTGATGCAGCAGCGTTTCGTGCCCTCGGGCCGCGTTCGCTTCCTGCCGATGAGCCGGGTGGTGGGTTCCGATGAAGTGGAATCGCTGGTCACCGGCGCCCGGCAACCGGTCAAGGTGCGCAGGAAGGTGGTCGACTGCACCCACTCCCGCATGCAGGTGCCGGCGACCACGCCGCCCCGCTACGCGTTGGCGCCCGGTGTGCGCTGCGTCCCGTTGAACGAGCTGGTCCGCATCTCTCAGCCGCAGGCCGGCTATGTTGTCGTCGGGGCTGGCAAGACGGGCATGGACGCCTGCATCTGGCTGCTGGGGCAGGGTGTGGACCCCGACTCCATCCGCTGGGTCATGCCGCGCGACCCGTGGGTGCTGGACCGTGCCAACGTCCAGTCGGGCGACGACTTCTTCATGAACACCTGGAGCTCGCTGACCCGGCAGCTCGAGGCGGTGATCGCGGCGGAGGACGTCGCGGACTTGATGCTGCGGCTCGAGGCTGCCGGGGAGTGGATGCGCATCGACCCCAGCGTGATGCCCTCGGTCTACCACGGTGCCATCCTGAGCAAGCCCGAACTGGCGCAGCTGCGCCGCATCCGGGGCATCGTCAGGCTGGGCCACGTGAAGGCGATCGATGCCGAGCGGATGCACCTCGAGAAGGGCAGCATCCCGCTCGCCCCCGGTGCTCTGGTGGTGGACTGCAGCGCAACCGGCATTCCCAGCGTGGAGGCAGTGCCCATCTGGCAGGGCGATCGCATCACGCCGCAGTGGGTGCGATCCTTCAGCACCGTCTTCAGCGCCGCGCTGATCGGCCATCTGGAAGCCACGATGGGCGACGACGCGCAGAAGAACGCGTTGTGCACTCCGATCGTGCCGCCCACGCTGGCCACCGACTGGCTGCGCATGCTCCTCGTGAGCATGAACAACCAGCATCTGTGGTCGAAGCACCCCCGGTTGCAGCAGTGGCTCGCCGAGTCGCGCCTGAACGCGCTGTTCAACACCGCGAGCCGTGTCCGGCCCGACGACGCCGAGAAGATCGCGCTGATGCAGCGCTACCGCCAGACGGTCAAGCCGGCCATGGCCCGCTTGACCGGACTGATCGCCACCCTCGCCTGAGCCGGCGCATGACTGCCGACGCCTTGTCACTGCAGACGCTGGACGTGAACGGCCTGCGCATGCAGGTCGCCGTCCAGGGGACCGGCCCGCTGGTCTTGCTGTGCCACGGGTTCCCCGAGTTGTGGATCTCGTGGCGGGCTCAGCTCGAAGCCCTGGCCGCGGCGGGTTATCGCGCGGCGGCGCCCGACATGCGCGGCTACGGCGGCACGACCGCGCCCGACGACGCGACAGCCTACACGCAGCTTCACCTGGTCGGCGACATGATTGAGCTGGTGCGCGCGCTGAAGGAAACGCAGGCCGTCATCGTCGGCCACGACTGGGGCGCGCCGGTGGCCTGGAATTCGGCCTTGCTGCGCCCCGATGTCTTCCGCGCCGTCGTCGGCATGAGCGTGCCCTACGCGCCGCCGGGGCGCGTGGAGATGCTCTCGGCGTTGAGCCAGGCGGGCATCCACGATTTCTACCTGCAGTATTTCCAGGCTCCAGGCGTGGCCGAGACCGAACTCGAGCGCGATGTCGGCACGTCGATACGCCGCATCCACTTCAGCGGGTCGGGCGAAGGGCAGGCCCTGATCGGGCGGCCAGCGTTCGGCGTCATCGAGCGTGACCGGGGTTTCCTGGGGCACCTCGTCGAACCGACACCACTTCCTGGCTGGTGGAACGAGGCCGACATCGCCCACTACACCGCCGAATTCACGCGCACGGGCTTCCGCGGCGGACTGAACTGGTACCGCAACATCACGCGGTCGTGGGAGTTGCTGGCGTCTTGGCGCGGGCAGAGCATCAACCAGCCGTCGCTGTTCATCGCCGGCGCCAGCGACGATGTGCTGAAGTTCCCGAGTTCGAAGCCGCAGATCGAGAACTTCGGCAAGACCTTGCCGGGCTTGCGAGGCTGCCATGTCCTGGAGGGCGCCGGACACTGGATCCAGCGCGAGCGTGCGCAGGCCGTCAGCGCGCTCCTGGTTGGCTTCCTCGACGACCTGTGACGGCCTCCTGGTTCGCTGACGGGCTTTCGAAGAACTTTGTCTTCAGACCGCCGCTGGCTGGCTACCGGTGGTCACGAACGGCCGCCTCGTCGGTGCAGAACCCGATCGGGGCGGTCCGAGCGTCGGGCGGCTTTGGAGACGCCTGACGGGCCGGTCTGGGTCGTTTGCAGGTTCTGGCCGTCGCTGAAGGCGAGACCGCTGCCGAAGCATCAGCAGTCATACACCGCACCGGGCTCTGCGGCAAAAGGTTGACACAACCAACTCAACATAAGGG
>NZ_JALHQI010000121.1 GCF_022842045.1 Arenimonas sp. | reverse complement strand
GCGACGGCGGCGGGGGACGGGGCAGGCGCCGGCGCGGGCTTGGCAGGCGCGGGCGCGCCGGCCGCCGCGGTGGGCTCGATCAGCGCCACCACGGAGCCCTCGGACAGCTCGTCACCGACCTTGACCTTGAGTTCGCGCACGATGCCGTCGAACGGCGCCGGCACCTCCATGGTCGCCTTGTCCGATTCCAGCGTGACCAGGCCCTGGTCCTTCTTCACCGCGTCGCCGGGCTGCACCAGCAGCTCGATCACGGGCACATCCTTGTCGTCGCCGATATCCGGCACCCGCGCTTCCTTCAGCTCGGCCATGGTCCACCTGGGTTCCGCGAATTGAGTCCGCGCCCATTGTCCCCCGTTCGCCGACGACGGCCAAGCGCCGGACAAAAAGAACCCCCGGGGGAGCGGGGGCCTTGGCTTGGCGCAAACACGCCGGCGACGCGTGCTGTTCGCCGCCGGGCGAGGCCGTTGCCGGCCTGAGCGCAATGTCACTCTTGGAGAGAGTCGATCCAGTCTGGCCGCCACCGCGGCGACGATGCGCGTGCGAATGGTGACAGTGACCGAAGGCATGGACTCCTCCCGGTGGCCGAAGTTCCCCGCCGCCTGAATCGTTCACGCGCCTTGAACGCCGGCCTCACCGGGAGTTGAATCGGCGCCCGGGAGTATCGCCGGGCCGGAACGACCGGTCCCCCCGATAACCCCGCAAGGAGCCACCCATGTCCCGCATTGCCTTGATCGCCCTCGCCCTCGGTGGCGCGCTCGCCGCCACCGGCGCCAACGCCCAGTCCTTCACCGCCACCCTGGGCTACCAGAACACCGACCCGAAGTCCGACAACGGCACGCTCGCCGGCGCCCGCGCCAGCGTCAACGACGACTGGAGCCTCACCGGCAGCTTCGCCTACGGCTTCAACGACAACTTCTCGGTCGAGCTGTGGAGCGGCCTGACCGCGTTCGAGCACGAAGTCTCGCTGGCCGGCCTCGGCACCGTCGCCACCGTCGAGCACCGCCCGACCACGCTGAGCCTGAACTACCACTTCAACACCGACGGCCAGTTCCGTCCGTTCATCGGCGCCGGCTACGGCATCGTCAACGTCTCGGGCGAGCAGACCCGCGGCGCCCTGGCGGGCCTGGGCATTGACGGCGACAACGCCAACGGCCTGAGCCTGACCGTGGGCGCGGACGTGTACTTCAACGACAACTTCTTCCTGCGCGCGGACGTCCGCAAGCTCGACTTCGACACCGAAGTGACCGTCGAGACCCTGGGCAACGTCGGCACCGCCGAGGTCGACCCGCTGGTCTACGGCATCAGTGCCGGCTTCCGCTTCTGATCCCATCGTGAAAACCCCCGGGGCGGCCCCACCGCCCGCCCCGGGGACCCGGCACGTCAGCCCTCGCGCTGCGTGCGCTGCGCCCGATGTTCGGCGCGCATCTTCTGGCGGTGGGCCTTGAGTTCGTCGGCGCTGATCTCGCCGTTGGCGTTGGCATCGATCACCGCGAAGTTCTCCGCCAGGCGCGGCGCCTTGTCGCCCAGCTCGGCGCGACTGATGGCACCGTTGCCGTCGTCATCCATGCCCTTGAACAGACCACGCTGGTAGGCGTGCATCGCCCGCATGCGCTGGTGCCGCTTGCCCTGCGCGGCGTGTCGGCGGGCGTCCGCCAGCTCGCTGCGCTCCAGCTCGCCGTCGCGGTTGGCGTCGATGCGGTCGAAGTTGCGCGCCAGTCGATCACCGAAGGCCTGGGCTTCGATCCTGTCGAGACGGCCGTCGCGATCCTTGTCGGCCTCGGCGAAGCGGGCTTCGGCCTTGGCCTGCCACTCGGCGCGACGCGCCTCGCGGTCGGCGCCGCCATCCTGCGCGAAGGCCAGGCCGCTGGCCAGGACCAGGGCGGTGCAAATCAGGGGCTTGAACATGTCGGTCTCCATCGGGGCGGTCCATTCCGCCCATGCCCCACAAAACGTGGCAGCCCGGCCGGCGTTGACCGCAGGCGCGCGCCGCCGTGCCTTCGTTCATGCTTGCGGGACCGGCGCTTGCCGCCGCCACGTCGCTGCGGCATCGTTCCACCGCCCCCTGGAGGAACGCCGATGAAGACGCGACTGCTCGCCCTGGCCCTGCTGATCCCGCTGGCCGCCTGCCGCCAGGAGGCGCCCGCGCCCGCCGCCGAGGCCCCGCCACCGCCGCCGATGGCACCCGTCGAGGCGCCCGCGCCGCAAGCGACCGACACGGTGCCGATGGTGCCGCGCGCCTTCCTCTGCCGCGGCAACGAACCCTTCTGGTCGCTGGACATCACCGCCGACCGTGCGCTGCTCAAGACCCCGGACGCCGAGACGGAACTGCAGGGCGAACTGGTCGCCGCCGACGGCGGCAGCTTCCGCTTCACCGGCGCGCCCGAAGGCAGCCCGGCGGAGTCGGTGGCCGCGCTGGTCACGCCCGGCCAGTGCTTCGACACCATGGCCGATGGCCCCGCGTTTCCCTTCCACGCCCAGGCCAGCTTCGGCGGCGGCGAGCCGGTGAACGGCTGCTGCAGCGCCGAGATCGGCCTGGACCTTGGCGCTGCGCCAGTGTTCGACGCGGCCGGCAAGCCCGATACCGACTGGACCCGCCGACTCGCCGACCTGGATGAAGCCATCGGCCGCTGCGTGCAGGACGCCGGCGTGGTCACGGTCGCCGTCACCACCGCCTGGCCGATGAACCAGGGCAAGGCCGGCGTGCGCCTGCGCGACCAGGGCGACGCGCGCTTCGACTGCATCGTCGACCTGGGCAGCGGCAAGATCGACAACGTCGCTGCCGTCGCCGTGGACGACGTGATGCCCAACGAAGGCCAACCGCTCTGGCTGCCGGCCGGCAACGGCCCGCCGATCCTCGACTGCGGCCGGGTCGAACGGGTGATGCTGGGCGGCGACGCCGTGGTGGGCTACCTGCACTACACCGACGGTTGCGGCTGAGCCGGCCGCCGTCGATCCCCCGGACGGGCCGCGCATGCGGCCCGTTCCTTTTCGGGGCGCCGCGAGCCAAGCCCAGGGCTGGCGCCTCCCGGGCCGTCGGATTTCGCCCGCAAGGGGCGTAAAGTCTGAAATCACCCGCAAGGTGTCGTTTTCGCCACTGCCGGCGGTGGCCGGCCGGGCGGACGCTATGCCTACCCCGGGCACCGCCCGATTCGCACGGAGCCACCCATGAAACGCCTGCTGCTGGCCGCTCTGCTTTCCCTTTCCGGCCTGGCCCCCGCCAGCGCCGCCCCACCCGCCGACGACGCCATCTTCGTCGAAGGCAGCCGCTACAACGCGGTCCTCAGCGCCAGCCGCGGCGACTGGCGCCTGCTGCCGCTCACCGGCTCCGAGGTGCGCCTGCGCCTGGCCGAGGCCTGCCGCGCTGGCCCCGCCCCGCCGCCCGGGCTGTGGCTGCTGAGCCAGGACGCGGCCGGCC
>NZ_JALHQI010000120.1 GCF_022842045.1 Arenimonas sp. | reverse complement strand
ACCACCAGCGTGGCCAGGGCCTCGCCTTCCACTTCCTCGGCCACGATCAGCAGCGGCTTGCCGGCCTTGGCGACGCCTTCCAGCACCGGCAGCAGCTCGCGCACGTTGGCGATCTTCTTGTCGTAGAGCAGGATGAACGGGTCTTCCAGCTCGGCCGACATCGACTGCTGGTTGTTGATGAAGTACGGCGACAGGTAGCCGCGGTCGAACTGCATGCCCTCGACGACGTCGAGCTCGTTCTCGAGGCCCGAGCCTTCTTCAACGGTGATCACGCCTTCCTTGCCGACCTTGTCCATGGCCTTGGCGATCAGCTCGCCGATGTTGGCGTCGGAGTTGGCCGAGATCGAGCCGACCTGGGCGATTTCCTTCGAGGTCGAGCACGGCTTGGAGAGCTTCTTGAGCTCGCCCACGGCCTCGACCACGGCCTTGTCGATGCCGCGCTTGAGGTCCATCGGGTTCATGCCGGCCGCGACGGCCTTCATGCCCTCGCGGATCAGCGCCTGCGCCAGCACGGTGGCGGTGGTGGTGCCGTCGCCGGCGATGTCGGAGGTCTTGGACGCGACTTCCTTCACCATCTGCGCGCCCATGTTCTCGAACTTGTCGGCCAGCTCGATCTCCTTGGCGACGGACACGCCGTCCTTGGTGATCGTGGGGGCGCCGAAGCTCTTGTCGAGCACGACGTTGCGGCCCTTCGGGCCGAGGGTAGCCTTGACGGCATTGGCGAGGATGTTCACACCCTTCACCATGCGGGCGCGGGCGTCTTCACCGAAACGGATTTCCTTGGCAGCCATTTTCTAAACTCCAGAATTCTGTGTGGGGTTGTTGCGATGCCGGTCGCGCAGGCGCGGGCCGGCGGGGTGTCGAATGCCTCAGCCGAGGATGGCGAGGATGTCGTCTTCCTTGACCACCAGGATTTCCTGGCCATCGACCTTCACCTCGGTGCCGGCGTACTTGCCGAACAGCACCTTGTCACCAACCTTCACGGTCGGGGCGCGGGTCGAACCGTTGTCCAGGGCCTTGCCGGCGCCAACGGCCAGCACTTCGCCCTTGATCGGCTTTTCAGTGGCCGAGTCCGGAATGACGATGCCGCCGGCGGACATCTTTTCTTCTTCCATACGCTTGATGACCACGCGGTCGTAGAGCGGCTTGATGTTCATGGGTTTCCTCGTTATTCCTGTGATTTCAACGACATGGGCCTGGTGTGTTAGCACTCGGCCCCGGTGAGTGCCAATGATACGCGCATGCCCATCCCACGGGGTAGGCAGCGGCCCGCCTTTAATGGGGCGGCGGCGGCGGGCTTTCAAGGACGGGGCCGGTTCGGCCCCGGGCGGCGATCGGGTCCGGGCGACTGCTTAGCGGGGCTCACCGGCTGGGATCCGCGCCACCCCGGCCCCGGGCGGCGTGAAGGTTGATTTGTGACCGGGTTCTCACAATACAATCGCGAGAGGGACGGGATCCCGGTATTGGGCGTAAATGTCGGCAAGCCGCCGGCAACTTCCGCCCCGGAAGACCCCAGTGACCGGTTGCCACGAGGGCGGCGAAAGCCAATGCGTAGGTCCGGCAGGCGTAAGCCGCGAGGCGCCGCCACCCGCAGGACGACGGATGCCACCAGGTCCTCAGGGGAGGCCGACAGTGACTGTGAACCGCGCCTGCCCACCACGCCCAGGACCCACGCAGAGGGGGCCGGGCGCTGCAATACGCTTCATTTCCGGGGAAACACCATGAGCTTGCTCTTCAACCGCATCAGGCAGGCGCGTCGAGGCGCCGAGTTGTCACAGTCGGAACTGGCCAACATCGTCGGCGTGGCCCGCAGCGCCGTGGCCCAGTGGGAGCGCCGCGACGGCGCCAAGCCCACCACCGAGAACATGGCCAAGATCGCCATGGCCACCACCGTCAGCTTCGAATGGCTGGCCACCGGCCGCGGCGGCCGCTGGCTGGGAGGCGATGCCGAAACACCGGCGATGATGCTCAACTTCTACGCCCAGTGCAGCTTGGAAGAACGGCTGCTGCTTGCCTTCCGCACCCTGCGCAGCCCGGAACAGCAGCCCCTGGTCGACTTCGTCGAGGCCATGACCGACCGGGCCTGAGCCGCTCGCCGGGACGGGGTTCTCGCCCCGGCGACGAACTTCCGGGGATACTTGCGGTCGTACAGGCCGGCCCGACGCGGGCCGACCCACCCGAATGAGAGCCCCGCATGACCCGTTGGCTGTTGGCCGCCCTGGCCGCGCTGTTCCTTGCCCCCACCGCCCAGGCGGTGGACGAGGCCGACCTCCTGCCGATCGACGAGGCCTTCGCGCTCAGCGCGCGCGCCACCGACCGCGGCCGCATCGAGTTCCACTGGGAGATTGCTCCCGGCTACTACCTCTACCGCCACCGCACCGGCGTCGAGCTGGTGGAGGGCGGCTTCACGTCGAACCCGCTCGAGCTGCCCGAGGGCGAGGCCTACACCGACGAATTCTTCGGCGACGTCGAGACCTACCGCAACCAGCTCACCGCCGCGCTCACCGGCGCCGCGGCCGACGACGCGACCGCACTGCGCTTCAAGGTGAAGTACCAGGGCTGCGCCGACGTCGGCGTTTGCTATCCGCCGCATACCAAGACCGTGACCGTAACCCTGCCGGCCGGCGGCGGCGACCCGCTGGCGGCGCTGGGCGGCGCGCGCGGGCCCGACCTGTTCGGCGGCACCGATCCGGCGCGCGCGGCCGGCGGCCTGCCGCTGCCCGAAGCCCAGGCCTTCCGCTTCGAAGCCATCGCCGGCGGCCCGGACAAGCTGCTGCTGCGCTTCGACCCGGCGCCCGGCTACTACCTTTACCGCGACCGCAGCACCGTGGACGTCGAGGGCGACGGCGTCACCGCCGGCGCGATCAACTGGCCGCCCGCGCAGGCGCACCGCGACGAGCACTTCGGCGACGTGATGGTCTATTTCGACCCGGTGGACGCCACGCTGCCGCTGCAGCGCACGAACACCGCCGCCACCGTGCTCACGGTGCGCACCACGTTCCAGGGCTGCCAGACCGACGGCATCTGCTACCCGCCGATGACGCGCACTGCGACGGTCACGCTGCCGGCCGGCGCCGGTGCCGCCGCCTCGCCCATCGACGTGCCGCGCGAAAGCCCACCCGCCCGCACCCCGCTTCCGCTGTGGCTGATCCTGCTCATGGCGCTCGGTGGCGGCGTCATCCTCAACCTGATGCCCTGCGTGCTGCCGGTGCTTTCTCTCAAGGCGCTGTCGCTGGCGCAGGGCGGCGGGCAGGCGAAGCGGCAGGCGCTCTGGTACACCGCCGGCGTGCTGGCCAGCTTCGCGGCGGTCGGCGCGATCGCGCTGGCGCTGCGGCAGGCGGGCCTGGCGCTGGGCTGGGGCTTCCAGCTGCAGCAGCCGGGCGTGATCGCGGCGCTGGCGCTGGTGATGATCGCGATTGGTTTGTCCTTGTCGGGCGTCGTGAGCTTTGGCGCTTCGCTGGCGGGCACCGGCCAGTCGCTGGCGCAGAAGTCCGGCCCGGCCGGCGACTTCTTCACCGGCGTGCTTGCCGTGGTGGTGGCCAGCCCGTGCACGGCGCCGTTCATGGGCACCGCGCTGGCGTTCGCGTTCGCGGCGTCGCCCGCGGTCGCAATCCTCGTTTTCCTGGCGCTGGGCCTGGGCCTGGCCCTGCC
>NZ_JALHQI010000119.1 GCF_022842045.1 Arenimonas sp. | reverse complement strand
TATCTCAAGATGTTCGAGGAGGTGATGCAGCACTGCGCCGGCGTGCGCCGCCCGGGCGCCGCGGCGCTCGACCTCTGCTACGTGGCCGCCGGCTGGTACGACGGCTTCTTCGAGACCGGGCTCTCGCCCTGGGACGTCGCCGCCGGCTCGCTGCTGGTCACCGAGGCCGGCGGCCTCATCGGCAACTTCACCGGCGAGGCCGACTACCTGCACCAGCGCGAGGTTGTGGCCGGCGCGCCGAAGATCTACGGCCAGCTCGTGCAGATGCTCAGGCCCTACACGCGGGTGATCAAGGAGAGCGAGCCTGCATCCGCAGCGCCCCTGCCGGCCGTTGCGGGCGATGCGGCGGCGCCCGATGCGACCGCCGCGTTCGTCGAGGCCGCCACGGGCGAGGCGGGCGCCGGTGACACGCCGCCGCCGCGGAGGGCCCCGATCCGCGTCAAGCGCGTAGGCATCGCCAAGCCTGGCGAAGGCAGGCGCCGCTAGCCGGGTCCCGCCAGGCGGCAGCTGGCGCGGCCCGCGCCGGCCCCCCGGTTCACCCCGCAGCGCCGAAGAGCGCCCCTGCTGCCGCGGTCGCCGCCATGGCGAGTGCGCCCCAGAAGGTCACGCGCACGGCCGCGGGCGCGACCTTGGCCCCTCCGGCCCTCGCCGCCACCGCGCCCAGGCCGGCCAGGAAGAGCAGCGCCGTGCCGACCACCCACGCCATCAGCCGCGGCGCCGGCGCCAGCGCCGTCACGGCCAGCGGCAAGGCGGCGCCGACGGCAAAGCTGGCCGCCGAGGCCAGCGCCGCCTGCACCGGCTTGGCCGTGAACGAGGCCGAGATGCCGAGCTCGTCCCGCGCGTGCGCCGCCAGCGGGTCGTGCGCCGACAGCTGTTGCGCCACCTGCAGCGCCAGGCCCTGCTCGAGGCCGCGCGCCACGTAGATGCCGGTGAGCTCGCGCAGTTCCGCGGCCGGGTCCTTCTCGAGCTCGGCTTGCTCGCGCGACAGGTCGGCCTTTTCGGTGTCCGCCTGCGAGTGCACCGAGACGTATTCGCCGGCGGCCATCGACATCGCCCCGGCCACCAGGCCTGCAACCCCCGTCACCACGAGGCTGGCGTGGCTCGCACCGGCCGCCGCGACACCGGCCACGAGGCTGGCCGTGGAAACGATGCCGTCGTTGGCGCCGAGCACGGCGGCGCGCAGCCAGCCGATGCGGTCGGTGCGATGGCCTTCGACGTGGCGACGAATGGAAGTCATGGGAGTCCTTGAGGTGTCCGGGGCGCTGCGCAAGCAAGAGCGCCCCCGTGCCTGCGAGTAGGCCCCAGGCGCATCGCAACCGCTTGACTCGCATCAACCCGGGGCCCTGCGCCAGCTTCGTCGAGCCGCATACTCGCGCATGCGCGGTGCGGCCACCTCCCGACCTCCTGCCGTTGCCGCCGCAGTGCCGTTCCGCATCGTCGGTCTGGGCGCTTCGGCCGGCGGCCTGGCGCCGCTGGAGGAGTTCCTGGCCCAGGTGCCGGCCGGCAGCGGCCTGGCCTACGTCGTGGTACAGCACATGGACCCGACGCACAAGGCGATGCTCGGCGAGTTGCTGCAGCGTGCGACATCGATGCCGGTGCACGAGGTGACGGATGCCCAGCGCGTCGAGGCCGACACGGTCTACGTGATCCCGCCGAACACCGAGATCACGCTGTCCGGGAATCACCTGCTTCGCCTGGCCGCGCCTTCGCAGCCCCGCGGCCTGCGCCTGCCGATCGATGTGCTCTTCAGCTCGCTCGCCCGCGAGCTGGGCGACCGTGCCATCGGCGTCGTGCTCTCCGGCATGGGCTCCGATGGCACGCTGGGCCTGCAGGCCATCCGGATGCAGGGTGGCCTCACCGTGGCTCAACAGCCGGATTCGGCGCAGTTCGACTCCATGCCCAAGAGCGCGATCGCAGCGGGCTGCGTCGACATCGTCGCCCTGCCCGGCGAGATGCCGGCACGCATCCTTCGCGTCGCCGCGCCGCCCACGCCGCCAGGGCCGCCCCCTGCGCCCGCCGACGATGCCGACGCGCCCGCGCTGAGCGCCATCCTGGCCCTGCTGCACGAGCAGACCCGCCGCGACCTCTCGCTGTACAAGCCGAGCACGCTGCTGCGGCGCATCGCCCGCCGCATGGCCGTGCACGGCCTGGACACGATGGAGGCCTACGCGGCCCTGCTGCGCGAGAACCCGCAGGAAGTCGAGCTGCTGTTCAAGGAACTGCTGATCGGCGTCACCGCATTCTTCCGCGACCCCGAGGTCTGGCAGGACCTGCAGGAGACGGTGCTGCCGGCGCTGCTGGCCCGCCACGGCAGCCAGGGCGAGCGCCTGCGCGCCTGGGTGGCGGGCTGCTCCACCGGCGAGGAGGCCTATTCGCTGGCGATGGCCTTCATCGAGTGCATCGAGGCCCGGCCCGAGTTCGGCGCGCGCCAGTTGCAGGTCTTCGCCACCGACCTCAGCGCCGATGCGATCGCCGTCGCGCGCGGCGGGCACTATCCGGCGGCGGTCGCCCGCGACCTTTCGCCGCAGCGCCTGGCCCGCTTCTTCGTGCAGCGCGACGGCGGCTACCAGACCGACGCCCGCCTGCGCGAGATGGTGCTGTTCGCGCAGCATGACGTCATCCTCGACCCGCCGTTCACGCGGCTGGACATCCTGTCGTGCCGCAACCTGCTCATCTACTTCGGCGTCGCGCTGCAGCAGCGCCTGGTGCCGTTGTTCCACTACAGCCTGCGCCCCGGCGGCGCACTGCTGCTCGGTGGCTCGGAGACCATCGGCCGGGCGCAGGCCCTGTTCCGGCCGCTGCACCCGAAGGCACGGCTATATTGGCGCAACGACCACGGGGGCGCCGTCGGTGCGGTCGTGTTTCCCACCCAGCGCCGTGCCTCTTCGCGCACGGTGCCCCAGGAGGCTCATCTGCCACATCCCACCACGCCCCCGGCCAACCTGCAGTCGCTGGCCGACCAGGTGCTGCTGCAGGTCTTCTCGCCGCCCGCCGTGCTCGTCAACGAAGGGGGCGACATCGTCTACATCAGCGGGCGCACCGGCCGCTACCTCGAGCCGGCCGCCGGCAAGGCGAACTGGAACATCCACGTGATGGCGCGCCCGGGCATCCGGGCCCAGCTTGCCGCCGCGCTGCGCAGCACCCTGATGGACAAGAAGCCGGTCGAATTGCGCGGACTTCGCCTGGACGACGAGGCGCCCGGGGGCGTCGACATCACCGTCTCGGCAATCCAGCAGCCCAAGGCGCTCGAGGGCATGGCGATGGTCGTCTTCCGCGACGTGCCGGCGGCGCCGCGCGCCCGGCGCGCCAAGGCCCATGCGGTGGACCCCGTGCTGAACGACGAACTGGCGCGGGCTCGCGAGGAGATCCGCGCGCTGCGCCAGGAGATGCACGCCTCGCAGGAAGAGCTGCAGGCAGCCAACGAGGAGCTGCAATCGACCAACGAGGAACTGCAGTCCGCCAACGAGGAACTGACGACCTCGAAGGAGGAGGCGCAGTCCATGAACGAGGAGCTGCAGACCATCAACGGCGAGCTGCAGTCCAAGCTCGACGACCTGGCCCTCGCGCAAAGCGACATGCAGAACCTGCTCAACAGCACCGAGATCGCCACGCTGTTCCTCGACAACCACCTCAACGTGCGCCGCTTCACCGAGAAGATCGCGCGCGTGGTGCACCTGCG
>NZ_JALHQI010000118.1 GCF_022842045.1 Arenimonas sp. | reverse complement strand
CGAAGCCGGCGCGCCGAAGTACATGGAGTGGTACGGCGCCTTCGGCCTCACCGTCACCCTGGTCTGGCTGTACCTGGAGATCCTGCGCCTGCTGGCCAAGCTGCAGTCGCGCGACTGAGGCCGTGATCGACCGGCTCATGACCCTGGCGCAGTCCTTGCGCCAGTGCTTGTGGGCCCGGCCCCTGGCCGCCTGCCTGCTGTCGGTCGCCGCGGTCGCGCTCGCCGCCGCGCTCGACGGCGCCTGGCAGCTCAAGGATCCGCCCGAGGTCTCGGCCGAATCGATCGAGTCGCTGCTCTCGATCATGGCCTCGAGCATGCTGGTGATCGCCATCTTCGCGGCGGGCGCCATGGTCGCGGCCTACGCCTCGGCCAGCAACACGGCCTCGCCGCGCTCGTTCCCGCTGGTGCTGGAAGACGACGTCTCCCAGAACGCCTACTCGATGTTCGTGGCCGCCTTCATCTTCGGCGTGGTCGGCCTGGTCGCGCTTCAGAACGGCAGCTTCGGCACGGTGGGCCGGTTCGCGCTGTTCCTCGAAACGGCGCTCGTGTTCGCGCTGGTGATCCTGACCTTCGTGCGCTGGGTCGACCGCATCGCGCGGCTGGGCCGGCTGTCCAACACCGTCGACCGGGCCGAGGATGCCGCGCTCGACGCGGTGGAGCAGCGGCGCCGGGACCCGCGCTTGGGCGGCGCGCCCGCCTCGGGCCTGCCAGAAGACGCCACCGATATCACGGCCTCCGGCGTCGGCCACGTCTGCCGCGTGGACCTTGCCGCACTCGAAGACTGCGCGCAGGCGCATGGCCTGCGGCTCGAACTGGTGGCCTTGCCCGGTCGCTTCGTGGCCACGGGCGATGTGCTGTTGCGTGTTCAGGCCGGCCCGTCGGGCATCGACCCCGGCGTGCCGGCCCGGCTTCGGAAGGCTTATCACCTCGAGCGCACCCGGCAGTTCGGCAACGACCCCCGCTTCGGCCTGGTGGTGCTCTCGGAAATCGCCGGGCGGGCGCTGTCGCCCGCGGTGAACGATCCCGGCACCGCGGTCGACGTCATCGGCCGGCTGGTCCGGGTGTTCGACCGGTGGTGCCGGACGCTGCCGGAACCCGGCACCGACGTGCCCCGCTACCCGCGCGTACAGGTTCCGGAAGTGACCGCCGAGGACCTGGCCGAGGACGCCTTCACCGCGATCGTGCGCGACGGCGCCGGTTCGATCGAAGTCATGTGCCGGCTGTTCAAGGCGCTGGCCGCGATGGCCTCGTTCGGGGATGAATCGCTGGCGCGCTGCGCCCGGCAGCTGGCGCGCGACGCGCTCGTGCTGGCGGAGGCACGCCTGCCGCTGGAAGCCCAGCGCCACCGCGTCCGCGCCCTGGCCTCCTTCGCGGCGGACTGAACCCTTCCGGCCTGGCCCATGCCTGACCTGGCGCTGTTCGACTTCGACGGGACGCTGACGCGGGGCGAAACCTTTCCCCCCTTCGTACGCAGCGTCGTGCCCGCCGAGCGACTGCGCTGGGGCCGCTGGCGCCTCGCGCCGCTGGTGGCGGGCTACCGGCTGGGACTGGTCAGCGGCACCCGGATCCGGGAGGCCGTGGTGGCGCGCGGCCTCACCGGAATGGCGGCGTCGCGGTTCGAATCCGCGGCGGCCGAATGGGCCCGCGACCGGCTGCCCGCCCTGCTCCGGCCCGCGGCCCTGGCCCGGCTGCGCGCCCACCGCGACCGCGGCGATACCGTGCGCATCGTGTCCGGCAATTTCGAATGCCTGCTGTCGCCCTGGGCCGCGACCGAGGGCGTCGTCGCCTACGGTTCCCGGCTCGAGGCCCGGGACGGCCGCCTGACCGGACGCTACGCTGGCCCGCAGTGCGTGCTCGAGCACAAGGTGTGGCGCATCCGCGCCGAACTCGACCTGACCCGCTTCGACCGCATCCATGCCTACGGCGACACCCCCGAGGATCGGCCGATGCTGCTGCTGGCCGACGTCGCCCATTACCTGCCGCGCGGCTGGCCCGAGGGCATGGCGCTCCCGTCGATTGGCTGAGGTTCAGCCGCATCTTGCCGGGGGCGTGCGACCATGCGGTGTCCCGGCCGCACTCCGCGCCGGAGGGAGCTCCGCCATGAACCGTCTCCTGCTTCTCGCTTTGCCTGCCCTCGCCCTGCTGGGAGGCTGCGCCAGCACCGACAAGCTGATGCTGGGCGATGCCCGCGCGCCGATCGATCCCTCGGAAGTGCGCATCTACCGCGTGCCGCCGCCGGGCGCGATCGACATCGCCGAGATCGATGCCTCCAGCGCGATTGGTTTTGGCACCAAGGGCCAGGACTCGGCGGTGATGGACCGGCTGCGCCAGGAGGCCGCGGCACTGGGCGCCAACGGCCTGCTGATCCTGGGCCGCGGTAACTCGCGCTCGCCCGTGGGCATGTCGGTGGGCGGCGGCAGCTATGGCCGCAACAGCGCCGTGGGTATTGGCATCGGCATCCCCACCACGCAAAAGCAGGCCACCGCCGTCGCGATGTACGTTCCGCCGGCGCCAACGGCGGAGCCCATGGACGAGGCGGTCGACGCCGACGCGGCGGCGCGCGGCGACGCCGATAGCGACTGATCCGGCGGTCACACCGGAATGTCCCGGTAACCGGGCCAATGGCCTCGTGCCGACGAACGTGAACCGCCGCCGGGCCCGCTGGCGGGTCGCCCTGGTCGCAGCGGCGGCGCTGCTGGCCTACCTGTGCCTCTGGCCGGTGCCGGTGCAGCCGGTCGCCTGGCGCGCGCCGGAAGACCTGGGCCATTGGGGCCCGCATGCCACCAACCAGGCGCTGGCCGGGCTGCGGCACATCGACCTGGGCGGGGAGAGCGGGCCGGAGCACGTGGCCTTCGGGCCCGATGGCCGGCTGTACGTCGCCGTCGCCGGCGGCAAGGTGCTGCGGATGGCGGCCGACGGCAGCAGGCGCGAGGTGTTCGCGGACACGGGCGGCCGGGTGCTGGGCTTCGACTTCGACGACGCGGGGCAACTCGTCGCCGCCGATGCCTGGCGCGGGCTTCTTTCGATCTCGCCCGAAGGCCACGCGACCGTGCTGGCCGATGCCTTCCAAGGGCAACCCATCCGCTACGCCGACGCCGTGGTGGTGGCGGACGACGGCCGCATCTACTTCAGCGACGCCAGCGCGCGCTTCGCGCCGGCCGATTGGGGCGGCACCTTCGAGGCCAGCGTGCTCGACATCCTCGAGCAGTCGGCCACGGGCCGCGTATTCGAGTACGACCCGGCGACGCGCGCGCTGCGCGTGGTCGCGCGGGGCCTGAGCTTCGCCAACGGCGTGGCGCTCACCGCCGACCAGCGCGCGCTGCTGGTGGTCGAGACCGGCCAGTACCGCGTGTGGCGCATCGACCGCGAGGCCCGCGCGCTGGACGTGCGCGAGCCATCGCCGCTGGCCTTCGCGCTGTTCGACAACCTGCCCGGCTATCCGGACAACCTGATGCGTGGGCTGGACGGCCGGATCTGGCTGGGCTTCACCAAGCCGCGCAGCGGGCTGGTGGATGCGATGGCGCCCTACCCGTTCCTGCGGCGCATGACGCTGCGGCTGCCGCGCTTCCTGTGGCCGGTGCCGCCGGCGTACGGCCACGTGATGGCCTTCGATGAACAAGGCCAGGTCCTGGCCGACCTGCAGGACCCGGCAGGCGCCTACCCGGAAACCACCGCCGTCACCGAAACGCGCGATCGCCTCTATGTCCAGAGCCTGCACGCCGGTACGCTGGGCTGGCTGCCGAACGACTGACACCCACGCACCGAACAGGAACCCACGCATGGCCATGGCCGAATCCGACATCCAGAAAGGCT
>NZ_JALHQI010000117.1 GCF_022842045.1 Arenimonas sp. | reverse complement strand
TCGTCCACCAGGAAGGTGACGTCGCCGCCCTTGCGGAACACGGCGCTCATGATGCGGGTCAGGGCCACGATCCACTGGAAGTGGTCCATGTTCTTGGAGTTGATGAACACCTCGAACGGACGGCGCAGCTCATGCTCGGTGCCCGGGTTGAGCACGATGTCGTTGATGGTCACGTACATCGCGTGCTCGACCAGCGGCGACTTGATCTTGTAGGTGTTGCCGATCAGCACTTCCGGGCGCTCGACCTTCTCGTGCATCTGGATGATGTTCGAGGCGGGCTCGAGCTCGACCACGGGCGCGGCGACGGGCGCGGCGGCTTCCTTGGCCTTGTCCTCGGGCTTCTGCACGCTGTAGCCCTTGATTTTCTTGCTGATCTTGATGGCCATCTGTTTCTTTTCGCTTATGGGATTCGGTGGGTGGATCTCCCGGAGCCCCCCGCCGCCGGGCGGCGGGGGGACGGGGTACGACAATCGGGACAGCCGTAGGCTTTAGCGCTTCCTGGCAACCTTTCGGGCCGTCGTCTTGCGGGCCGCCGGCTTCTTGGCGACCTTCTTCGCCGCCTTGCGGGCCGGAGCCTTCTTGGCGGAAACCTTGCGCACGGCCTTCTTCGCCGCGCCCTTCTTGGCGGCGGCCTTGCGGACCGCCTTCTTCGCCGCCGGCTTCTTGGCAGCGACTTTCTTCTTCGCAGGCGCCTTCTTGGCGGCCGCCTTCTTCTTCGCGGCCGGCTTGGCGCCGCCGACCTTGGCCTTGACCGCCTTCACCGCCGCCGCCGCCTTCTTCTTGGCGCCGGCCACGGCCTTCTTGACCGCCTTGCCGGTATCGGACTTCTCGGCCTTCTTGATCTGGGCCTTGGCCTTCTTGATCGCGGGGGCCGCCTTCTTCTTGGCGGCCTTCATGACCTTGTTGGCCTGGTCGGCGATGGCGCCGCCGATTTCCGAGGCCTTGTCGCTGACGCTTCCAGCGGCATTGGAAATGGCCGCCGTGACACCGTTGCCGTTACTCATACCGCTCTCCTCGTCGATGAAACCGCGGCAATCGCCGCGGGCCTTGCCAACTTAGCGCGATTCGAAGCCGGTTGCGCGCACCGCGTGCGCGCGGCCAGGCTCAGAACTTGCCGTAGTAGCCTTCCTTGAGGGCGTCGAACAGGTTGGCGGCGCTGTGCAGCTCGCCGTCGTACTCGATTTCCTCGTTGCCCTTGGCCTCCACCACGGTGCCGTCCTCGAGCTCGAAGCGGTAGGTGGTGTTCTCCAGGTCGGCTTCCTTCACCAGCACGCCCTGGAAGGCGGCCGGGTTGAAGCGGAAGGTGGTGCAACCCTTCAGGCCCTGCTTGTGGGCGTACATGTAGATGTCCTTGAAGTCCTCGTACGGATAGTCCGTGGGGACGTTCGCGGTCTTGGAAATGGACGAGTCGATCCACTTCTGCGAGGCCGCCTGGATGTCCACGTGCGCCTTGGGCGTGATGTCGTCGGCCGAGATGAAGTAGTCCGGCAGGCGCGACTTGTCGTCGGTGCCGAACGGCATCGCGTCCGGGTTCACCAGGGTGCGGTAGGCCAGCAGCTCGTAGCTGAAGACCTCGACCTTTTCCTTCGACTTCTTGCCTTCGCGGATCACGTTGCGGCTGTAGTGGTGCGCGAACGACGGCTCGATGCCGTTGGAGGCGTTGTTGGCCAGGCTCAGCGAGATGGTGCCGGTGGGCGCGATCGAGCTGTGGTGGGTGAAGCGCGCGCCGGTCTCGGCGAGCTCCTTCACCAGTTCCGGCGCCACTTCGGCCACGCGCTGCATGTAGCGCGAGTAGCGGGCGTGCAGCTCGCGGCCCTTGATCTTCTGGCCGACCCTCCAGCCGTCCTTCTTCATCTCCGGGCGCTTGCGCAGCATCTCGGCGGTGACCTTGAAGTCCTCGTCCATGATCGGGGCCGCGCCCTTTTCCTTCGCGAGGCTCAGCGCCACTTCCCAGCCGGCCACGGCCATCTCGCGGCTCACCTGCTCGGTGAACGCGACCGAATCCTTCTCGCCGTACTTCATGCGCAGCATGGTGACGGTGCTGCCCAGGCCCAGGAAGCCCATGCCGTGGCGGCGCTTGCGCATGATCTCGGTGCGCTGCTGCTCCAGCGGCAGGCCGTTGATCTCGACCACGTTGTCGAGCATGCGGGTGAACACCCGCACCACTTCCTTGTATTCCTCCCAGTCGAAGCTGGCCTTGTCGGTGAACGGGTCGCGGACGAAGGTGGTGAGGTTGATCGAGCCCAGCAGGCAGGCGCCGTAGGGCGGCAGCGGCTGCTCGCCGCAGGGGTTGGTGGCGCGGATGTTCTCGCACCACCAGTTGTTGTTCATCTCGTTGACGCGGTCGATCAGGATGAAGCCCGGCTCGGCGAAGTCATACGTGGACGCCATGATGCGGTTCCACAGCTGCTGGGCGCGGATGTGGCCGTAGATCTTGCAGGCCACCATGCCGTCTTCGCGGGTCACGTAGTTGGTGCTGTGCGGCCAGTCGCGCCAGACGACCTGCTTCGGGTCGTCGACGTTGATCTCGTTCTTCTCCTTGATGTTCACCGGGAACACCAGCGGCCAGTCCTTGTCCTGCTCGACCGCCTGCATGAACTCGTCGGTGACCAGCAGCGAAAGGTTGAACTGGCGCAGGCGCCCGTCCTCGCGCTTGGCGCCGATGAATTCCTTCACGTCCGGGTGGGAGACGTCGAAGGTGCCCATCTGGGCGCCGCGGCGGCCGCCGGCCGACGAGACGGTGAAGCACATCTTGTCGTAGATATCCATGAAGCTCAGCGGGCCCGAGGTGTAGGCGCCGGCGCCGGACACGTAGGCGCCGCGCGGGCGCAGGGTGCTGAACTCGTAGCCGATGCCGCAGCCGGCCTTCAGGGTCAGGCCCGCCTCGTGCACCTTGCCCAGGATGTCGTCCATCGAGTCGGTGATGATCCCCGACACGGTGCAGTTGATGGTGCTGGTGGCGGGCTTGTGCTCGAGCGCACCGGCGTTCGAGGTGATGCGGCCGGCCGGGATGGCGCCGCGGCGCAGGGCCCACAGGAAGCGCTCGTACCAGTACTTCTGCTTCTCGGCGGTCGGCTCGGCCTCGGCCAGGGCCTTGGCCACGCGTTGGTAGGTGTGGTCGATGGTCGCGTCGACCGGATCGCCCTGCTTGGTCTTCAGGCGGTACTTCTTGTCCCAGATGTCGTAGGACGCCGGCTGCATCTCGATGCCCTGCGCCAGCTTGTTCTTGACCGCCTCCAGGCGAACCGTGCTCATAAGTCCTGTCTTCCTCCCGGGTCGCCCCCTCGGGTGGGGGCGCCGTGTTTATTGAATTCTTATCGGATCGTGCCGGCCGGGAATCCGGGGGAAGCGACGCCCGCCCGCGGGGCCAGGCCCCTGGGAAGCTGTGCTGTCCGATCTGGTTCCCGCATGCCGTCTCGCCGTACGCGTCGTGCAAGCCCTGACCCCAAGACTTGGGGCCTCCCCCGCTGCCCGACACAAGATGTAGTGGCAGCGGAAGGCAAAGCTACCCCTCGCTGGCGGGGGTGTCAACAGGCTGAAACCTGCCGAAATCACTGTCGGGTCAAGATGTTCCACGGGTCTTGGAGAGTTGGCCTGAACCCGCACGGCTTCGCGTATCGGCGTCCTCGGGCCGACCCGGGCCGCCGTGGAACCTTGCCCCGGGTCACAGTTTCGGGCGGCCACCGAGACTTTTTCCCCGACGCCGACCACCCGCCGCGGCTGCGCGCCCGGCGCTTGGCGGCGCAGTTGGATGGCGGCCCCTGAACTTGTTTAGCGAACGGACAGTCCGCATTTGCTAAAGCTGACTGCCCGGGAACCCTGGAGAAGCACCGCATGCGTCCCCTTACCGCCGCCACCTGCCTGCTGATCGCCGCCGCGGCCGGCGCCGGCGCCCACCACTGGCTGTCGCAGCCGATCGCCGCCCCCGAGCCCGCCGCCCCGACCCGCGCCCAGGCCGCCCTC
>NZ_JALHQI010000116.1 GCF_022842045.1 Arenimonas sp. | reverse complement strand
CTGCACGCCGATGCCCACGGCGAGCACCGCAGCGGCGGCGGTGCCGATGGCCCAGGTCGGCAGCCACGGCAGGATCCGTTTCCGCGAGCTAGCGCGCGGGCGCTCGCCGGGAGCGGCGGCGACCGCGTCGGTCGCCGCCGCCAGGATGGCCGCGTCCAGCCGCGACGGCGGTTCCCCGGCCGGCAGGGCGCGCAGGACCCGGGCCAGGGCGACCTCGTCGTCCTGGAGCGGCTGCTTGCGCGGGTCCTGCGGCTGGGTCACGGGGACTTCAATCCTGGCTGATCGCGACGCCCGGGTCGCGGGCGGGGCTCAGGCTGCGCGCCTGCGCCAACAGTTGCAAGAATTCACCGCGGTAGCCCCAGGCGTCATTGCCGCGGGCGCTGCGCGCCAGCGCCTCGACCTGGTCCCAGGTGAAGCCGTTGGTGTTGCCGCCGCCGCGCAGCAGGTCGGCGTAGGCCGCCACCGCGGCGGCGAAACGCAGGTCCTCGCTGGCCTCCATCCGCACGTCGCGGCGGGTGACCGGGCGCTCCACCAGCACGCTCTTGTCCTCGCCGGGACGCTTGTAGCGCAGCTTGAGGAAGGCCAGCTCGGTGCCCTTCGGGTCCGCGGCGGCCGGCGTCGCGTAGCGCAGCGGATCGCTGGATTCGCAGCCCATGCCGACCAGGCAGACTTCGTACAGCGCGGTCACGTCGTGGCCCGCGCCGATCTCGCCGGCGTCGACCTGGTCGTTGTTGAAGTCCTCGCGGGCCAGCGTGCGGTTCTCGTAGCCGATCAGCCGGTACTCCGCGACCTGGGCCGGGTTGAACTCGATCTGGATCTTCACGTCGCTGGCGATGGTGAGCAGGGTCGAGCCCATTTCCTCCACCAGCACCTTGCGGCCTTCCATCAGGTTGTCGATGTAGGCGTGGTTGCCGTCGCCGAGGTCGGCCAGCTTCTCGGCCAGCGCATCGTTGTAATTGCCGGTGCCGAACCCGAGCGTGGTGAGGGCGACGCCGGACTTCCGGCCGGTCTCGACCTTGGTCTCGAGCGCGCGCTGGTCGTAGATGCCGACGTTGAAGTCGCCGTCGGTGGCCAGCACGATGCGGTTGACGCCGCCCTCGATGAACGCCTGCTGGGCCATCGCGTAGGCCAGGTCGATGCCCTCGCCGCCGTTGGTGGAGCCGCCGGCCTCGAGCTGGCCCAGGGCGGCCAGGATCTCGCCGTGGCGGTCGCCCGGCGTCGGCGGCAGCACCAGGCCGGCGCTGCCGGCATAGACCACGATCGACACGCGGTCCTGCGCGCGCAGGCGCGGCACCAGCTGGCGGAAGCTTTCCTTGAGCAACGGCAGCTTGTCGGGCGAGCTCATCGAACCCGAGGTGTCGATCAAGAACACCAGGTTGGAGGCGGGGATGTCCTTGGCGGGAACCTCGTAGCCCTGGATGCCGACCTGCATCAGCAGTTTCTTTGCATGCCAGGGCGACGGGGCCAGCTCGGTGTGCACGCTGAAGGGCTGGCTGCGGTCGGCCGGCGGCGCGTAGGAATAGTCGAAGTAGTTGATCATCTCCTCCACGCGCACCGCGTCCTTCGGCGGAAGCTGGCCCTGGGCCAGCATGCGGCGCACGTTGCTGTAGCTGCCGGTGTCGACGTCGATGGAGAAGGTGGACACCGCGTTCTCGGCGGTGCGGACGATGCCGTTGTCCTCGAACTCGGCGTAATTCTCGGTGTTGGCTTCCGGCGGCGCGACCATGAGCGCAGGCGCGCCGGCGAAGGCCGCGACCGGCGCCGGCGGGGGCGGGGGCGCCATGGCCATCTGGCGCTGGGCGCTGGCGTCGCGCACGCGGGCGGCGGTGACGGTGATCGACTCGAGTTCGGCGGAAGCGTCGGCCTGGGCCTGCTCCGCGACGACTTCGGACTTCTTGGTGCAGCCGGCGGCGACGGCGAGGGCAAGGCAGCTGATCAGTAGCGGGCGCATGGTGGAGCTCCTGTCTGGGGTGGCACTGCCTTCAACGTGCCGGTGCGGGAAACGGGGTTGGCCGGTCATGGGCGCAGCCTCGCGCGCAGCTTGTCCATGGCGTAGCGCAGCCGCGACTTGACGGTTTCGCGGCCGACGCCGGTGATCTCGCCAATCTCTTCAAGGCTCAGCTCCTGCTCCAGCCGCAGCAGCACCACCTCGCGCTGGTCGTCGGGCAGCTCCTCCAGCGCCAGCTGCAGCCGTCGGCGCTCCTCGAAGGCCGACAGGCTGCGCTCGGGCGAGTCGGGGTCGGGCAGCCGTTCGGCGAGCTCGGTGGCGTCGCCGGGCGCTTCCGGGCGGTGCTGCTTCGCCCGCCAGTGGTCGGTCACCCGGTTGTGGGCGATCTGGTAGAGCCAGGTCGCGAACTTCGCCTCGGGGCGGTAGCGCTCGCGGGCGGTGATCACGCGCTGCCAGGTGTCCTGGAAGAACTCCTCCGCCAGGGCCGCGTCGCGCAGCTGGCGGGTGAGGTGCCGGAACAGCGGCCCGCGATGGCGGGCGTAAAGGGTCTGGAAGGCCCCGACGTCGCCGGCCCCGTAGGCCAGCATCAGCGCTTCGTCGGTGGGCTCCTCCTGCATGCCCGGAAGCCTACGGGCTTTCGGCAGGCGCGAGAAGCCGGCCAGCCGCCGCTCACGTTGGCGGGTGGGGCCGGGTTTAGACTGCCGGCATGGCGCGACGCCTCTTCCACGACTCCGACGACGGCAGTGGTCCTGCCGGGCCGCGGGGCGGCTGGCTGCTGCCCGGGCCGCACTGGTGGGCGGCGCTGGCGGTGCTGGTGCTGGGCCTTTACTTCAGCTTCAACACGCTGCAGACCGAGCGGGGCCGCGACCTCAGCGAGCGGCAGGCCGAAGTGCAGGCCGACCTGTCGGATTTCCGCGCGCGGCTGGAGACGGACATCTACGCGAGCGTCGCCCTGGTGCGCGGGCTGGCGGTGCAGGTGGTCCTGAACGAGGGCATCACCGACGCCGAGTTCCAGGCCATCGCCGAAGAGCTGCTGCGCGGCCAGCCGCACATCAACAACCTTTCCTTGGCGCCGGGCTTCGTCATCACCGACATCTACCCCCTGGCGGGCAACGAGGCGGCGCTGGGGCTGGACCTGCTGGCGGACGCGGAGCAGAAGCACGCCGTGTTCCAGGCCATCCGCCTCGACGAACCGGTGCTGGCCGGGCCGTTCGACGCGGTGCAGGGCGGCAGCGTGCTCGCGGTGCGCATCCCGCTGTGGGTGGACGTGGACGGCGTGCCGCGGCTCTGGGGCGCCGTCAGCATGATCCTGGACCACGAGCGGATGCTGCGCCGCGCCGGCATCACCAAGCTGGAGAAGGAGCTGCAGCTGTCCATCATCGGCCGCGACGCCTCCGGGCCGGGCGGCGACCCCATTCGTGGCGAACGCATCCCGCTGGGCGCCGACGCCGTGAAGGTGCCGGCCTTCCTGCCCGGCGGCAGCTGGCTGCTCTCGGCGGTCCCGCGCGAGGGCTGGCATGCGCCAGGAACCTGGCTGTCGCCGCGGTTCCTGGTGCGGCTCGGGCTGAGCCTGCTGGCCTCGCTGGCCGTGGCGCGCATCCTGCACGACCGCCGCCGCATCAAGCACCTCGCCGGCTCCGACGCGCTGACCCAACTGCCGAACCGGCGCTGGGCGCTGCGACACCTCGACCGGATGATCGCGCGCGGCCAGCGCGGAGGCCCCGGCTTTGCCCTGATGTCGCTCGACCTCGACGGCTTCAAGCCGGTCAACGACACCCACGGCCACGCCGCCGGGGACCGCCTGCTCTCCGAGTTGGCGCGACGGCTGGCGGATGCGGTGAGGCCCGGCGACATGGTCGCGCGCATGGGCGGCGATGAATTCCTGGTGCTGGTGCCGATGCCGCCCGGTACCGACGACGACTGGGTGCGGGCGATGGCTGCGCGGATTCGCGAGGCGATCCGTCAGCCGGTGCCCATCGGCGACCACTGGATGATGGTGGGTACCAGCATCGGCATCGCCCGGTTCCCCGACGATGGGGGCAGCGCCGAAGTGCTGCTGCATCTGGCCGACGAGGCGATGTACCGCGCCAAGCAGGGCGGCGGGCCGGGCATTGCCTTCCACGCGCCGGTGCCGGCGCGCGACTGACGTACCCGCTTCAGTCCGGATCGGGTTCGACCCGCAGCCGCAGCCGGCCTTCGGCCAGCCGCGCCTCGAGCGTGTCGCCGGCGCGCACCTGGGCGGCGCGCCTGACCACCGGCCCACCGTCGCCCTCGCGCAGGATGCTGTAGCCGCGGGCCAGGGTCGCCAGCGGGCTGACGCTGGCCAGGGCACGGGCCAGGCCGGCCAGGCGCAATTGGCGCGGCGGCAGCAGGCGGTCGGGGGCGTTGGCCAGTGCCTTGCCCAGCAGCTGCAGGCGATGGCGCTGCTCCTGGAGGCGACGGCGCGGGTGCTGCTGGTCGAGCCGGCGCAGCACGCGGGC
>NZ_JALHQI010000115.1 GCF_022842045.1 Arenimonas sp. | reverse complement strand
CCCTGCGCGGCCGCCGCAGCAAGGCGCCGCTGCCGGCGCCGTCGCGCCGGATCTCCGAGGACGACGCCGTGCGCGCCAGCCTGCCCGGTGCCGTGCGCCCGGCGCCCGCCGGGGAAGCCGATGCCGACGAGGCCGCCGCCGACGACCGGGTCGATGAGAACCTGCTGCGCCTGCAGAACGCCCTGCGCGAGCGACCCACCGACCTCGAGGCCCACATCGGCCTGTTGCGCTACCACTACGCCCGCGGCGAAGCCGCCGAGTACGAGCGTGCGGCCCAGGCCATGCGCATCCAGGTGCGCAGCACGCTCGACCCGCGCTGGCGCGAGGCGGTGGTGATGGGCGCGTCGCTGGTGCCGGGCAATGCCCTGTTCAGCCAGGCGGGCTGGAACACGCCGCGCTTCAGCGACACCGGCGTGATGCCCGCCACGGCCAAGCCCGCCGTGGAGCCACCCGCGCCCGCGCCTGCAGCCGACATCGACCTGGACGACCTCGATGCACTCCCGCCGGCCTCGGCCGCGTCGGTCGCGCCGGTCGACCAGGACGAAGACTGGGAGCGCATCACCAGTGGTGGCGCCGGGGTCCGCCCCACCGCGCCCGAACCAGCGCCTGCGCAGGCGCCCGCGTCGGGCTTCAGCGACGAGGCCGGCCAGGACCACGCCTCCGACTTCGACGCCGCACCCGCGGCCGGCGATGGCGACGACGATGGCAGCGCCACCAAGATCGAGCTGGCCAAGGCTTACCTCGACATCGGCGACGTCGAGGGCGCCAAGGGCATGCTCGAGGAAGTGCTGGCCGAGGCCGGCCCGGCCGGTCGCGCCGAGGCGACCCGCCTGCTCAAGGACATTGGCTAACTGCGCTACGCACTGGGCATCGAATACGACGGGAGCCGCTTCCAGGGATGGCAGCGGCTGTCGCACGGTGCCTCGGTCCAGGCCGAGGTCGAGAAGGCGCTGTCCTTCGTCGCCAACCATCCCCTCGACGTGGTCTGCGCCGGTCGCACCGACAGCGGCGTGCACGCACGCTGCCAGGTCGTGCACCTGGATTCCGATTCCGGCCGCACGCCGTTCGCGTTCCGACAGGGCGCCAACAGCCGGCTGCCCGGCAGCATCGCGGTGCTGTGGTGCCAGGAGATGCCGCAGGACTTCCACGCCCGCTACTCGGCGCGCGCCCGGCGCTACCGCTACACCCTCCTAAACCGCGGCATGCGCCCGGCGATGCAGCGCGAGTACCTCACCTGGGAGCGCCAGCCGCTCGACGCCGGGGCGATGCATCGTGCGGCGCAGGCGCTGGTCGGCGAGCACGACTTCAGCGCCTTCCGCACCGTGCACTGCCAGGCCCCGCACCCGAACCGCAACGTGCACGCCATCCGCGTCTGGCGCGAGGACGAGCGCGTGATCGTCGAGGTGCAGGCCAACGCCTTCCTGCACCACATGGTGCGCAACTTCGTCGGCAGCCTGTTGTTGGTCGGTCGCGGCGAGCAGCCCGAGGCCTGGATCGGCGAGCTGCTGGCCGGCCGCGACCGCACCGTCGCCGGCCCCACCGCGCCCTCGAGCGGCCTGGTCTTCCTCGGCCCCCGCTACCCCGCCGAGTGGGGCCTCCCCCCCGAAGTCACCCTCTGACCCCGACCCGATCCTCGTAGGAGGGACTGAAGTCCCTCCTACGAGGTGGGGGGCGTACACGGCGTGAGCACGCGGCGGGCTTACAATGCGGGCATGAGGACGCGCATCAAGTTTTGCGGCATGACCCGGCCCGGCGACGTGCGGCTGGCGGTCGAGTTGGGCGTGGACGCGCTGGGCTTCGTGTTCGCGGCCAACAGCCCGCGCCGGCTCGGGCTCGAACAGCTCGAGGGCCTGCGCCAGGCGGTGCCGCCGCTGGTGGATGCGGTGGCGCTGTTCATGGACAACCCCGGCAGCGAAGTCGCCGCCGCCATCAAGATCCTGCGACCGACCCTGCTGCAGTTCCATGGGGGCGAAGATGATGCCTTCTGCCGGGGGTTCGGCCTGCCTTTCATCAAGACCGTGCCGATGGGGCAGGGCGCCGACGATGCGGTGATGGCGCGGAAACGCTACCCTTCCGCCAGTGCCTTCCTGCTCGACGGCCACGGCCCCGGCCAGCCCGGCGGCCGCGGCGAGCGCTTCGACTGGACCACCATCCCGCCCCTCGGCAAGCCGGTATTCCTGGCCGGCGGCCTGTCGGCCACGAACGTGGCCCAGGCCATCCGCACTGCGCGGCCCTATGCCGTGGATGTGTCGAGCGGGATCGAGAGCGCGCCGGGCACCAAGGACGGCGACAAGATGCAGCAATTCGTAGACGAGGTTCGACGTGCAGACCGCAGCAGCCATGAATGACATCCCCCGGGCCGAAGACATCGCCGATTTCGGCGCCTGGCCCGACGCGGCCGGGCACTTCGGCCGCTACGGCGGCGTGTTCGTCTCCGAGACCCTGATCGGGCCGCTGCGCGAGCTCGAGGCCGCCTACGAGAAATACCGCAAGGACCCCGAGTTCCTGGCCGAGCTGCGCCACGACTACCGCCACTACGTCGGCCGCCCCAGCCCGATCTACGAAGCCGTGCGGCTCAGCGCCCACGTCGGCGGCGCGCGCATCCTGCTCAAGCGCGAGGACCTGAACCACACCGGCGCGCACAAGATCAACAACACCATCGGCCAGGGCATGCTGGCCAAGCGCATGGGCAAGACCCGCATCATCGCCGAGACCGGCGCCGGACAGCACGGCGTGGCCTCGGCCACGGTGGCGGCGCGCCTGGGCCTGGAGTGCGTGGTGTACATGGGCGCCACCGACGTCGAGCGCCAGGCGCCGAACGTGTTCCGAATGAAGCTGCTGGGCGCCACCGTGGTGCCGGTGACCTCGGGCAGCAAGACGCTCAAGGACGCGCTCAACGAAGCCATGCGCGACTGGGTCACCAACGTGCACGACACCTTCTACATCATCGGCACCGTCGCCGGCCCGCACCCGTATCCGAAGCTCGTGCGCGACTTCAACGCGGTGGTGGGCAAGGAATCGCGGGCGCAGATGCTGGAGGAATACGGCCGGCTGCCCGACGCCGTCACCGCCTGCGTCGGCGGCGGAAGCAATGCCATCGGCATGTTCCATGCGTTCCTCAACGACAAGGGCGTGGCCCTGGTCGGCGCCGAGGCCGCGGGCGACGGCGTCGAGACCGGCCGCCATTCGGCCTCGCTGGTCGCCGGCCGCCCGGGCGTGCTGCACGGCAACCGCACCTACGTGATCTGCGACGACGACGGCCAGATCACCGAGACCCACTCGATCTCGGCCGGCCTCGACTACCCTGGCGTGGGCCCCGAGCACGCCTTCCTCAAGGACAGCGGCCGCGCCACGTATGCCGGCGTCACCGACGACGAGGCGATGGAAGCCTTCCACCTGCTGGCGCGCACCGAGGGCATCCTCGCGGCACTCGAGTCCAGCCACGCCGTCGCCCAGGCGATGAAGCTCGCCCGCGACCTGCCCAAGGACGCGCTGGTGCTTTGCAACCTGTCGGGCCGTGGCGACAAGGACATCTTCACCATCGCTAAGCGGGAAGGGATCGAGCTCTAGCGCAGGGGAGCAGGAGTTAGTGATTAGGAGTTAGGAGTTAGTGGAAGCACGAGCTCGCGCCGACCCGCTCCCACTAGCTCCTAACTCCTAATCACTAACTCCTGTTTTCAACTCCACCCCTCACTCCCCGGACCCCACCCCCATGCCCCGCATCACCACCAAGTTCGCCCAGCTAAACGCCGCTAACCGCAAGGCGCTCGTTCCTTTCGTTACCGCTGGCGATCCCTCGCTGGAGGCCACGGTGCCGGTGATGCACGCACTGGTCGCGGCCGGGGCCGACGTGATCGAGCTGGGGGTGCCGTTCTCGGACCCGATGGCCGACGGGCCGGTGATCCAGCGGAGTTCGGAGCGCGCCATCGAGCGTGGCGCGGGCTTGCGCTACATCCTCGCCGCGGTGGCCGAGTTCCGCGGCCGCGATGCCGACACGCCGGTGGTGCTGATGGGTTACCTGAACCCGGTCGAGATGTGGGGTGCCGAGCGCTTCGCCAGGGCCGCCGCCGACGCGGGCGTGGACGGAGTGCTGCTGGTCGACCTGCCGCCGGAAGAGGCCGGCCCGACCCGCGCCGCGTTCAATGCCGCGGGCCTCGACCTGATCTCGCTGGCCGCGCCGACCACCTCGCCCGATCGCCTGGCGCGGCTGGCGACCGAGTCGCAGGGTTACCTGTACTACGTGTCCTTCGCCGGCGTCACCGGCGGCGGGCAGCTCGACACCGCGGCCGTGCTGGCCAAGGCCGGCGACCTGCGCCGGCAGGCGAACGTGCCGGTGCTGGTCGGGTTCGGCATCCGCGACGCGGCTTCTGCCGCGGCCCTGGCGCCCGCGGCCGACGGCATCGTGGTCGGCAGCGCCCTGGTCGACGCCCTGGCCGGCGCCGCCTCGCC
>NZ_JALHQI010000114.1 GCF_022842045.1 Arenimonas sp. | reverse complement strand
CGCCTCTATGTCCAGAGCCTGCACGCCGGTACGCTGGGCTGGCTGCCGAACGACTGACACCCACGCACCGAACAGGAACCCACGCATGGCCATGGCCGAATCCGACATCCAGAAAGGCTGGATCTACCGCACCAGCCACCTGCAGGAGCGGCTGGTGCTGGGCTGGGACCGCGACGGCCGCGTGGTCTACAGCTCGCGCGGCAAGGACCCCGAGCGCGAGTTCCAGAACTGCCACGTGCGCATCACCACCGCGAAGTTCGCCCAGCGCGCGATCGGCAAGCTGCGCCAGGTCGAGGACCTCAAGCCCTACCTGGTGGCGAACAAGGCCACCACGGTCGTGGTGCGCTGAGCCGGCGCCGGCGGCCACCTGAGGCGGGCTTGGGGCGGGGCGGCTTCCGCTTGCAGCCCCGAGCTGGCGCGTGGCGCCTGCCTTGTCTAGCATCGGCGGCGGAACGGGCCGGCGCACGCCGGCCCGTTCCGTTTTGTTCGTCCGACACTATGCCAGCCTTCACCGGTCAGGCAATGGCGTGGCGGCAGGGGACGTTCCGCAACATCACTACCAACGGGGAAACTGCATGAAAACGATTGGCGGCTACATGTTCTTCTTCGGCATCGGCTCGATCATCCTGAACTACATGGAGCGCGAGTTCATCGTGCTGTCCTGGATCGACAACTGGGGCCCGAGCGTCGGCTGGGGCATCCGGATCGGCCTGTCGGTGGTCGGGGCGGGACTGTGGCTCTATGGCCGCAGCCAGGCGTCCGCCGAGGCCACGCCCTCGGCCTGATCGCGCCGGCACGAAAGGAAAAGGACCCGCGTCCGCAGGTCCTTTTCCATGGCGACGCCGGGAACGCCTCCGCCCGCGGCGCCCACCGCGACAATGAGGCCCGGGCTCCGACAGCAAGCCAGGGGAAGCATGCCCATCGACTGTATCTTTTGCCGCATCATCGCCGGCACCGCGCCGGCAAGCGTCGTGCATGAGGATGCGCTGACACTCGCCTTCATGGATCTGCGGCAGGCGAATCCCGGCCATGTGCTGGTGGTTCCAAAGTCCCATGTCAGCGACATCCGCTTCCTGGACCCGGCGACGGGCACTGCGTTGATGCAGGCGCTGGGCAGGCTCACCCGCGCGGTGGACCGCGCCTTCCCCCAGCAAGGCCTGAGCCTGTGGCACTCCATTGGCGAAGCGGCGTTCCAGGAAGTGCCGCACCTGCACTTCCACGTGCACCCGCGGCAACCTGGCGACGGCCTGTTGCGGATCTACCCCGAACCACCGACGATCGCCGACCAGGCAACCAGGGATCGACTGGCCGTTCGCGTTCGCGACGCGCTGGCCAGTGAAAGGGACAACACGCCATGACCATCACCGTCGCCCGCTACTTCGAGCCGTCCGAAGCACACGTCGTGCGCGCGCTGCTGGAATCGGCAGGACTCCAGGCCACCGTCGCCGACGACCAGCTGGTCACGGCCAACTATCCGCTAACGGGCGCGATGGGCGGCGTGCGGGTGCAGGTGCCCGCGGGGCAGGCAGACGAGGCGCGGGCACTGGTCGCGGCGTACGCGAACGGTGAGCTGGAGCGGGAGCTGGAGGAAACCGTCGGCGAGTCGCCCGAAGCCTGCCCGGCTTGCGGCAGCGCGCGTTTCAGCACGAGGGCACCGGCCACGGGCAAGCTGCTGGCGGTGGCGGTGTGGCTGTTCGGGGCGGCGACGTTCCCGCTGCGCGGGAGCCGGGGCGAGTGCGCGGACTGCGGGCATCGGTGGGTGCGCGGGTGACGTGCGGCCTTCGGGACTGAAGTCCCTCCTACAGGGGCGGGTCCGGCAAAAAAAAAGGCGCCCGCGGGCGCCCTTTTCGATGCCGCCGGCGGGAGGATCAGCCCGCGGCGCGCGCCGCGATCGCCGCGGCGAAGGACTGCGTGGTGCCGGTGCCGCCGAGGTCCGGCGTCAGGTTGTCCTTGGCCGCCATCGTGTCGATGATCGCCTGGCGCAGGCGATTGGCCTCGGCCACCTTGCCCAGGTGCTCGAGCATCTGCACCGCGGCCAGCAGCAGCGCGACCGGGTTGGCGATGCCCTTGCCCGCGATGTCGGGCGCCGAGCCGTGCACGGCCTCGAAGATCGCCGCCTCGGTGCCGATGTTCGCGCCCGGGGCCAGGCCCAGGCCACCGACCAGGCCCGCGCACAGGTCGGAAAGGATGTCGCCGAACAGGTTGGTGGTGACGATGACGTCGAACTGCTCGGGACGCATCACCAGCTGCATGCAGGTGTTGTCCACGATCATCTCGTTGCACTGGATGTCCGGGTACTCGGTGGCCACCTGGCGCGCGACCTTCAGGAACAGGCCCGAGGTCGACTTCAGGATGTTGGCCTTGTGCACCACGGTGACCTTCTTGCGGCCGATGCGGCGGGCCAGGTCGAAGGCGTAGCGCACGATGCGCTCGGAGCCGCGGCGGGTGACCTTCTGCACCAGGGTGGCGGTCTCGCCGTCGGCGGTGAGGTTCTGGCCTTCGCCGATGTAGGCGCCCTCGGTGTTCTCGCGCACGGTGATGAGATCGATGTTCTCGTAGCGCGACTTGGTGTTCGGGAAGCTGATCGCCGGACGCACGTTCGCGTACAGGTCGAAGCGCTTGCGCAGCTCGACGTTGATCGAGCTGAAGCCCTCGCCGACCGGCGTGGTGAGCGGCGACTTCAGGGCGACGCGATGGCGGTGGATGGCGTCGAGGGTGGCGGCGGGCAGCAGTTCGCCCTGCTTCTCGTAGGCGCTCAGGCCGGCTTCGACGAAGTCATAGGTGAGGCCGACCTTCAGCGCATCGAGCACCTGCAGGGTGGCGTCCATGATTTCCGGGCCGATGCCGTCGCCACGGATCACCGCGATGGTCTGGGTCATAAGTGCTTGTTCTTCCAAGAAGTAATGGCAGCCGGCCGGCCGCCAAAGGCGCAGTATTATGCCAGATCAAGCTGACCCGCCGCCCACTGGACCTTGGTCGGGGGCGGAACCGGAGAACCCAGCAAATGAACCAGGTTCATTACACAAATGAACCTGGTTTATTTGGGTGGGTCAGTGATCGTGGTTTGGCGCCGCGGGGGCGTGGATGCCCTGGCCTTCGAGCTGGTCGAGGAAATCGACGCCGCGGCGCAGGTGCGGGATCACGATCGAGCCGCCGACCACCAGGGCCACGCTGAAGGCTTCGAAGAATTCGTCGCGGTCCACCCCGGCTTCCTTGCACTGGGCGATGTGGTAGCTGATGCAGTCGTCGCAGCGCAGCACCATCGACGCCACCAGGCCCAGCAGCTCCTTGGTCTTGAGGTCGAGCTTGCCGGCCTTGTAGGTCTGGGTGTCGAGCGCGAAGAAGCGACGCACCACCTGGTTGTCCTGGCCCAGGATGCGCTCGTTCATGCGCTGCCTGAACTCGGTGAACTCCTTGACCCGGTCCTTCTCCGACGCGCTCACGACTGCGCCTCCAGCAGCGGCTTGAGCCCGCCGGCGCGATCCAGCGCCACCAGGTCGTCGTAGCCGCCGACGTGGGTATCGCCGATGAAGATCTGCGGCACCGAGGTACGGCGCGCACGCGCCATCATCTGCTCGCGGGCGACCGGGTCGAGGTCGATGCGAACCTCCTCCCAACTGGCGCCGCGGGACTTGAGGAAATTCTTCGCGGCCACGCAATAGGGGCAGATCGCGGTGGTGTACATCGTGATGTTGGGCACGTCGGTCCTCCGTTGACCCGCCAAGTTTGGGGGCGCCGGGCCGCCTTTGCCAGCGCGCGTGGGCGCAACGCTGCGGCACGCGGCGGTGTTAACCCCCGATTCACGCCCTGCGCCCCGGCCAGCCGGTATCCTCGGGCATCCCCCGCTTGGAGTCGCCGTGCGCATCCTGCTCCCCGTAGCCGCCCTCAGCCTGGCCCTGTCGCTGGCCTGCAGCGCCCGCGCCCAGAGCACCGGGCTGCCGGACATCGGCTCGTCCGCGGGCGAGGTGATCGACCCGGGACTGGAGGCGCGCTACGGCGCCTACACGCTCTATGAGCTGCGGCGCATGGGCCTGGTGCTGGACGACCCGTTGGTCGACGGCTGGCTGCAGTCCATGGGCTACCGGCTCGCCGCCGCCAGCGACACGCCGCGCCAGTCCTTCACTTTCTTCATGATGCGCGACCGGCAGATCAACGCCTTCGCCACCCTCGGCGGCTACATCGGCATGAACGCCGGCCTGGTGGTCACCGCCGAGACCGAGGACGAGGTCGCCGGCGTGATGGCGCACGAAATCGCCCACGTCAGCCAGCGCCACGTGCTGCGCGCGGTCGAGCGCGCCCAGAAGGACCAGGTGCCGATCCTGCTGGCGATGCTCGGCGCGATCGCGCTGTCGCAGTCGCAGGGCGGCGGCGCGCGCGCCAGCGGCGGCGGCAGCCAGGCCGGCGACGCCACCGCGGCCGCCATCACCGGCGCCGCGGCCCTGATGCAGCAGCGCCAAGATCGGAAGAGCG
>NZ_JALHQI010000113.1 GCF_022842045.1 Arenimonas sp. | reverse complement strand
CGTCGGCGAAGGGCTGGCCGGGCGCGGCCCGGGCGAGGGCGGCGGCGAGGGCTCCGCTGAAGGCGTCGCCGGCGCCGGTGGTGTCCACGGCGGTGACGGGCTGCGCAGGCAGCCGGTAGTGCGCTGCGTGGTCGCCGCGCAGGTGCTCGCCGTGCGAGACGAACGCGCCGGCGTCGCCCAGCGTCACCACCACCGTGGCGCGCGGCGCCAGCTGGCGGCACAGCGTGTGCAGCCCGGCGTCGGGCATCGTCGCCAGCGTCGCGGCGTCGACCTCGCGTCCCTCGTGGCGCGACAGCATCGCCGCGAACTCGGTCTCGTTCGGCGTCAGCACGTCCGCGACGGCGAGCATCGTGTCGGTGGTCGGGGCATTCGCGGGCGCGGGATTGAGGATGGCCAGCGCGCCAGCCTGGCCCGCGGCATCGAGCGCGGCCTGGACCGCGTCGGCGTTCACCTCGAGCTGGGCCAACACCACGCGCGCGCCGCCGAACGCTTCCGCCTGCGCCTGCACGAAGCCGGCGCCGAGTGCGGCGTTGGCGCCGGGCGCCACGACGATGACGTTGCGGCCGGACGCATCCACGAAGATGCCGGCGGTGCCGGTGGCGAGGCCGGGATGTACTTCGTCGCGAAGATCGATGCCTTCGGCCGTGGCGAGCGCCCGCGCGCCGGCCGCGGTGTCATCCGCACCGAGCGCGGTGATGAACGTGGTGGGCGCGCCTGCGCGCGCGGCGGCGACGGCCTGGTTGAAGCCCTTGCCGCCGGGGCCGCCGGCGAAGGTGCCCAGGCGGGTGGCGCCGGGGGCCGGCAGCACGTCGGTCGTCCAGGCGAAATCCTGGTTGTAAGACCCCACGACGACTACCTTGGACATGCCGGATCTCCCGTCGCTGGAAATGTAGGAGGGACTTCAGTCCCGAAGCTTTCCGGCGAAAGGCTTCGGAACTGAAGTCCCCCCTACGAGGTTTCGTCAGGCGCCGAGGGTGGTGAGGACGCCGGCGATGGTGGCGGTCATGAAGGTGGCCAGGGTGCCGCCCAGCACGGCGCGCAGGCCGAACTTGGCCAGGTCCTGGCGGCGCTCCGGGGCCAGGCCGCCGATGCCGCCGATCTGGATCGCGATCGAGCTGAAGTTGGCGAAGCCGCACAGCGCGTAGGTGGCGATCAGCTTGCCCTTGTCGGTCAGCGCCACGCCCTCGACGTTGCCGTTCACGATCTCGGCCAGCTGCAGGTAGGCCACGAACTCGTTGAGCACGATCTTCTGGCCGATCAGGCCACCGACCGTGGTCGCGTCCTGCCACGGCACGCCGATCACCCAGGCGATGGGGGCCAGCAGGTAGCCCAGCAGGGTGGCCATGTCGGTCGGACGTCCCAGCGCCTCGGCCAGGCCGGTCACTTCGCCGATCCAGGTCAGCGGCCAGTTCAGCATCGCGATCAGGGCGATGAAGGCCAGCAGCATCGCACCGATGTTCAGCGCCAGGCGCAGGCCATCGGCGGCGCCGGCGGCGGCGGCGTCGATGATGTTGCTGGTGGTCTTCTCGACCTCCATCTTCACCGTGCCGCGGGTGAGCGGGTTGCCGGTCTCCGGGATCAGCAGCTTGGCGATCACCAGCGTGGCGGGCGCGGCCATGATGGACGCCGCCAGCAGGTGCTTGGCGTAGTAGGCCGACTCGACCGGGTCGCCGCCGCCGAGCATGCCGACGTAGGCCGCCAGCACGCCGCCGGCGATATGGGCCATGCCGCCGATCATCATGGTGATGAGCTCGGACTCGGTCATGCGGCCGATGTAGGGACGCACCGTGAGCGGCGCCTCGGTCTGGCCGATGAAGACGCTGGCGCAGACGCTGGTGGTCTCGGCGCCCGACACCTTCATCACCTTGGTGATGGCCAGGGCCATGATGCGCACGATGAACTGCATCACGCCCAGGTGGTAGAGCACGCCCATCAGCGCGGCGAAGAAGATGATGGTGGGCAGCACCTGGAAGGCGAAGATGAAGCCGTAGGTGTCGACGTCCATCAGGTTGCCGAAGATGAACTTCGAGCCTTCGCCGACGAAGCTGAGGATCTTGACGAAGCCGTTGCCCAGCGCGTCGAACACGTCGCGGCCGCCCGGCACCAGCAACACCAGCGCCGCGAAGCCGACCTGCAGGGCGATGCCGGTTAGCACCAGGCGCCAGTCCACCGCGCCGCGGTTGTTGGAGAACAGCCAGGCGATGAAGATCAGGACGGACAGGCCAAACAGGCCGAAAAGAATGCTGGTGATCATTGAGCGAAGGAACCCCCGGGGCGATGCGGCAGGGTAGTGCAGGCCCCCCGCCCCGGCAAGGCGCGCTCAGCCCTCGTCGCGGGCGACCACCCGGTTGCGGCCCGCCTGCTTGGCCACCTGCAGGCGCTGGTCGGCCCGTTTCATCAGGCCCGAGAGGTCGTTGGCATCCTGGGGGCAGCTGGCCAGGCCGGCGCTGAGGGTCATCCGGCGCGGCTCCACGCCGGCCTCCGGCACGAAGGGCGCGGCCTCGAGCCGGCGCCGCAGCAGGTCCAGCCGCTCCCAGGCGGCGCCGATCGGCAGCCTGAGCACCAGCACGAACTCCTCGCCGCCGACGCGGATCATCGGCTCCTCGCGCGCGAGCTCCTTGCGCAGCACCGTCACCGCGTGGCGCAGGGCGCGGTCGCCGGCCAGGTGGCCCAGCTCCGCGTTGATGTGGCGGAAGTTGTCCAGGTCCACCAGCGCCAGGCTGACGGTGTGGCCACGCGCGCGGGCGTCGCGCACCAGCTGCGGCACGCGGGTGTTGAGGTAGTTGCGGTTGGGCAGGCCGGTCAGGCCGTCGGTGGCCGAGAACTGGGTGAGCCGCTGGGCGCGGAACACCACCATCGCGGTCACCAGCGTCACGGCCAGCAGCAGCACGAGGCGCTGCACCTGCGTGGAGGTGCTGACGGTGCCGTACACGGCCGAGACCAGGGGCTCCTGGGCCAGCGCCACCACCGCCGCCCACAGCAGGCCGGTCTGCAGCATCGCCAGCGCCCCGGCGAACAGGGTGACGCGCACGTCGTGGCGCAGGGCCGTGGCGAAGATGGCGAGCGGGTAGCAGCCCCAGACGACGGCGCTGTTGATCGCCGCCACCGGCGTTTCCAGCGACAGCAGGGCGAGGACCAGGGTCACCATGGTGATGTCGGAGGCCGCCGTGACGGTGGCCAGGCTGGCGACTCGCCGCGGTCGCCGCGCCAGGCGCAGCCACAGCAGGCTCAGGCACAGGACGAGCAGCGCGCCCACCAGGCCGGCCAGGGTTTCATGCAGGGTGCCGCCGGCCCAGCGGTTGAGCAGGGGCAGCAGGAGCAGCAGGCTGGCGACGCCGACGCGCAGGTGCGCCACCAGCAGCTCGCCGCCCGCGCCGACTTCCAGCAGGATCTCGTCGGGCGGCTCGCGCAGCGAGGCCGCCAGGTCTTCGATGGTCTCGCGCAGGGTACTCACGCCGGGGGTCGTGGCCTGTCCAGAAGTGCGCCGAGCATAGCCGGGCCGCGGCTGCGCTGTCAGGCCGGCATTTGCCTCAGCCCGGCAGGCCCCGCAGGGCGACCCACAGCGCCAGCGCCGCGAACAGGGCCGCCGCGGCCCAGCGGGCGGCCTTGAGCGGCAGCTTCGCGGCGAATTTCGAGCCCAGCAGCACCACCGGTACGTTGGCGATGGCCATGCCCAGCGTGGTGCCCGCGACCACCTGCCACAGCGGCGAGTACTGAGCCGCCAGCACCACCGTCGCCACCTGGGTCTTGTCGCCGATCTCTACGATGAAGAAGGCGATCGTGGTGGCGACGAAGGCGCCGAAGCGCGAGGCCTTCACCTCGCCGTCCTCGAGCTTGTCCGGCACCAGCGCCCACGCCGCCACCGCCGCGAAGGACAGCACCACGGCCCAGCGCAGCACGTCGGGGCTGACGAAATTCGTGACCCAGGCGCCGATCCAGCCGGCCAGCCCGTGGTTGGCCAGCGTGGCGACCAGGATGCCGGCGATGATCGGCCAGGGCTTGCGGTAGCGCGCGGCCAGCATCAGCGCGAGCAGCTGGGTCTTGTCGCCGATCTCGGCGATGGCGACGGCGAGGGTGGAGATGTAGAGAGCGTCCAATGAATGACTCCGGGGCCGGGACGCGGTTTGGACGAAGGCCGGCGCCTCGCGGCCCGGCCCGGGTTCGCGACGCGCTGGCCTTCGGTCTTGCCCGCAAGGCGGAAGCCATGCCCGCGCACCATGGCGATCGCCAAGTATGTTGATGCGCGGTGGCCCGGAGGGCCTGGGCTACTCCCCGAAGCCAGGGAAAGCGCGCGCAGTATACCCGCCGGCCAAAAACCTGTGGGAGGGACTTCAGTCCCGATGCTTCTCGCCACAGAGCATCGGGACTGAAGTCCCTCCCACAGAGGCGTGCGTCAGATCGCGGTGAGCGGCTTGGGCGGGGCAGGCGGGGCCGGCGGCGCCGGCGGGGCGGCGGCCGGCGTGCGCGGGGTGGGCGGC
>NZ_JALHQI010000112.1 GCF_022842045.1 Arenimonas sp. | reverse complement strand
GAATCGCCGCCGACCGCCTGCAGGCGCAGGGCTTCGGCCCCGACCAGCCGCTGGCCGACAACGCCACCGAGGACGGCCGCGCGAAGAACCGCCGCGTGGAGCTGGTGCGCCTGCCCTGAGATCCCCCGTCGCCGCCACCGCAGGTGGACGGCAGCGCACTGACCGGGGTGAAGCGGTCAGCGATCCGGCATCGGGGGTCGATTTGTGGGACACTGCGCGCCCATTCCACCCACCAAGGCCCCCACCATGGCTAAGAAAGCCCGCGCCCGCCGCCGCGCCGCCCGACTCAAGAGCATCCGCTGAGTCGCGCACCGCGCACCGCAACACCCGATCAAGGGCCGGTTTCCGGCCCTTTTTCTTTGGCGGGTCAGGCCCGGGCGTGCCAGGCCTTCAGCAGCTCGGTTTCCTTCTCGCGGGGAACGCCGGCGCGGACTTCGGCCTGGCGCTCGGGGGCCTGGCTGCGGTACCAGCCCAGCAGGTCGGTGACCGTTTCGGCCAGCGGCCGGAACGTGAGGCCCGCGGCGATCGCGCGCGCATTGCTGACCGCGCCGTAGCCCGAATACGGCGACCCTTCGCGCGGCACCCAGATCGGCAGCGCCACTTCGTTCTTCTCGATGAACTCGCGCGAGACGTGGGTGAAGCTGGCCGGGCCGCCGGTGACGGCGTGGCAGCCGTGCACCATCGCGTCCATCGACATCGCGTAGTCCGGGCCGCAGGCATTGAACACGCCGGTCGTGCCGCTTTCCGCCAGCCGGATCATCCATTCGCCCAGGTCGCGGCCATCGATCACCTGCACCGGGTCCCGGCCATCGCCCGGCACCAGGATCTCGCCACCTTCGGCGATGCGCTTGGGCCAGTAGGTGAAGCGGTCGGTCTCGTCACGCGGCCCGACGATGTAGCCCGGACGCACGATCGTCACCTTGTCGCCGAACTGCTTGCGCGCCTCGGCCTCGCTGAGCGCCTTGAGCGAGCCGTACAGGCCCTCGATGTTGGCCATCAGGGTCTCGCGGGTCTCGGCCATGGCGTCGGCGCCGGCGTACTTCGCCAGCGGCGAGTCCTCGTTGATGCCGCCCTTCGAACCGTCGGCGTAAACCGAGATGGTGGAGATGAACAGGAAGTGCCCGACCTTGCCCTTGAGCACCTGGCCCGCGTCGCGGACCCAGTACGGCAGGGTGGTGGGGTTGTCGATGCAGACATCCCACTCGCGGCCTTCGAGCGCCTTCAGGTCACCGGTGGTGCGGTCGCCCACCAGCTGTTCGACCTTGTCGCCCCACTCGGTGATCGGCCGGCGACCGCGGTTGAAGGTGGTCACCTGATGGCCGCGCGCCAGCGCGTAGGCGACCTGGAACGGCCCGGTGAAACCGGTGCCGCCCAGGATCAGGATGCGCAGCGGCTTGGCCGCCTTCGGAATGGCGTTGCCGAGGCTGGCGGGTGCGGCGGCACTGCCGATCGAAGGCAGCGCGGCGGCAGCTGTGGCCAGGGCGGCGTAGCGGAACAGGTCGCGGCGTGAGGTCATGGCGTTTCCCCGGATGGTGGTTGGACGAGACTCCGCCCCAGCCCTCCGGGCCCGGCGGATGCGCCACTCTGCCCTGCCCGGCCCCGCGGCCGCGCATGACGGAAGTCGGGGTGCCGATGGCCTCAGCGCTTGGGCTGCAGGCGGTCCTTGCGCTCGGCGATGGCTTCGGCCGCGGCCAGGATCACGTTGCCCGGGATGCGGATCGTGTAGTCGGGATGCGTGTAGCCAAACTGCAGCACGCCCTCGCCGTCCACGATGAACACCGACGGCACCGGCAGCGCGTTCTCCTTCGAGCCCGACGCCGCCTCGAGGTTGATGCCGAAGGTGAGGTACTTCGCCACGGTCGCGGCATCCACGCGGAAGCCGATGCCGAAGGCCTTCATCGCATTGGCCTGGCTATCGGAGAGCAGCGTGTAGGTCAGGTCGCCGGCGTCCAGCGTCTTGGCCAGCTCCTCGGGGCGGTCCGGGCTGATGGCGATCATCTGGTAGCCCAGGGCCTTGGCGCGGTCCTCGATCAGGCGCAGGTCGCTCAGCTGCAGGTTGCAGTACGGGCACCAGCCGCCGCGGTAGAAGACCAGGATGGCCGGCTTGCCGCCGACCTGGCGCGCCAGCGTGGTGGCCTCGCCCGACAGCGTGCGCAGGGCGACGTCCGGCAGCTTCGAGCCCATCAGGATCGGACGGACCTGGTCGGCGCCGGGGGCCAGTTCCGCGGCCGGCGCGGCGGTGGCAAGGGTGAGCATGAGGACGGCAAGGGCGCTGCGGATCATGGCGTTTCTCCTGGGAAAGGGACTAGTGAACTCCTCCAGAGGCCACCAAGGGGTGAAAGGATGCGCGGCCCGGCTATCCTTGCCGCCATGACGCCGCCCCTGCCCCGCCCGACCCGTGACCCGCTCGCCTGGGCGGCGGGGCTGCCCGATGCCGTGACCGCGGGCTTCTTCCTGCTGCTGTGGCTGTTCCCGGCCTGGCTCGGCGCCGCGGCGCTCAAGACCGGCCTGCTGATGATGCTGGTCGAATTCATCCTGCTGCACGCCACCGCGATGATCGGCGGCACCCTGCTGTCGCGCGAGCCGGGCCAGCCGATGCGCTGGCGGGCGCTGGCCGGGTTCTCGGTGCTGTACCTGGCCTTCATCCTGGCCTGGTGCCTGCAGTTCCAGGCCTGGTGGCCGGTCCTGGCCTTCGGCTGGCTGCTGGCCGGCAAGGCCGCGCTGGCGATGCAGCCGGTGCCGGTGGCGGCCAAGCGCGAGCGCCTCAGCTCCGACTGGGCGCTCGGCGTCATCTTCTACCTGGGCGGCGTGTTCGCCACCAGCGTCCTGCCGCTGCCGCGGCTGGGTCTGGACCGCGCCGTGGTCGCCGCGGCCGACCTGCCGGGCAGCGGGCAGTGGGTGGACCGCCCGCACACCGTGGTGGCCTTCGGCCTGGTGTACTTCGCGCTGCTGTCGGTCAGCAAGGCGCGCGGCTGGAGGCTGCCGAAGTCGGCCTAGGCCAGTGCGAAATCCAGCGCCGCGCGCACCGCCGCCACCTGGGCGTCGTTGCACTGCGCGGGCGTGGCGCGCGGGCTGTCGGGATAGACCTCGGTGGTGCTGCGGAAGCGCGCCGTGGTGACGCTGGCGCACAGCCCCAGCTCGCGGCACGGATAGTTGATGACGCCGTGCGCCACCACCGGCGAGCCGATGATCTCGCCCTTGGCGTCGGCCGGCGCGATGTGGGTCACCTTCGCCACCGCCGCGATGATGGCCTGCTGGAATTCCGGCTGCGGGTCTTCGGTGTCGCCCACGGTGTAAAAGCCGTCGGGGATCTCGCCGGGCTCGAAGGGCTGGCCGTCGCGCGCGGCCTTGGCCGGGCGGAATTCGGACTCGTCGCTGTCGGTGGTTTCGTGCAGGTCCATGTGTACCAGGAACTGGTCGCGCAGCGGCGCGACCAGCTGCTTGAGCGCCGCCGATTCCGCCGCCTGGCCGTCGGGCCCGAACGACCGGTTGGGGTCGATGGCCTCGGCGTTCCAGCGCTGGATGCGCTCGTAGGCCCAGGGGCTGACGCAGGGCACGATCAGCAGGTTGATGCGGCCGGCGTAGTCCTTCGCATGGTGCCGGGCGAACTGCAGCGCGCCGTGCACGCCGCTGGTTTCGTAACCGTGGATGCCGCCGGTGACCAGCGCGTTCGGCAGGTCCTCGCGCCAGTCACGGCTGCGCAGCGCGTACAGCGGGAAGCGGCCGTCGTCGCCGGCGTCCAGCACGCCGTACTGCTGCACGTCGAAGACGTCGCGCAGCCGGTCGATGGCCAGCAGCACGTCGTCGGCGTAGCTGCGCTGGCGGGCCTGGCGGGCGCGCCAGGCGGCGCGCTCGGCGGCGCCCCAGGGCTGGCCGGGGGTGCCGATGGGATAGGTTTCGGGGGGATGCATGGTGGGCGGTCCTTGGTCCAAGACGTTGCCCGGGACTTTAGCACCACGCCGTTCGCACCACGCCACCGCGGCCTGGCCCGGTACGCTCCGGGGATTTACTCCAGGGCAATCCAGTCCACGGTCAACGCGAATGGCCCCTCGCGCTTGTCGCCGAGCAGCAGGCCGATCTCGCGCACCTGCGAAGGATCGAACGGCGGGCCCAGCAGCGCGAACCCGTGCGCGCTGGCGCGCAGGCCCGACAGCGGCACCCGCACCTCGGTCCAGCGCCCGGCCTGGGTGGCGAACTCGCCGCCATACGACACCGTGATGCCGCGGAAGCGGGCCTCGGTGGCCAGCCGCAGCTGGTAGCGCCGGCCATCGCCGCGCACGCGCAGCACCACGTTCTTCGCGCCGGTGAAATCGAAATCGCGGCCCACCGTGCGCACCGACGAGAAGCCGCCGTTGTTCTCCAGCGACAGCACGCCGGTGAAGCGCAGCTGGCCCGCCGCCACTTCCGGCCCGCCGCTGGAGCGCCCGCCCATGACGCCGTCGTTCACCGCCACCCAGCGCGGCTCCTCGGGGGCGCCATCGAAGCGCATCAGGGTTTTCATCG
>NZ_JALHQI010000111.1 GCF_022842045.1 Arenimonas sp. | reverse complement strand
CTGGTCGGAGATATGGGTGTAGAACGTCCGCCCTGGGCTGCTGCCGTATTTCGGATTGATGTGGCCGGTGCTCTCGGCCTTGCTGCCGGTGCGGAAGTTCTGGCCGTCCGACGATGACGGGGTCAGCTCACGAAACGGAAAAAATCGTACGCTAAGCCTCGCCAGGCATTCGTAGCGCCCGGAACTTGCCTTGCGCGACCTGCTTGTTCTGCCGCCAGATGTAATCGCCGGTCAGGTTGATGTGCTCCCAGCCCAGCGGCGAAAGATGCGGCAGCAGCCGTTCGTCGATGTTCTTACCCGAGTCCCGCAGCGCCTGGACCGCCCGCCCCAGGTAGACGGTGTTCCACAGGATGATTGCCGCCACCACCAGATTGAGGCCGCTGGCGCGGTAGCGCTGGTTCTCGAAACTGCGGTCACGGATTTCACCGAGCCGGTTCAAGAACACAGCGCGGGCCAGCGCGTTCTTGGCTTCGCCCTTGTTCAAGCCAATCTGCACACGGCGGCGCAATTCGACGTTCTGCATCCAGTCGAGCGCAAACAGCGTGCGCTCGATGCGCCCCAGTTCGCGCAGAGCCACGGCCAGACCGTTCTGGCGCGGATAGCTGCCGAGCTTCCTGAGCATCAGCGAGGCCGTCACCGTGCCCTGCTTGATCGAGGCGGCCAGCCGCAGGATTTCGTCCCAATGGGCGCGGATGTGCTTCACGTTGACGTTGCCGCCGATCAGGCCGGCGAGCGTCGGGTACTGCTTGGCGTCGCTATGGATAAACAGGCGCTTGTCGGCCAGGTCGCGGATGCGCGGGGCAAAGCGGAAGCCCAACAGGTGCATCAGCGCGAACAGGTGATCGGTGAAGCCAGCCGTGTCGGTGTAGTGTTCTTCGATGCGCAGGTCGGATTCGTGATACAGCAGCCCGTCCAGGACGTGGGTGGCGTCGCGCACCGTGGCATTGATGACTTTGGTGTGGAACGGCGCGTACTGGTCGGAGATGTGGGTATAGAACTGCACGCCTGGTTCCTGACCGTACTTCAAGTTCACTTGGCCGGCGGCTTGCCCCCGGCCGCCGGCCTTGAAGTTCTGCCCATCCGACGACGAGGTAGTGCCATCGCCCCAGTAGGCGGCGAAGGGCTGACGAAACTGGGCGTTGACCACCTCGGCCAGACCCGCCGAATAGGTCTCGTCGCGGATGTGCCACGCCTGCAACCACGTCAGCTTGGCGTAGGTCACACCGGGGCAGGACTCGGCCATCTTCGAGAGCCCCAGGTTGATGGCGTCGGCGAGAACGGTCGTCAGCAGTAGGTGTTGGTCTTCGGCCGCCTCGTCACTCTTGAGGTGCTTGAAGTGGCGGCTGAAGCCGGTCCAGCCATCGACTTCCAGCAGCAGTTCGGTGATCTTCAGGTGCGGCAGCAAGCTGTACGCCTGCTGCATCAGCACCTCGGCCTCGTCGGGCACGGCGTTGTCCAGCGGAGAAATCTTGATTCTCCCGGTGCTGGTGATGGCCGCATCGGGCAGTTCGTTGGCGGCGGCCAGCCGCTCGACTGTCGCCAGTTGCTCTTGCAGCACCGCGAGCCGCGCCTCCAGAAAGCGCTCGCAGTCGGTCTCCACGGCCAGACCCAATTCGCGCTGGTCACGCTGCGCCGCGAATCGCGGCGGCGGCAACAGGTAGTCCTCGAAGTCCTTGAACTGGCGCGAGCCCTGCACCCAGATGTCGCCGGAGCGCAGTGAGTTCTTCAGTTCGGACAGAATGCACAGCTCATAGAAGCGCCGATCCAGCCCATCGTCCGTGCGCACCAGGTTCTCCCAGCGCTTGCGCACGAAGGACGTGGGCGCGTCGTCCGGCACCTTGCGTGCCTGACGGTCGTTCATCCCCTTGAGCATTTCGACGGCGGCGAGCAGCTCGCGCGCCGCAGGCGCGGCCTTCATGCTCAACGCCTCCAGCAGGGTCGGCGTGTAGCGCCGGAGCTGGGTGAAGCCGTCGCCGACCAAGGACAAGAAATCGAAGTCCTCCGGCCGGGCCAGCGCTTCCGCTTCGGTGATGCTTTCGCTGAATACGTCCCAGGGGATGATCGCCTCGATGGCGGCGAACGGGTCGCTGCCCGATTGCTTGGCTTCCAGCAGGGCGCGACCGATACGAGAGTACAGCCGCACCTTGTCGTTGATCGCCTTGCCGGACTGCTGGAAGCGGTCGGCGTGATTGCGCTTGGCCTTGCTGAACAGCGAACCCATGAAACGGTCGTGCAGGTCGATGATCTCGTCGATGAGGGTGGCGCGGGTATCGAGGACTACCGCGACCAGGGTCGCAAAGCGGCGACTCGGCTCCAGGTCGCGAAGGTGCTGGGCGGTCATCTGTCCGCCCTCGCGGGCGAGCTTCAGCAGGCGGTTCTGGTGAATGGCGTGTTCCAGGTCGCCCGGCAGCACCAGGTCGCGGAGGGTCTTCAGTCGTTCGAGGTGGGCCAGCACATGCTTGGGCTTCGCCGGGCCAGGCGGTTGGCGTAGCCAGATCAGCCCGCTGCCTTTGGTGCCCTCGCGAATCGCCAGCAGGCCGTCAAGCGCGCGGCGGTGGAAATCACCCAGTGGCGCGGTGAGCGCTTCATAGACTTGGCGCGTGCCGCGTGTCAGCGCCTCGCTGCACACGCGCTCGATGACCTCGATGGTCGGAAGGATGATGCGCTGCTGCCGCAGCAACTCGATCAGCGCTTCGGCCAGCACGATACCTCGGTCGGTCTGCTGTGCCAGATCGGCGAGCTGGTGAACGAAGTGCCGGTAGTCGGTGACCGTGAACGGTGTCAGTTTCAGCCACGCCTGCAACTCCAACAGGTGCTCGCGTCGCGTTTCCGGCCGTTGCGCATACTGCGGCCAGATGTCCGGCTCGATACGCAACTGGCGGCCGACGATGTCCAGCAGGGAGACGGGTGGCTCCGCATCCGTCGGCAGGGCAAAGCCGGGATAGCGCAGGTAGCACAACTGCACCGCGAAGCCGAGCCGGTTGTGGCTGCCGCGCCGCTGGCGGATCACCGACAGGTCGGCTTCGGCGAAGGTGTAATGCTGGATGAGTTCGTCGTCAGTGGCCGGAAAGGCGAGCAGGCCGGTGCGCTCGACGGACGTTAGCAGACTGCGGCGCGGCATGGTCAGTCATCCGTTCTCAGGTATTGATACACAGTTTCCCGGCTGATGCCGAACTCGCGGGCAAGCTGTGCCTTCTTCTCGCCGGCTGCAGCGCGACGGCGCAGTTGGGCTACCTGCTCGGGCGCGAGCGCCTTTTTGCGGCCCCGGTAGGCCCCGCGCTGCTTGGCGAGCGCGATCCCCTCGCGCTGCCGCTCGCGGATCAGAGCGCGCTCGAACTCGGCAAATGCGCCCATCACCGACAACATCAGGTTCGCCATCGGCGAATCCTCGCCGGTGAATGTCAAGTGTTCCTTGACGAACTCGATGCGCACGCCGCGCTGGGTGAGGCGCTGCACCAGGCGGCGCAGGTCGTCGAGGTTCCTCGCCAGGCGGTCCATGCTGTGCACCACCACCGTGTCGCCCTCGCGCACGAAGGCGAGCAGCCGTTCCAGCTCGGGGCGCTGGGTGTCCTTGCCCGACGCCTTGTCGGAGAACACCTTGTCCACCTGGATGTGTTCGAGCTGCCGTTCCGGGTTCTGGTCGAAGCTGCTGACGCGGACGTAGCCGATGCGCTGACCGTGCACAGTGTCCTCCTGAGGCCCTTGTGTCAGGAAGAAATCTATGACCCTTGACGGGACATGTCAATTAATTCTGGAAGTGACTCTATTCTGACGTTTTACAGCCCGGGGGCTGACGCCAGGTTAGGGTATGCCTTAAATTGACGCTTCATCATGACTTTAGTTACTTCTATAACGTTCTGTAGTATATATCACATTTCTCACTGCCTTCTGACCAAGGAGCCCGTGCTTGAGCTTTCTTGCCCTGTTCATCAGCCTCCCCACCAAGGCATCGACCGGCCGCATGCGCGTCTGGCGCTCCGTCAAGGCGCTGGGTTGCGCGACGCTGCGCGATGGGGTCTACCTGCTGCCTGACTCGGCCGACAGTGCCGCGGCGCTGGACGAAGTGGCGGCGCAGGCGGTGGAAGTCGGGGGCAGCGGCGAGGTCTATCGACTCTCGGGGTGCGAGGAAGCCCAGGAGGCCGCGCTGCGCGCCCTGTTCGACCGGGGCGAGGAGTACGCCGGCATCGCCGAGGAGATCAAGGAACTCGGGCGGAGCCTGACATCCCTGGATGGCGCCGCCGCCGCACGCAAGCTCCAGCCGCTCGTGCGCCGCTTCGAGCAGGTGGCGCGCATCGATTTCTTTCCCGGCGAGGCGCAGCGGCAGACCTTGAGCCTGCTGGACGACCTGCGCGACGCGATCACCCGCCGCATGTCTCCCGACGAGCCGACCGCCCGGCAGGCGGATGTTCCGCGGCTGGACCGCGCCGACTATCAGGGCCGGACCTGGGCCACGCGGGCGCGCCCGTGGGTGGACCGACTCGCTTCGGCCTGGCTGATCCGGCGTTTCATCGACCCGAGCGCTCGCATCGTCTGGCTGGCGAATCCCGCCGACTGCCGCAATGGCTGGCTCGGCTTCGACTTCGACGGCGCGGCCTTCAGCCACGTGGGCACCAAGGTCACCTTCGAGACGCTGCTGGCGAGTTTCGGACTTGATTCCGCCCCTGCACTGGTACGGCTGGGCGAGCTCGTGCATTGCCTGGATGTTGGGGGACTCCCGGTCGCGGAAGC
>NZ_JALHQI010000110.1 GCF_022842045.1 Arenimonas sp. | reverse complement strand
CGGCGGCGCCGGTGGACCCGCCGGTGTGCCCGCGAGGCCAGGCGCCGCGGACCGGGCGCGATGGCGTGGTGGCATGCGCCGCAGTTCGCGGCGGCTGATTCCGGGCAGCCGCGCCAGCGCCTGCACGTCCGCTTAAGGCGGGCGCGGCGAGGATCGGGGCTTCGACGATGGCGGGGAGTGGCGATGGCCAAGCGACAGGATCCGGACGGCCTTCGGCTGCCGGTGAAGCTCGACAGCACCAGCAACGGCGAGTTCACGCCGATCCCGCTGGAGCCGGTGCACCACGAAGCCAATGCCATGGCCCTGGCCGACGCCACGCGCAATGCGCGGCGGCAGGGCGTGTCGCGGCGCGACTTCATGGTCTCGGCCTGCGGCGCCGCGACCGCGCTGCTGGCGATGAATGCGGCCTACGCCGCCGCCGGGAAACGCGGTGGCCACTTCGCGCTGCCGCCCGAGGCGGCGATGGAGCCCGCGGCGGCCGAGGCCCACGTCGGCGGCCGCGAATTCATCTTCGACGTGCAGGGTCACTTCGTGAACCCTACGGGCGCCTGGACCCGGCAGCTGCCGCCGGGCGCGCGGCCGCTGGGCAGCTTCGGCACTGAAGGCTGCGCCGCGGCCAGCCTGCCGGGGAACCTGGACCGGCTGCAGTGCTTCGGGCCTGATGCCTTCCTGCGCGACATCTTCCTGGACTCCGACACGTCGCTGATGGTGCTCAGCTTCGTGCCGTCCACGCGCGAGGGCGAGCCGCTGACCATCGAGGAAGCCGCGGCCACCGCCGCCATCGTCGAGACCATGAAGGGCACGCACCGGCTGTTCCTGCACGGCCGCGTCAACCCGAACCAGGCCGGCGACCTCGAGGACATGGAGCGACTGGCGAAGCAGTTCCGCATCAGCGCCTGGAAGACCTACACGCAGTGGGGCCCGGATGGCGCCAGCGGCTTCTGGATGGACGACGACGCCGGCCTGGCCATGATCGAGAACGCGCGCCGCCTGGACGTACGCAACATCGCCATCCACAAGGGGCTGCCCTTCGGCCAGCGCAGCTACGAACACAGCACATGCGCCGACATCGGCCGGGTCGGCAAGCGCTTCCCGGACGTGAATTTCCTGATCTACCACTCGGGCTTCGTCACCACGCAGCCCGAGGGGCCCTACGACCCGAAGCGCGTCGACGGCATTGATTCGCTGGTGAGTTCGGTGCTGGCTGCCGGGCTGGGCAAGGGCAGCAACGTCTACGCGGAGCTGGGTTCTACCTGGCGCTTCCTGATGCGCGACCCGGACTCGGCCGCGCATGCGCTGGGCAAGCTGCTCAAGACCCTGGGCGAGGACAACATCCTCTGGGGCACCGACTCGATCTGGTACGGCAGCCCGCAGGACCAGATCCAGGCCTTCCGCACCTTCCAGATCAGCCCCGAGCTGCGCGAGAAGCACGGTTATCCGGAAATCACGCCGGCGATCCGCGCGAAGATCTTCGGGCTCAACGCCCTGAAGCTCTACCCGGTGGCGAAGGACGTGCTGGACCAGCACCTGGCCGCGGACGCCGTGGCCCGGGCGCGCGAGAACTATCGCAATGCGCCGGATCCCTCGTTCCTCACCTACGGACCGCGCACCCGCCGCGAGTTCCTCAACTTCAAGGCCTGGGGCGGCTGACCGCCCCTTGTGGGAGGAACGGCCGGGTGACTACAGGGCGTCCCAGCCGTCGCGGGGCTTGAAGCGGGCGCCGTAGCGGGTGTGCAGCGTGTCCAGGCGCGCCTTGAGCTTGTCGGCGCCCACAGCCTTGATGTGCTGGATCGGGCCGCCTCGGAAGGGCGCGAAGCCGGTGCCGAAGATGACGCCGGCATCGAGCAGGTCGGCATCGGACACCACGCCGTCGTGCAGGCAGGACACCGCCTCGTTGAGCAGCGGCAGGATCAGGCGATCTTCGAGGTCCTCGGGTGCCTGGTAGTCCTTCGGTACCTCGGGCTTCACGGCGCGGCCGTTCTCCCACCTGTAGAGGCCCTGGCCGTCCTTCTTGCCGCGCTTGCCGTCCTCGACCTTGAACGCGTCGGGCAGCGGCTGGCCGTGGAAGTCGGCCATGATCTTGCCGACGCTGGCGGCGACGTCGAGGCCCACGGTGTCCACCAGCTCGATCGGGCCCATCGGCATGCCGAACTTCAGCGCCACCTTGTCGATCACCGGGCCCGGGATGCCTTCGGAGAAGGCGATGATGGCCTCCTGCATGTAGGGCGCCAGGATGCGGTTGACCAGGAAGCCCGGCGTGCCCGCCACCGGCACCGGCAACTTGTCGATGGCCTTGCAGAACGCCGCGAGGCGGCGCTCGGTGTCGGCGTCCAGGCCATCGTGGCGCACGATCTCGACCAGCGGCATCAGCGCCACCGGGTTGAAGTAGTGCAGGCCGGCGAAGCGCGCCGGGTCCTTGCGGCCCGCGCGCAGGTCGGTGAGCGGGATGGACGAGGTGTTCGAGACCAGGATCGCGCCGGGCTTGAGCGTTTCCTCGACCTTGGCGAACAGGGCCTGCTTGGCCTCGAGGTTCTCGAAGATGGCCTCGATCACCAGGTCGGCATCGGCGACGCCGGCGCCTTCCACGTCTGCCTGCAGGCGAGCGCTGGTCGCGGCGCGCTTGGCTTCGTCCTTGACCTTTTTCTCGTACAGTTTCGCCGCGCGGTCCAGCGCCGGCTGGATGTACTTCATCTCGCGGTCCTGCAGCGTCACGTCGAAGCCGCGCAGCGCACACCAGGCGGCGATGTCGCCACCCATCACGCCGGCGCCGATGACGTGCACCTTCTGGATGCCGTGGTCCTTGCCGCCCAGCGACTTCAGGCGATCCATCAGGAAGAACACGCGCACCAGGTTGTGCGCGGTCGGCGTCCCCGCCAGCTTCACCACCGACTTCGCCTCGGCCTTCAGCGCCGCGTGCACCGGCAGCCCGCCGCTGCGGCGCCAGGTCTCGATCAGCGCGAACGGGGCGGGGTAGTGCTCCTTGCGCGCCTTGCGGGCGACCTGCTTGGCGATCTGCGGCGCGAGGATGGCGCGGCCCAGGCCGGTGTTGGTGGCCCAGGCGAGGAAGCGCTGCTTGAACGGACGCGTGGTGCCGCGCTGGGCGAGCTTCACGGCTTCGTCCAGCAGCACCGCGGGCGCCACCACCTTGTCGACCAGGCCGATGGCGCGCGCCGCCGAGGCCGACAGCGAGCGGCCGGTCAGCATCAGGTCCATGGCGGCGGGTGCGCCCAGCAGGCGCGGCGCGCGCACGCTGCCGCCCCAGCCGGGGTAGATGCCCAGCTTCACTTCGGGCAGGCCGATGCGGGTCTTCTCGTCGTTGCTGGCGATGCGGTAGCGGCAGGCCAGCGAGATCTCGGTGCCGCCGCCCATGCAGTGGCCGTGGATCGCGGCCACGGTCGGGCAACGCAGCTCGGCCAGCTTCTGGAACACCAGCTGGCCGTGGCGGATCCAGTCTTCGGTCTGGCCCTTGGCGGCGATGTCGCCGAAGCCCTTGATGTCGGCGCCCGGGATGAAGCCGGCGGCCTTGCCGGAAATGATGACCACGCCCTTGGGCAATTCGAGCGCGATGCGCTCGACCATGGACTCGAGCTCGTCCAGCACGGCGCGCGAGAGCGCGTTGACGTTCTGGTCGGCCCGGTCCAGGGTCAGGACCAGGATGCCGTCGGGGCGGGGTTCGGCACGCCAGTGCGCGAGGCGAAGTCCGTCGAACATGGCGGTCTCCATACGATGGGGTAGGGAAGGGAGGACGTATCATCCCGGCAGGACCCCGGGGGGGTCAACGCCGGTTTCGCACCGGCGGGAACTTTCCCCGGCGGCGGATGTCCATGGAGCGGCCCGGATGGCCGCAGGAGCAGCGGCCCGGATGGGCGACAACGAACTGGACCTGGTCCTCGTCAAGCGTGTGCAGGGTGGCGACAACTCGGCCTTCGACCTGCTGGTGCGCAAGTACCAGCACCGGATCGGCGCCGTGGTGTACCGCTTCGTGCCCGACCATGCCGAGGCCCAGGACATCACCCAGGATGCGTTCATACGCGCCTACCGGGCGCTGCCGAACTTCCGTGGCGATGCCCAGTTCTACACCTGGCTCTACCGGATCGCCGTGAATACCGCCAAGAATTTCCTGGTCGCCAGCAAACGCCGCCCCCCGACCGCCGACATCGCGGCCGAGGACGCCGAACACCTCGCCGGTGGCGGTCGCCTGCACGACCACGACACCCCGGAACACCAGCTGCTGCGCGGCGAGATCGAGCAGGCCGTCACCGACACGGTGGCCGGCCTGCCCGAGGAACTGCGCCAGGCCATCACCCTGCGCGAAGTGGATGGCCTGAGCTACGAGGAGATCGCGCAGCTTATGCAATGCCCGATCGGCACCGTGCGCTCGCGCATCTTCCGAGCCCGCGAGGCGATCGACCAGACCCTGCGACCCCTGATGGACAGCGAGCGAGTGCGCCCATGACCGACATCGACGACCGCCTGAGGGAACAGCTCAGCGCCTGGCTGGACGGCGAGCTACCGGCCGACGAGGCCCGGTTCCTGCAGCGGCGCCTGGACAACGACCCGGCCCTGCGTGCGCAGTTCGAGCGCTGGCAGCTGGCCTCGGCCTGCCTGCGCGGCCAGCCGGTTCGCCTGGCACCGCCCGGGTTCGCGGAACGCGTGCAGTCCGGCCTGGGCCCGGTATCGCCGGCGCGCCAGCGCTGGCCCTGGTTCGCCAGCGCCGCGGCGGCCGTGCTGATGGTGGCCTTGCTTCCCAACATGCTGGCGACCGACGCCGGCACCGGCCTGCCGCCGTCGGCCGACCTGGCCGCGGCCTCCGCGCCCGCGCCGGTCGCTGCC
>NZ_JALHQI010000109.1 GCF_022842045.1 Arenimonas sp. | reverse complement strand
CTCGCGTCGAGCTGCAGCGCGTCGGCCACCCGCGGCAGGTCCTGGCCAAAGCCACCGCGCGCCGCGCCCGGCGCCGCCGCGGCGTCCGCACCCGGCGGTGTGTAGCGCAGCGCCGCGTTCGGAACCCGCAGCACGCCCTCGCGGCGGCTGACCACGATCTCGGCGCTGGCGGTCATGCCCGGCAGCAGGCTCTGGTCGCGGTTGTCGACCTGCACCACCACCGGGTAGCTGATGACGTTGGCGGTGGACGTGGCCGACAGCCGCACCTGCTTCACCTCGCCCTGGAACTGGCGGTCGGGGAAGGCATCGACCGTGAACGACACCGGCAGGCCCTCGCGGATCTGGCCCACGTCGGCCTCGTCGATGCTCAGGTCGATCTGCATCTGCCCCAGGTCCTCGGCGATCTGGAACAGCACCGGCGTCTGGAAGCTGGCCGCCACGGTCTGGCCGGGCTCGACCGCGCGCAGCAGGATCACGCCCTCCACGGGCGAGCGGATGACGGTGTAGCTGACGTCCAGCCGCGCGTTGTCCACCGCGGCCTGCCGCTGCTGCACGCCGGCCTGCGCGGAGACGACGCGGGCGCGGGCCTGGTCGCGCGCGGCCAGCGCGAGGTCGAGTTCGTTGCGCGCGATCAGCTGGCGCGCGGCCAGGTCGGACTTGCGCACGTAGTCGGCCTCGGCGTTCTTCAGCGTGGCCTGGGCTTCGTTCACCGAGGCGCGCGCGCTGGCGAGGTCGGCCTCGGTCTGCTTCACCCGGCTCTCGAACGGCGCCGGGTCGAGCCTGGCAATCGGTTGGTCCTTGTCGACGCGATCGTTGAAATCCACCAGCACGTCCTGCATCTGCCCCGACACCTGCGAGCCGACGTCCACCGTGGTGGTGGCGCGCAGGGTGCCGGTCGCCGAGATCACCACGCGCACGTCGCCGCGATCGACCGCGCCGGTGCGGAAGCCGCCGCCGGCCTCGGGCGCGCGCGCGCTCCAGGCCCACCAGGCCAGGGCGGCAAGACCCAGCACCGCAGCGGCGATGGCCAGGCGGCGGGAAGGGCGGGAAGCGGGCTGGGCAAGCGACATCGTGGCTCCGGGGTCGAAAGGGGCGGTGGCTGGTCGGAAGAAAACGCGCGGGCGGGCCGCGCGTTGACGCGCGCGACGATTCGCCGGGAAAGATTCAGGCCATCGGCGGCAGCAGCGGGAAGCTGATCGTGGCGACCGTGCCCTTGCCGGCCTCGCTCTCCAGCCGTACCGGCCAGCCGTAGCGCTGCGACAGTCGCTGCACGATCGACAGGCCGATGCCCTGCCCGTCCTTCTTGCGGTCGCCGCCGCGGTAGAAGGGCTCGAACACGCGTGCCAGTTCGTCCGGCGTCATGCCCACGCCGGTGTCGGCCACGGCGATCGAGCCGCGGCGCAGGTAAACGGTGACGCTGCCTTCGTCGGTGTAGTGGCAGGCGTTGCGCAGCAGGTTGCTCAGCAGCACCGAAAGCACGCGTGCCGGCGCATGCAGGTGGAAGTCGTCCTCCTTCACCAGGCGCAGCTCGACCGGCTTGGTGGCGACCAGCACGCGGGCCTTCTCCACCTCTTCCTCGACCACGCTGCTGACCGCGAAATCATCGTCGGGCAGGCCGGTGTCGCCTTCGCGGGCCAGGATCAGGAAGGCTTCGATGAGCGCTTCCATGTCGCGGCCCGCGCCCTGGATGCGCTTGAGCGCGCGGCGGGACATCGGCGTGAGGTTCTCGTCGCCTTCCATCATGTCGCCGGCGACGCGGATCACGGTCAGCGGCGTGCGCAGCTCGTGCGAGGCGTCGCGGGTGAAGTCGCGTTCGCGCTCGACGAAGCTCTCGATGCGGCTGGCGAAGTCGTGCAGCGAGGACGCCAGCACCAGGGTCTCGCCTTCGACGTCCACCGGAAGGTTTTCGGGCCGCAGCGCGCTGGACTCGGGTTTCTTCGGGTCCCAGCGCTGCACCTGGCTGGCGAGCCAGATCACCGGCGAGACCGCGCGCTTGGAGGTGCGGTAGGTGCTCCAGGCGATCACGTAGATCACCACCAGCACGATCGCCAGCGGCGCCATGCCGAACCAGAACGCGAGGCTGTCCACCTGTTCCTGCTTGAACAGCAGGTAGAGCATGTGGCCGTTGCCGTCGCGTTCCACCAGCACCAGCGAGCCACCCTCGGCGCGCGGGAGCGCGTGGAAGCCGACGTCGAGCGGCTTGAGTTTGTCGGGCAGGGCGTCCTGGCTGCCGCCGGCGGGCACCAGGAAGCCGGTCATGTTGTAGGTGTCGGGCACCTGCGCCTGCGAATCGCCGGCCAGGCGCTGCCAGTAGTGCGTGGCCTCCTCCTGCAGCGCGCGCTGGATCAGTACGTGCTTGAGCACCGCCGAGGCGCCGTACACGCCAAGCACGGCGGCGAAGCTGATCGCCGCCGCCTGCAGGATGAAGGCGACCCAGATCTTGCGGCGGAGCCCGGAGCGCGCGGTGGCCATCCCTGGTCCGCGGCTCAGGCGGCCGGCGGCGCGTCGAGGTCGGCGATGCGGTAGCCGGCGGTCTGCACGGTGTGCAGCAGCGGGCGGTCGAAGGGCCGGTCGATGGCCTTGCGCAGGTTGTAGAGGTGGCTGCGCAGGGTGTCGGAATCGGGCAGGCCGTCGCCCCAGATCTCGCGCTCGATGTCGCGGCGCGTGACCACGCGCGGCGACTCGCGCATCAGGATGGTGAGCAGGCGCAGGCCGATCGGCGAGAGCGCGATTTCCTGGCCGGCGCGGGTGACGCGCAGGCTGGCGGTGTCAAGCACCAGGTCGGCCACCTTCAGTACCTCGGCGCTCACCTGGCGGCGGTCGCGGCGGATCAGGGCGCGCACGCGGGCCTCGAGCTCCTGGATGGCGAAGGGCTTGACCAGGTAGTCGTCGGCGCCGGCCTCGAGGCCGTTGACCTTGTCGTTGAGGGTGTCGCGGGCGGTCAGCATCAGCACCGGCGTGGACTTCTTGGCCTCGTTGCGCAGGCGGCGGCACACTTCCAGGCCGTCCAGGCGGGGCAGCATCAGGTCCAGCACGATGACGTCGTAGCTGTTGTCGGCCGCCAGGCGGTAGCCGTCCATGCCGTCGCCGGCGTAGTCGACGCCGAAGCCTTTCGACTCCAGGTACTCGCCGACCATCTCGGACAGGTTTCGGTTGTCTTCGACCACGAGGATCAGGCCGGCCGGGTCATCACGTCGCATGGGGTTTCTCCGGAATGTGAAGAGGATGTCTTCAGCTTTGTGAAGATTACAACCCCACCCCGGTGAGTCGGGCGTGAAGCCCCCGGCAAGGCCGCGTCAAGGCCAGGCGTGGGCACCGCCGCGCGCCGCGCGCCGCCCCCGGCCCCGCCCCGCCCCGCCCGCAAGAAGCGGATCAGAACTTGATGCGGCCGGTGAGCATGTCCTTGAACATGACCCAATCGCCGGCGAAAGAATAGAACGGGTGCTTGAAGGTGGCCGGCTTGTTGTGTTCGAAGAAGAAGTGGCCGACCCAGGCGAAGGCGTAGCCGCTGACCAGCGCGGCCAGCAGCCACCTCGCGTTGAGCGTCACGACCGCGGCGGCCAGGAAACCCAGCGCCACGCAGCTGCCGACGAAGTGCAGGCGCCGGCAGGTGCGGTTCTCGTGCTCGCCCAGGTAATAGGGGTAGAACTCGCGGAAGCTCTGGAAACCCTGGCTCATGACCTGGTGACTCCGGTGACCCTGTGGGAGGGACTTTAGTCGCGATGCTTTTCGGTGGAAAGCATCGGGACTGAAGTCCCTCCCACGGGGGATGGCTTTTCTTCGAGCTTGGCGCGGTTCCAGTAGGCGTCCTGGGCGTCCAGGTCGAGCTGGGCCAAGTCCACGCCCTCGGCGGCGGCCAGCTGCTCCATGCGCCGGAAGCGGCGCTCGAACTTGGCGTTGGCCCGGCGCAGCGCGGCGCCGAAATCCACCTTGGCGTGGCGGGTGAGGTTGGCGACCACGAACAGCACGTCGCCGAGCTCGTCCTCGAGCCGGTCGCGCGCCCCGGCGTCACCGGCCGCCACGGCGTCGAACTCGACCCGCACCTCCTCGATCTCCTCGTGCAGCTTGGCGATCACCGGCGCCGGGCCCGGCCAGTCGAAACCGACCGTGGCGGCGCGCTTCTGCAGCTTCACCGCGCGCTGCCATTCCGGCAGGCCGCGGGTGATGCCGGCCAGCACGCTCATGTCCTGCTCGCCGCGTTCGGCGCGCTCGGCGCGCTTGAGTTCTTCCCAGTTCGCCAGCTGCGCCTCGGCATCGGCCTGCGCGGCGACGTCGCCGAACACGTGCGGATGGCGCCGCACGAGCTTGTCGTTGATGGCCGCCACCACGTCGTCGAAGGCGAAGTGCCCGGCCTCCTCGGCCATGCGCGAATGGAACACCACCTGCAGCAGCAGGTCGCCGAGTTCGTCGCGCAGCTCGGGCATGTCGCCGCGCTGGATCGCGTCGGCGACCTCGTAGGCTTCCTCGATCGTGTAGGGCGCGACGCTGGCGAAGTCCTGCTTCACGTCCCAGGGGCACCCACGCTCGGGGTCACGCAGGCGCGCCATGATGGCGATCAGCTCGCGGATGTCAGCCATGGGGCGAAGCCTCCAGCCAGTCGCGCCAGGGCAGCGCGGGATCGCCCAGCGCGATGAAATCCGGGTTTAGCAGCGAGTCCTTGCGGTTGTAGTCCAGCGGCTGGCCATCGAGGCGCAGCACGGCGCCGCCGGCTTCCTCGAGCACGCACTGCGCGGCCGCGGTGTCCCACTCGCTGGTCGGCCCGAAGCGCGGATAGACGTCGACCAGTCCCTCGGCGATGCGGCAGAACTTGAGCGACGAACCGAGGCCGATGCGTTCGGTCTCGCCCATGCGCCCGAGCGCGGCGGCCGTGCGCGGGTCCAGGTGCGAGCGGCTGGCGGCCACGCGCAGCGGCAGCGCGGCCGGGCGGCGG
>NZ_JALHQI010000108.1 GCF_022842045.1 Arenimonas sp. | reverse complement strand
AACCTCAAGTCGCGCGAGCTGGGCACCACCCGCCAGGAGTTCGACTACCCGGTGCCGGTGGCCGACGCCGAGGCGCTGCTGGCGCTGTGCGTGGGCGGCCGCATCGACAAGGTGCGGCACTACGTCGAGGTCGAGGGACACACCTTCGAGGTCGACGAGTTCCGCGGCGAAAACGCCGGCCTGGTGGTCGCCGAACTCGAGCTCGCGTCCGCTGGCCAGGCCTACCCGCGTCCGGACTGGCTGGGCCAGGAAGTCACCGAGGAACTCCGCTACTACAACCTGGCGCTCGCCGAGCGCCCGTATTCGCGCTGGAGCGCACAGGAGCAGCACTGATGCTGGTGATCGGAATCAGCGGCCACGAACTCGACGCCCGCGAGCGCGAGTGGCTGCAGCATGACGCGGTGGCGGGCGTGATCCTGTTCACCCGCAACTTCGCCTCGCGCCAGCAGGTGGCCGACCTGTCCGCGGCCATTCGCGCCGCGGCGCCGCGCCCGCAGCTGCTTTGCGTGGACCAGGAAGGCGGCCGCGTGCAGCGTTTCCGCGACGGCTACCACCCGCTGCCCTCGCTCGACGGCTACGGCCAGCTGTACGCGCGCGACCCGAAGGCCGCGCTGCGCCTGGCCAGGGACCACGCCTGGCTGATGGCCAGCGAGATCCGCGCCACCGGCGTCGATCTCAGCTTCGCTCCCGTGGTCGACCTGGGCCGCGGCAACCTGGCCATCGGCAACCGCGCCTTCCATGCCGATCCGGCGATCGTCGCCGAGTTCACCCGCGCCTACGTGGCCGGCATGCACGAGGCCGGCATGGCCGCGACGCTCAAGCACTTCCCCGGCCATGGCTCGGTGCTCGAGGACACGCATTTCGACGACGCGGTGGACCCGCGCCCGCTGTCGGCGCTGCAGGCCGAGGACCTGGTGCCCTTCGTCGCCGGCATCGACGCCGGCGCCGATGCGGTGATGATGGCGCACGTGAAGTACCCGGCCGTCGCGCCCGAGCCCGCGGGCTATTCGCCGCGCTGGATCAAGGACATCCTGCGCCGCGACATGGGTTTCCGCGGCGTGGTGTTCTCCGACGACATCGGCATGGCCGCGGCCGAATCGGCCGGCGGCGTGAAGTCGCGCATCGACGCCCACCTCGACGCCGGCTGCGACATCGTGCTGGTGTGCGCCCCGGCCCTGGTCGAGGATTCGCTCAAGGCCATGGACACCCGCCCGCCCTCGGACACGCTGGGCATCAGCTCACTGCTCGGTCGCGGCGGCGGCGGCTGGGACGGCCTGCTGGCCGATGCGCGCTACGATGAGGCCCGCGGCCGCGTGACGGCCCATCCCGAAGGAGTGGCCTGACATGGTGAAGTCCCTGGCCGAGGCCGTCGCCGGTTCCGACCTGCTGTTCGACCGCGAACGCATCGAGCGCGAAATCGCCCGCATCGCCGCCGGGATCGACGCCGATTACGCCGACGGCGAGCGCCCGGTCTACCTGACCATCATGCACGGCGGCCTGCCGTTCGCCGCGCAGCTGGCGATGGCGATGAAGACCGACCTAGAGTTCGACTACCTGCACGCGTCGCGCTACCGCGGCGCCACCACCGGCTCGGGCCTGGCCTGGCTGCACCGTCCGGCGACGCCGCTGCGCGGCCGCCGCGTGCTGCTGGCCGACGACATCCTGGACGAGGGCCACACGCTCAAGGCCGTCAAGCAATGGTGCGAGGACCAGGGCGCCCGCGAGGTGCGGGTGGCCGTGCTGGCGGTGAAGCAGCACGACCGCTGCGTCGAGGGCATCGCCGCCGACTATGTCGCGCTGGAGGTGCCCGACCGCTACGTCTACGGCTACGGCATGGACTACCACGAGCAGGGCAGGAACCTGCCCGCGATCTACGCGCTGGGGACCTGAGATGGCCGCGATCGACCTGGCCGTGATCGGTGGCACCGGCGTCTACCGTCTCGCCAACCTGCAGGAGGCCGAAGCGATCGAGGGCGACACGCCCTTCGGCAAGCCCTCGGGCCCGGTCCGGGTCGGCCGCCTCCGCGGCCGCCGCGTCGCCTTCCTGGCCCGCCACGGCGAAGGCCACTCGCTGCCGCCGCACCGCGTGAACTACCGCGCCAACCTCTGGCAGCTCAAGCAGCTGGGCGCGTCCCGCGTGCTCGCCATCAACACCGTCGGCGGCATCACCGAACGCTTCGGCCCGCGCGTGCTGGCGCTGCCCGACCAACTGATCGACTACACCTGGGGCCGCGCCTCGAGCTTCTGGGACGGCGAGGGCGGCGAGGTGCTGCACGTCGATTTCGGCGACCCCTACACGCCTTCGCTGCGCGCCGAGGTGCTGGCCGCCGCGGCCCGCGCCGGCGTGGCCGTCGTGGACGGCGGCTGCTACGGCGCCACCCAGGGCCCGCGCCTGGAAACCAAGGCCGAGATCGCCCGCATGCGCCGCGACGGCTGCGACCTGGTCGGCATGACCGGCATGCCCGAGGCCGGCCTGGCCCGCGAGCTGGGCCTGGACTACGCCTGCCTGGCGGTGGTGGCCAATTGGGCCGCCGGCTGCAGCGACGACGGCGAGATCACGCTGGCCGAGGTGCTGGCCCACGTCGAGGCCGCCAGCGCAGGCCTGCCGGGGCTGTTCGACGCGCTGCTGGGGTGATTGTCAGTCGAATTCCCCTTTTGCATACTCGGCCCGTGCGACGGCCCGGGGAAGGCGCCGGGGCACGTTCGACCAACCGCACTCGAGGGAAAGCGCATGAGTTTCGGCACCGTGAAGTGGTTCAACGACGCCAAGGGGTTTGGCTTCATCGCTCCGGAAGACGGCAGCGCGGATGTGTTCGTGCATTACTCGGCGATCGCATCCAAGGGCTTCCGTTCGCTCCAGGAAGGCCAGCGCGTCAGTTTCGAAGTCGTCCAGGGCCCGAAGGGCGCACAAGCCGCCAACGTCGCCCCGGCCTGACACCACCCCCTACGCACCACCCCGAAGCCCCGCTCCCGCGGGGCTTCGCTTTTCCACCGTCCGTAGTGCACGTGCGCCCTGCGCACGAACCGCCACACGCCTTTACTTCACGGCAGCGCCGCCGCCCGCACGACGGGTACTTCTGCCCGCCGTCTTGCTAGCGCCATCCCTGGCAGCAAACGTCGGCCGTTACGGGCTTCCTGCCCTTCACTTCAGAAGTCCTAGTCGTGCGTGCGACGTCGCCCCGGATGTCAGTCGCACACCAGATCAAAATCAAGGGCGACGACGGGGCAACAGCTCTTGATCCGGCTCTTGATCTCGATCCGGTGTGCGACGGTCGGTCGGAGCGCCGCCCTGCGACGATCGGGTTCGACGAAGTGGAGGCAGGATGCCGTAACGGCCGCCCCTCAATGGGCAGGACGCCGTGTTGAGGGGCGGGCGGCGAACCCGATCGTTGCTGGGCGGAGCTGCCGTAACGTCCCAAAGTGCGGCGGTTCGTGTGCAAGGCGCACGCGTCGTCGTCAGTGGTCGAACTGGAGGCGGGCGAGTTCGGCGTAGAGGCCGCCCTGGGCGAGCAGCTCGGCGTGCGTGCCTTGCGCGACGATGCGGCCCCGGTCCATGACCACGATGCGGTCGGCCTTGAGGACCGTGGCCAGGCGGTGCGCGATGACCAGCGTCGTGCGGCCCTGCATCAGCCGCTCGAGCGCCTGCTGCACCGCGTGCTCGCTTTGCGAGTCCAGCGCGCTGGTAGCTTCGTCCAGCAGCAGGATGGGCGCGTCCTTGAGCAGCGCCCGCGCGATCGCCAGGCGCTGCTGCTGGCCGCCGGAGAGACGCGCGCCGCGCTCGCCGAGCTCGCTGTCGTAGCCCTGCGGCAGCGCGGCCAGGAAATCGTGGGCCTCGGCACTGCGTGCCGCAGCCTCGATGTCGGCGTCGCTTGCTTCCAGTCGGCCATAACGGATGTTCTCGCGCGCGCTGGCGCCGAAGATCATCGGATCCTGCGGCACCAGCGCCACGTGCCGGCGCAGCGTGCCGGGATCGAGCGTGCGCAAGTCCTGGCCGTCGAGCAGGATGCGGCCCGCCTCGGGATCGTGGAAGCGCAGCAGCAGCTGCAGCACCGTGCTCTTGCCGGCGCCGGACGGGCCGACCAGGGCCACGGTTTCGCCGGGCGCCACCGACAGGCTGAAGTCGTCGAGCGCGGCCACGTCGGGGCGGGTGGGGTAGTGGAAGCGAACGCCTTCGAGTCGGATTTCGCCGCGCACGGGCGTCGGCAGTTCGGACGGTCGGGCGGGCAGGGCCAGCACCGAACGTTCCTGCAGCAGCTCGTTGATGCGGGTCATGCCGCCGGCGGCGCGCTGCACTTCGGCCCAGACTTCGGTGAGGGCGCCGACCGAGCCGGCGCCCAGCAGCGCGTACAGCACGAACTGGCCCAGCGTGCCCGGCGTCATGCTGCCGGCCACCACGTCCTGGGCGCCGATCCACAGCACCGCGGTGATCGAGCCGAACACCAGCACGATCACCACCGCGGTCAGCATCGCCTGCAGCCGGATCCGCTTGCGGGCGGTGCCGAGCGCCACCTGCACGGCGCCGGCGAAGCGTTCGCGCTCGTAGTCCTCGCGGGCGTAGCTCTGCACGGTGTGCATCGCGCCCAGGGTCTCGCCGGCGCGGGCGTTGGCGTCGGCGACGCGGTCCTGGCTGTCCTTGGCCACCCCGCGCACGCGCCGGCCCGAGATCACCATCGGCAGGATCACCAGCGGGATGCCCAGCAGGGCGAACAGGGCCAGCCTTGGGCTGGTGACGGCCAGCATCAGCGCGCTGCCCAGCACGGTGATGCCGCTGCGCAGCGCCACCGACATGCTGGAGGCCACCACGCTGCGCAGCAGCTCGGTGTCGGCCGACAGCCGCGACAGCAGCTCGCCGGTGCGCGTGCGCTCGAAGAAGGCCTGGTCCAGCGAAAGCAGGTGCCCGTAAAGCGTGCGCCGCAGGTCGGCGATCACGCGCTCGCCCAGCAGCGACACGAAGTAGAAGCGCGCCGCCGTGGCCAGCGCCAGCAGCACCGCCACTGCGAAGAGCAGCGCGAACCAGCGGTCCACCGAGCTGCCGGCCACGAAGCCTTGGTCGATCATGTACTTCACCGCCACCGGCAGCATGAGGGTGGCGCTAGAGCTCAGCGCCAGCGCCACCAGCCAGCAGGCCAGCAGCGGCCGGTGCGGGCGCAGGAAGGGCAGCAGGCCGCGCAGGGAGTTCAGCGGCGGGCGCGGCGTCGGGATCTCGGTCATGCGTCGGGTGTCTCGAGGCGCCTCAGGCGCGCGGCGCCCCGGCTGAGGTCGCGCAGCCGGTCGGCCAGGTCTCCAAAGCTGGAGGCGGGAAGGCGCAAACGCAAGTGCAGGCCGTGCTCGTCGAAGGATTCATCGAGCTTGCGCGCGCCGACGTCCTCGAGCAATCCGTGCAGCGGACCCGACAGGGCGAAGTCGGCGTCCACGGCGGCGAAGCACCAGTCCACCAGCGGCCGCCGCGGCGCGGTGCGCAGGCATTCCGCGGCGGCGCCGCCGTAGGCGCGCACCAGGCCGCCGACGCCGAGGTTGGTGCCGCCGTACCAGCGCGTCACCACCACCATCACCTGGTCCATGCCCTGGCCCTCGATGGCCGCGAGGATCGGCCGGCCGGCGCTGCCGCCAGGCTCACCGTCGTCGCTGGAGCGATACGCGGCGCCGATGCGGTAAGCCCAGCAGTTGTGCGTGGCCTGCGGGTCGGCGATTTCGCGCAGCCAGGCCAGGGCCTGCTCCGGGGAATCCACCGGCGCGGCCTGCGCGATGAAGCGGCTCTTGCGGGCCTCGAGCGTGAAGCTGGCCCGACCCTGCAGCGTCTCCCCCGCCATCAGCGCAGGTCGGCGAGGTCGGCGGGGATGGCCGCGTCGGGGTGGGCGTCGCGCAGCCTTGCGAGGCTCGCGCGCGCGCCCGCGAGGTCGCCGGCGGCGCGGCGCGCGCGTATGCGGTCGAACCAGTCGTCCACCGCGAGCCGGGTGTCGTCATCGACCGGCGGCAGCGCGAAGTCTTCGACGACGACGGGTGGCGCGGCGG
>NZ_JALHQI010000107.1 GCF_022842045.1 Arenimonas sp. | reverse complement strand
GCGCCGCCACCGAGCGCGCGCCGCAGCGTCGGCCGGCGTTGTGCCTGCCAGGCCAGCAGCGCCGCACCGGCGGCCAAGCCTGCACCGGCGACCCAGCCGCCGTCGCGAACATCCAGCGCCGCCCAGGGGTGCGCCGTGTAGGCCGGCGCGTTCAGCGCCAGATGCGCAAGCCGCGCCGCCACCAGCCCGCCGACGGCCGCCCACATCACGGCAGCGTCGGCGCGTTGGCGCTCTTCAGGCGGTTCGCGTGGCGCCAGCCGCCGCGCCAAGCCCGTGGCCAGGACGATGGCCACGAGAAGCAGCAAGGGCGCCGCCGGCAGCGCGACCGGGCCGAGGGAGATGGACAGCACGCGCGCATTCTCCCAGGCGGGCCGGCACCGACCAGGCCGCCTGCGCCGCAGCGCCACCGGCCGCCGCCGGGCATGATGGCCCGGGCGCGCGGCGCGTGCATGGCCTTTGAGCCTGGACAACGCCGCGTCCGCGCCGGGGCTTCATCCTTGCAGTGCCGCCGAATTCGCCGCGGCGAAGGAGAGACAAGCCATGAAACGTCCCTGGGCCCTGCCCCTGCTCGCCGCCCTGTGCCTGACCGCGGGCGCGGCGGTCGCACAACCGGTGGTCACCTACAGCAAGACCGGCGCGAAATTCAGCGACGTGCGCGACGACCTCAAGACCGCCATCGAGTCCAAGGGCTTCGTCATCGACTACCAGTCGCACATCGGCACGATGCTCGAGCGCACCGGCAAGGATGTCGGCTCGAGCAAGAAGCTCTACGAGGATGCGCAGGCGCTGCAGTTCTGCAGCGCGCAGCTGTCGCGCAAGATGATGGAGGCCGACCCGGCCAATGTCGTGATGTGCCCCTACACCCTGGTGGTATGGGCGACGGCCGACCGGCCCGACCGGGTGTTCGTGGCCTACCGGCGCCCGATGCGCCAGGGCCAGGGCGTCTCGACCGCCTCGCGCGCGGCGCTGCGCGAGGTCGACGCGCTGCTGGACGGCCTGGCGCGCGAGGCGGTCGGACACAAGTGACAGACGCAAGCGACCGACGCAGTGAACGGACGCAAGTGACGCGCCGCCGGCGCGCCACCTGACGCGCCGGCGCGGGTCCCGTTCGGCGCGGCCGCGGCCGCGCCGGCTAGAACTTCAGGCCCCAGGCGAGGCCGAACGAGCTCTGCTTCATGCCGATGGTCTCGTTGCCGCCGGCCCCGGGGCCGAGCACGGCGTTGAAGAAGGACGAACCCGTCACCGTCTGCCGCGGCGCCACCATCAGCGCGCCGGTGATCTCGCTCGTCGGCGAGACATTGAAGGTGAAACCGGCCGTGTAGTGGTCCTTCATCACCCCGGGGGCCAGGATGTTGAAGCTCACGTCGGCGCTGCCGATCGGGTTGTCGCCTCGGTTGTAGCCGGCGCGCAGCGTCAGCGCGGGCGTCGCCTGCCAGGCGACGCCGAGCTTGACGATGTCGATGTCCTGCCAGCCGAAGCCCGGGCCGTTGGCGGCGCCGAGCGGCGCCTGGTTGGAGCTCGGGTTGTGCACCGCCGGCACGTCGCTGTACTTGATGCGCATGGCATCCAGCGCCACGGTCACCGCCGGCACGGGCTGGTAGGCGATGCCCACGCCGAAGTGCGACGGGATGTCGAAGTCACCGTTGCCGGCGAAGAGCCCCTTGTACTTGTCGAAGCGGCTCATGTTCATCTTCGGCGCGTAGGCCGCCCCCACCGTGAGCGCGGGCAGCAGCCGTCCCATCCAGCCCACGCGCAGGCCCACCCCCTTGGAGCTGTCGTAGCCGTTGTTGGTGACGCTGCCCGGCGCGCCGGTGAACGGCGGGAAACCCGGTGCGTTGTCGAACGCCTGCAGGCCTTCGGCCTTGAAGCGCTGGTAGCCGAGCAGCAGCGCGACGCCGATCGAATGGTCCGGCGCGGGCTTCCAGGCAAGCGTCGGCGCCACGACCAGCTGCGACAGGTCCACGCCCAGGGTGCCACTGCCGCACAGCATGTTCGCCGGCCCGGCGCCGCAGTTGAAGTTGCCTTGCGGGTAAGTGGTGTTCATGCCACCGTTGCCGTAGACCGTGAGGCCGAGCGAGAGGCTCGGGCTCAGCAGGCGGTTGTAGCCCGCCTCGGGCACCCAGAAGAGCTCCTTGTCGCTGCTCACCTGCCCGTTCAGCGTCGCGAAGCCGGCGCCGCTGCGCTCGGCGTCGCGCTTCGGTGCGAAGGCGTCGAGGCCGAGGTCGGCGCGGTTGCCCGCCCAGACCATGGCCGCCGGGTTGGTGGCGCCACCCAGGCTGTCCTGGGCCAGCGCGAGCGAGGTGCCGCCCATGCCCTTGGCCTTCAGGCCATAGCCGTGTGGGAAGTAGCCGTTGGTGGCCCAGGCCGGCAAAGCAAGCACGGCCGCGGCTGCGAGCCCGCTCAGACGCAGCGCTCTGCGGGCGAAGGAAGTTCCATATCGTTGCATGCGCATCTCCTCATATGAATGTCGTGATGAAGCCCGGGATTGGGCGAATGGCCGCGATGGGGCGGCGCTACCAATGCGCCAGCAGGCGGCCGTTGTCCACCTTGCTGGGCCAACGCTTCAGCGGGCTCGTGCCCTTGGCGATGCACTCGCCGGACCGCACGTCGAAGACCCACTCATGTTTCGGGCAGGTCAACGTGTGGCCCTGGAGTGCCAGATGCGGGATGTTGGTCACCTGGTGCGGGCAGCGGCTGTCGTAGACGCGCCATTCGTCCGCGCCGGCAGGGGCATCGGCCGCCACCGCACGGTGGACGAAGAGGCCGCGGCCGTCGCACTCGACACGGGAGGTCGCGCCCGGCGCAAGGTCGCCCGTGGCCAGCACGTCGTGCCAGCGCGCTTCGGCCGCGGCTTGCAGTGCCTCGGGCCTGAAGTCCGGCAGGTCCATCGCGAGGATGATGTCCACCGCCCACACGATCTTGGCCAGGCCGAGCGCCGGAAAGGCCATCAGCAGCGCATCGAGCACCTCCATCGGCGTGCAGCCCTCGCGCAGCGCACGGCCCAGGTACTGGCGGAATCCGCGCTCGGTCTGCGCGTGCACCTTCGTGATGAGGCTGATCAGGTTGCGCGTCTTCGGGTCGAGATGCTTGCCGCAGTCCTTGAGGAACGCGAAGTAGTGGCCCACGGCTTCGGGCCGGGCCTTGACGAGGTAGTTGAGGGCATCGCTCATGGTGTGGCAGGGGCTGGGGTTGCGGTGAGAGGTTCATCGGCCCGCGGGCGCAACGTGCCGTCGGGCAGCGCCTGCTGGCACTCCTCGAAGACCCTGTACCCGCAGGCGCGGCACATGGCACTGTCCAAGCGAGGGTAGACGGCGCGCAGCGCGTCGCCCTTGTGTGCAATCAATGAATGCTCGCCGAAGGCGGCGAGAGCGCCGCTGCGCTCGAGCGTGCGATGCACGGCCGGCTGCGCGCCCACAACGACCAGGCCACCCCCCAGCGCACGCCGCCGCTGCGCCTCTTCGGCCAGCAGCTGGGCACCCGCGAGGTCGACGAAGTTGACCCCGTGCGCCACCAGCACCACCCACTTGCGGCGCGGATCGACCTCGTCGACGCGGTGCAGCTCCTCGCGCACATGCTCGACCGCGCCGAAGTAGATGGAGCCGCGCACGCGCAGGATCGCCAGTTGCGGGCAGCTCGGCGCCCCCGGGCCGGCCGCCACCAGCTTGCGCCGCGGGTTGCCCAGTTCGGCCAGCGGCGGCGTGCGCTCCTCCACCGCCGGTTGCGAGGTGCGGTACAGGTAGAACAGCAGCGAGACCACGACGCCGACGAACAGGCCCTTCTCCAGGTCGACGAGCACCCCGACCCAGGTGACGAGCAGCACGATGCGCTCGCGCGGGTGGCGGCGCAGGATCTGGCCGATGGCGGCCCAGTCGATCAGCCCCCAGGCGACGATGAACAGGATCGCGGCCATCGCCGCCACCGGCAGGTAGGTGGCCAGGGGCGTCGCCAGCCAGGCGATGGCCAGCAGCATGGGAGCCGACAGCGCCGCCGCCAGCGGCGTGCGCGCGCCCGCCGCATGGTTGATGCCGCTGCGGTTGAAGCTGCCGCTGCTCGGGTAGGCCGAGGTGAAGGCGCCGGCGATGTTGGCCAGCCCCTGGCCGATGAACTCCTGGTTGGCATCGAGCCGCTGGCCGCTCTTGACGGCGACGGCGCGCGCGATGGCCACCGCCTCGGTGAGCCCGATGACCGCCACCACCGCGGCCGGGAACAGCAGCGACTGCAGCGTCAATGGCGAGAGGTCGGGCATCGACAGCGCCGGCAGGGCGCCGGGCAGGGCGCCCACGGTCTCGATGTCGGTGGCGCCCACGAGGCGCTGCAGCACAAGGGCGACGACCGCGCCCACCGTCATCGCCAGGATCATGTAGGGCAGCCGCGGCCACAGGCGGCGCGCCAGCAGCCCGGCCGCCAGCGTGGCCAGGCCCACCACCACCACCCACAGGTGCGACTCCCCCAGGTGTTGCGCGGCGTACAGCACCGTCTCGTGAAAGGGCGCGCCGCGCGGGATCGCCAGGCCGAGAAAGTGCTTGAGCTGGCTGGCCGCGATGAGAAAGGCGGCCCCGGCCGTGAAGCCGACGATCACGGTGTGCGAGATGAAGTTCACCAGCGCGCCCAGGCGCGCGAGCCCGAGCGCCAGCTGCATCAGCCCGGCCAGCAGCGCCAGCGTCAGCACCATGCCGATGTAGCGCTCGCTGCCCGGCTCGGCCAGCGGGCTGAGGGTCGCGAACACCAGCACCGAGATCGCCGTCGTCGGGCCCGACACCAGATGCCGGCTCGAGCCCCACAGGGCCGCCACGATGGCCGGCAGCATCGCCGCGTACAGGCCGTACTGCGGCGGCAGGCCGGCGATGGTGGCGAAGGCCACGGCCTGGGGCAGCACGACCACCGCGCCGGTGAGCGCGGCCAGTGCGTCGTGGCGCAGCGACTCGCGCGTGACCTGGGGCCACCAACCCAGAAAGGGCAGCCAGCGCGACGCGCGCGGGTCGTTCACGGCGCCCTCGCCGCCTCCGCCGGCAGCAGCTCGCCGCGCCCGTCGCGACCGAGCGCGGCGTAGACGGCCGCCAGCGCCTGCTCTTCGTTGGGGTGCAGGTTCGCTTCGCCGATCAGCCGGTCCAGCCCGGTGCGGCGCATGACGTCCAGCACCTGCTTCTTGACGCCGCAGAAGACCACCTGGATGTCCGAGGCGCGCAGCCGCTCGACGAGATGGCGCAGCGCCTCGTCGCCCGAGGCGTCCATCTGGTTGATGCCGCTGGCCACGATCAACAGGTGGCGCGCGCCGGGCTTCTTCGCCAGCTCGTCGAGCACCTGCGATTCGAAGAACGCGGCGTTGGCGAAGTACAGCGTGTCGTCGAAGCGCAGTACCAGGATCTCGGGGCTGGTCGGCAGCTCGGGATGCACGTTCACGTCGCGCAGCGCACCGTCGGCGTGGCGGCCGAGCACAGCCACGCGCGGCTTCATCGTGCGCCACAGGTACAGCAGCACCGCCAGGCCCGCCCCCATCACGATGCCCTTGTCCAGGTGCGGCGCGGCCAGCAGCGTCAGCACGAAGGTGATGGCCGCCACCATGCCGTCGGCGCGGCTGGCGCGCCAGGTGTGCTTGAGCGCCGCGGGCGTGATCAGGCTCGTCACCGCCATCAGGATGATCACACCCAGCGTGGCCTTGGGCAGGTGGTAGAGCAGCGGCGTCAGCACCAGCAGCGTGGCGGCGACGAAGAGGCCGTTGAACACCATCGCCAGGCCGGTCTTCGCGCCGGCCTGCAGGTTGATGGCCGAGCCGGTGAACGAGCCGCAGGCCGGGTAGGACTGGAAGAACGCGCCGGTGAGGTTGGCCAGGCCCTGGCCGAGGAGCTCCTGGTTCGGGTCGATGCGCTGCCGCGTCTTCGCCGCCAGCGCCTTGGCCATGGCGATCGACTCCATGAAGCCGACGAGCGCGATCACGACGGCTGCGCTGAGCAGCGAGAGCAAGGCCTCCAGCGTGATCTTCGGCCAGCGCAGCGGCGGCAGGCCCTGCGGAACGTTGCCCACCACGTCGCCGCCGCCTGCGAGATGCAG
>NZ_JALHQI010000106.1 GCF_022842045.1 Arenimonas sp. | reverse complement strand
ATGCTCGCGCACCGCGCGCAACACCTGCGCCACGTTCGTGCCGCGGTCCCAGGTGGCCAGCGCCAGCCGCGCGGCCACGTCGGCCGGCCAGCGCTCGGCCGGCCAGGGCACCAGCAGCGTGGCGCGCGCGCCAGCGCGCTGGGTGAGTGCGGCCAAATCCAGCCAGCGCGCGCTGCCGCGCTCGTCGGGCCGCGCCAGGGGCGAGAGGCCCAGGTCGGTGAGCACCACCACCGCGCTGCCGCGATGCACGCCCAGCGTGGCCAGCGCCTCGGCCGGCCTGCCGAGAAAGGCACCGGTGCGCACCGCATGCCGGCCGGCAGCCTGCCGCAGCGCATCGGCGAAGCCTTCGACGTCCTCGCCGAAGACGTCCATGCCCTCGCCCAGGTCCTGCAGCAGCACCACGTCGTGCGCGACAGTGTCGCGGCGCCGGCGCGGCAGGCGCGCGGGCAGGCGCCGGCGCGCCACCGCCCGCACGAGAGCGTCTGTGTCCAACGGGCCGCGCGCCTGCGGCATCACCGCGGCGGCGCGCACGATGGAGGGCGCGGTGGCCGGGGCCAGCAGCGGCAGCAGTGCGGGCACGGCTGCATCGGCGGTGCTGGCGTCGAGGGCGATCGAGCTCACCTCGACGAGGAAAGGCTGGCTCTGCGACTGCACGGCCGCCTGTGGCGCCAACACGGGCAGCGACGCTTCGCGGCGCGCCGCCGATGACTGCCGGTGAACGGCAACGCCTTGGCCGACCATGGCGGGCAAGGTGATGGCGGCTCCGGCGGCGGTGGGGCGCAGCGGCTCGTCGCGCGGCAGCTCGAAGCCGAGCGCGGCAGCGATGGCCGGCCAGCGCGCCGGCTCGTCGGGCGCCAGGGCAGCGATGGCGCGCAGCACGTCGCCCAGCCCGATGGGCGCCAGCCTCACGGGCGCGCCGCCGCCTTGCGCAGCGTGAGCGACAGCAGGCGCTCCCATTCGTCCTTGCGCGCTGGCGCCAGGCCGAGTTCGCGGCTGGCACGCACCGCGTCCAGGAACTCGGCGGTCCCAGCGCCTTTGCGGTCCATCTGGCGCAGTTCCTCGCGGATGCGCACCGCCTGGCGCGCCAGCTCCTGGATGCGCTTGGTCTCGTCGGCGTCGAGTGCATGGCCTTCGCGCGCCGCATGCGCGTGAGCGATGGTTTCCAGCCGCGCCGCGTCGGGCGAGGCCAACTGGTGCGTCACGCAGCGCCGCACGAAGGCCGGCGGCAGTTCACGCTCGCCGTTGCTGGTGATGACCACGAACAGCGGGGCCGCCGGCGTGCCCTTCTTGCGCGTGGCCGGCGTGACCCGCTGCACGGTGACCTGGGTCTCGGTCACGGGGAACTGGCCCGAGCCCAACGGCACCAGCAGCGCATTGGGCACGTCGGGATCGGCCTTGTCGATCTCGTCGATCAGCACCACCGCGTGGTGCTTGGAGCGGCGCGCGTTCAGCGCCGCCTGCGGTTCAGAGGCCATGGCGCCGGCACGCGGGCGCGGGCTGCCTTCGGTAGCGCCGCGTCGGCGCGCGCCTTCGCGGTCCAGGGCCCACCACAGCACGCCGGGCTCGACATAGCGCCGGTCGTCCAGCGATGGCTTGCCGGCCGCGTCCCCGAGCTTGCGCACGGTGTCGAACTGGTACAGCAGGTCGGCCGCCTCGGTGCGCCCGGTGATCACGCGCTCGTAGTAGCGCCAGCCCAGGCGCTCGGCCAGCCAGGCCGCGAGCGACGACTTGCCGCTGCCGGGGTCGCCGGTCAGCAGCAGCGGCCGGCCGGTGGCCACCGCCACCTGCATCGCCAGGCGCAAGGGCTCGTCCAGCAGGTAGATCGAGCCGTCGCGCAGGTCGCCGCCGGCACTGCGCGGCGCCCCCGCGGCGGCCTTCGGCGCGCTGTCGCCCGCCGCCTGCAGCCGGGCCACCACCTCCGCCACCGTCATCACGCCGTTTGCCATGTCTTTCCTACTTTCTGTTTGCGCGCGGACTCTCAGCTGCCGCCGCGCATCAGGTCGATGTGTTCGGCCACCAACACGGTGGCATCCTCGTCGGTCTCGGGCACGTCCACGACAGCGGCCGGCGCCGCGGGCCATGCCCGGTCGACCGCGCCCACCAGCTTGGCGTCGGCTGGCAGGCGCCGGCCCAGGGACTGCACCAGCGCCGCCGGGTCTTCGCCGGCCAGGGGCTGTAGCGATGCGACGACGAAGCAGTCCAGCCCGGCCATGCGGGCACGCGCGACCGCCTTGCCCACTAGCAGCAAGTCGGCCGCGCTGGGCTCGGCGCCTTCGCCCATCACGCCGCTGAGGGGGCGCACCCAGCCGGCGTTGCAGCTGGCGCGATAGGCGGCCAGCTCCAGCACGCGGCGGTCGCCCGTGCGCAGCAGCACCGGCGCCGACCGCCCGGCAGCACCGCTGCCGGCCGCGGCCACGGCCACTGCCATGGCCGGCGGCGCCGCCAGAGGCCTGAGCTGGGCGCAAAACTTCTGCTCGTCGTCGCTGCGCGGCGTGACCTCGGGGTCGCCGGGAATCAGCCCGGCCAGCGCCTCGACCAGCGGATAACGCGCCTGGCCGCCGGCGCCGGTTTCGACGGCGCCGGTCTGCAGCAGCATGCGCGCCAGCTGCTGCAGCGCGTCGCCATCCCATTGCAGCGGCGCCTTCAGGCCCAGCGCCTTCGCCGCCCCCTGCAGCCGCGTGGTCAGGCCACGCCGCGCGAGGTCGTCGAGGAAGGCGCGCAGCTCCTGCGCCCAGCCCGCATGGCGCGGGTCCTGCGGATCGGCCAGGCCCTGCATCTGCGCGACCACCTGTTCGACGATCTCGGCGCTATCGAGCTGCGCAGCGGCGCCGCGGAAGGCGCCGCGCGATGCCTGCACGGGTTGCCAGCGCGTGATGTCCAACGCCGCCCAGTAGGGGTCGGCGGCCAGGGTCTTGTAGTCGACGCCGGCGCACAGCACCGGGACCAGGCGCAGCCCGGACCAGCGGCCGCGGCGGTCGGCCAACACGGTGGCTTCGCGCAGGACCCAGGGCGACTTCAGCGCCTCCGGCGTGAGCAGCAATACCGCGCCCTGGCAGGCGTGGAGCGCGGTCACGATGGCGGCTTCCCACTCGTCGCCCGGATTCAAGCGCGAACGGTCGAACCACACCGGGGCGATGGCGCACAGGCGCTGATCGAGCGCGCTTCGCAATTCGAGCGCGAAACGCAGGCGCTCCTGCTCGTCCGCGGGCATACCCGGCGGCGGCTGGGCCACCAGAGCATCCTTGCAGCTGTGGCTGACGAAGATCAGGGTGTGCTTCCTCCGGTGCGGCGCGCAGTATCGCGCGTTCGCGGCTGCGCGCACCGAGGGAATCTCGCGCAGTTGTCGCACCAGGCTGCGGCGGCCTGGATCGGTGCGCCTATTGCGCCAGCGTGTGGCTCCAGACGAGTTCCTCTGCGACCGGAGCCGAATGGAGTTGCAGCATGCAAGGGGCCGAGTCGATCTGCGCGTCGTGCAGAGACTGCGAAAGCGTAGCCCGTTCCCGGGCTACCCGCTCCCCCAGTGTCACCAGTGCCGAGGTCGCCTTGGCCTGGTCGGTGATGGCCTTGTGCTGGGTGGGCGGGACCGCCGTCCTGCCGAGTCGGGCCTGAGCCAACCCCTTCGCGCCCTTGGGCATGGGGGCCAGCCATTCGGCCGTTCGCGTCGACACCGTCGCGGCCAGCCCAGGAGTGCCCAGGCAGAGAAGGACTTCGGACCGGGCCGCGTTCACGACGGTCAGCAAGCGCAGCATGTCCACCACTTCAGGCCTTGCGAGTGCCAGTAGACGCCCTCCTGATGAAAGACGCTCCGATCCAGCGCCTTCAAGAGGCAAGCCCAAGTCGATCATGCGCCGCAGCCCGATCTCGGCCTGCTCGGAAAGCACGGACTCGGATTCCTCCCAGTAGCGCTGGCGCTCCTGCGCATGACGCAGGCTGAACGCCTCGTCGGCGCGGCGCAGCGCGAACTGGCAGCGGCCCAGAAACTCGGCCTGCTGGTTGGCCAGGACCGTCGAGACGACCCGGGAAACGCCATCGACCTTCGATTCCACGCGCTTCAGGCTGGCCAGGATCATGGCGAACCCATCCACCGAAACCCCGAGGTTCAGCACGGACGCTGCGGCACCTATGCCGGCCACCGCCTGCACCTGCTCCACGAGCCGCTTGATCTGGAAGAGCTGGACATTGCCCACCAGGCCACTGACCGTGGAAAGGGGTGACGAAACAAGACCCAGGCCATGCTTGAGGATCATGTCCACCAGGGGCCTGGTCGGTTGAAGGTGACCCAGGATCCTGCCGGTCACCACATCCGTGACCATGGCACCGTCCACCAAGGCACGACCGCTCTCGACGGCCGCGACGAGCGCTTCGGGAACCTTCATCAGGTGGACGAACATCGTGCTCAGCCCAAGGTCGACACTTGGCGCCGCATTTCGTGCGCACTGAGCAGGAACAGCGTCGCGGGAATGGTCTTGCGGTAGGACGTGGACATCGCCGCGTTTGCCAGGAATGCGACCGCAGCAGGTGCCGATAGCACCACGCCCCCCACGGCAGCGGCACCGCCGCCGGCAGCGAGTTGCGCGCCGGACACCACGCCGAGCAGCCGCACGACCACCCACACGCCAACCTGGTACAGGGTGCCACCGAGAACGCCCGCCATGGCGAACGAAGTCGCGCCCGCCGCCATTTGCAGGATGCCCGACCCGGCAATCAGGCCGGCGCCGAGGCCGCGCCCAGGGAGGCGGTCGTCACCTGTGCGACGCCCGCGCGTCTTGCCTGTGTCGTGCTCGCGCTTGCCGCTGCAGCCATTTCGGCGTTGACCTGATCGGCGAACTTGGCCTTGTCCTTCTCGCCCATCGCCTCCCAGGCGACCTTGGTTCGGGCATCGAAGAATTCGAGAATCTTCCTTTCGATGTCTTCCTCCTGCGCGGAGTCGTCCATCTTGTAGGGGGTCCACTTCCAGCCGGGGTTCAGCTTGTCCGCCACGTCGATCAGGATGCGCTTCCAGGGCAGTTGATGGTCGCGGCGCCCCAGATTGCGCAGGGTATGGCCATGCACTGCGCGCCACTCGGCGCTGACAAGTGCCACCTTCATTTCGTGCGAGACGACCTGGAACTCTTGATCATCGGGCTTGCAGCGCAGTGCACTGACCCAGATCGACTCGAGCTCCGCGTCGTCAAGTGCCTGGAGCAGTTGGAACAGTCGGTCGTTGTAGGGCATGCGAGGTTCGGACGAAGGCTCGGGCGGGCGGCGGACCAGCTTTTCGCCAACCGGGCTTCGCGGGATTCTCACCCGGCTCGGCTCCGCCGGGAGGCGACGCGACGACTGCCAGCGAGGCGGGCAGGTTGGCGCAGACAGTAAGCCGAGCCGCAGTCTGGGACGGGCTTGAGTCAGCGCGGGAAAGTGGATTGAGCTTCGACCACCAGTGCCAGTCGTGCCGACTGGTTCTACGGTTCCGAGGCGGTCCAGACCGAGCTTGCCTGAAGTGCCGCCCTGGAGACCTGAACTAACGTCCGTACAGGAATCTGTATCATCAAGCCATGAAGACGACGCTAGACCTGAACGACCAGTTGCTGGCGGATGCCAAGGCCCTGGCGGCACAGCAGCGGACCAGCCTGACCCGGCTGATCGAGGAAGGCCTCCAGCTGCGCCTGCGCGCGCAGGCGGCCGGCCCCGCGCGCAGCCGCAAATCGCTGCCTGTGTTCAAGGGTCGTGGCGGGCTGGTCACGGGCCTGGACCCTCGCAGCAACAAGGCCATGCTCGAGGCGCTGGGCGATGACGCCTGACGTGAACGTACTGGTGGCGGCGTCGCGCAGCGATCACCCCCATCACGCGGTTGCGCGAACCTGGCTTGAAGGCGCGCTGGCTGCCGCCGAGAGCGGGGCCGCCTTCAGCTTGATGCCGATGGTGTTGGCGAGCTTCCTGCGCCTGGTGACAAGTCCCAAGATCTTCAAGGTGCCAACGCCGGTGGCTGACGCGGTAGGTTTCGTCGATGCAGTGCTGGAGACGCCTGGCGTGCAGCTCGCCGGTTTGGGCCCGGAGTGGGCGAAGCTGCGGCAGTTGTGCCTGGACAAGCAACTGGGCGGCAATGATCTTCCCGATGCTTGGCTGGCGGCTGCCGT
>NZ_JALHQI010000105.1 GCF_022842045.1 Arenimonas sp. | reverse complement strand
CACCCGGTTGCTCGAGCGCCTCGGCGAAGGCAGCGATGACGCTGATGATGGTGCCCTCGCGCGGCTCCGACAGCGCCTGCCGCGCCGACGCGGCGCCGGCGCGGATGGCGCGGGCCAGGGCCTCGGGCTCGAGCGCGCGGGCGCTGCCGGCGGCTTCGGCGACGCCGGTGAGGAACTGCGCCAGGATGGCGCCGGAGTTGCCGCGGGCGCCGTCCACCGCGTCCTCGCCGACCCGCCGCAGCAGGTCGCCGGCGCCCTGGGTGCGGCGGCTGAGCGCGCCGGCCAGCACGCCGCCGAGGGTGAAGGCCAGGTTGCTGCCGGTGTCGCCGTCGGGCACCGGGAAGACGTTGATCTTGTTGAGCTGCTCGCGCTGGGCGATGACCCGGCGGGCACCGGCGATCAGGGCGCGCCGGAGCGCGGGGCCGCGGATCAGAGGGCGGGGCGATTCAAGGAATGCGGCGTTCATGGGCTGCCGGAGTCTGCCGCAAAAACCGCGCCGGCGGCCATGCTGCGCCGCCGCATCCGGGGCAGCCGGCGGCGGCCGGGAAACGGAGTTAGAATCCGGGCTTGCAACCCTCGGGGCCGCCGCGGCATCCCAAGGGACGTCCCCCACCGCAGGTGTCCGCCATGTACCGCATGCTGCTCGCCCTCAGCCTCGCCCTCGCCGTCCCGGCCGCGCTTGCCGCCGAACCCGTGCCGGTCGAATCCGAGGCGCCGGGCTGCACCAAGGCCAAGCCGGCCTCCGGCGAGCCGCCGGCCAATGCGGACGGCACCACCACCGCCACCCGCCCGGGCTCGCCGGCGCCGGTGCGTCCGCGGGCCGCCGGCACCCGCAGCGGCCCGCGCTGGCACAGCCTGCTGCCGGGCATGATCCGCTAAGGCCCACGCCTTGCCTGTCGTGCGCTTCGCCCGCAGGCTGCGGGCATGAAGTCGCTGCTCCGCCGCCTGCTGCCCGCCCCGCCCGCGCTCCCCTCCGAAGACGCCGCGGACCTGCTTGCCGACCTTCCGTGGCTAGCGCGCCTGGACGACACGCGCCGCGGGCGCCTGTTCACGCTCGTCGCCCGCTTCCTGGCCCGCAAGGCGATCACGCCGGTGCACGGGCTTGCCCTGTCGCCGCGGCAGAAGCGCCGGCTGGCCGCACTCGCCTGCCTGCCGCTGCTCGAATTCGGCGACGAGGGCCTGCGCGGCTGGTCGGAAGTGATCGTCTATCCGGGCGCCTTCCGCGTGCATCGCCGGCACCACGACGAGGACACCGGCGTGGTCGCCGAGTGGGAAGACGAGCTCGCCGGCGAAGCCTGGGACCAGGGCCCGCTGGTGCTGTCCTGGGACGACATCGTGGCCGACCTGGCCGAACCCGAGGCCGGATTCCAGCTGGTGGTGCACGAAATGGCGCACAAGCTCGACGCACTCGACGGCGCGATGGACGGCACCCCGCCCTTGCCCGCGGCCTGGCAGCGGGAGTGGGCCCGCGATTTCCAGGCCGCCTACGAGGCCTTCTGCGCGCGCGTGGATGCCGGCGAAGACACCCCGATCGATCCCTACGCGGCCGAAGCACCCGAGGAATTCTTCGCGGTCACCAGCGAATACCACTTCTCCGCACCGGCCCTGCTGGCCGGGGAGATGCCGGCCGTGGCCGCCCACCTCCAGCGCTTCTACGGGCGCTCGCCGATTCCCGCGGCCTGACGCCGCCAGCGGCGCAAGGCCGCCGCCGCGTCCGGCAGCCTCAGAACGCCGGCGGAATGCGCACGCGGAAGCGGGCGCCGCCGAGTTCGGGCGCGCGCTCCACCACCAGTTGGCCGCGGTAGGCGGCCACGATGTCCTGGACGATCGACAGGCCGATGCCGTGGCCATGCACGCGCTCATCGCCGCGCACGCCGCGCTGCAGCAGGCGCTCGACCGCGTCCTCCGGGATGCCCGGGCCGTCGTCGTCAACGATGAAGCTCACGCCGGGCCGCTGGTTGGCCGCGGCCGCCTCCACCTGCACCACCAGCAGCACGCGCTTGTTCGCCCACTTGAAGGCGTTCTCGAGCAGGTTGCCCATCAGCTCCTGCAGGTCGCCCAGCTCGCCGTGGAAGCGCGCCGCGGGGTCGATCTCGAACTCGCACAGCACGCCCTTGGCCGCGTACACCTTCTCGAGGCCGGCGACGATCTCCTCGGCCCGCGGCTCGATCTCGATCGGCGCCGCGAACAGGGCGTGGCCGCTGCGCGCCGCGCGCGAGAGCTGGTAGGAGACGATTTCGTTCATGCGCTGCACCTGCGCCGCCACCTCGGTGCGCAGCTCATCGTGGCTGGCGCCGGCCTCCAGCCGCGAGCGCAGCACGGCCAGCGGCGTCTTCAGGCTGTGGGCGAGGTCCGAAAGCGTGTTGCGGCTGCGCTCGAGGTGGCTGCGCTCGGACTCGATCAGGTTGTTGATCGATTCGGTGATCGATTCCAGCTCGCGCGGATGGCGGCCGGACAGCCGCTGGCTTTGCGCCTTGCGCACCCGCGCCAGCTCGCGCTCGACGTTGCGCAGCGGCAGCAGGCTCCAGCGCAGCACCAGCACCTGCACCATCAGCAGCAGGCCGGCCGCCAGGCCGAGGTAGCCCCACAGCGCGCGCCGGAATACGTTGACCTGGTCCTGGATCTGGGCGGCGTCCTCGTAGACGCTGAAGGTCAGGCGGAAGTCGCCGGCCGATTCCCAGATCACGCCGATCGAATAGGCGTAGACGCTGTTCTCCATGCCGCGCGCGTCGATGATGCGCAACGGGCCTTCGAAGCGGCGCTCGCCGGGCTCGAGGAAGGCCACCGGCGGCAGCGAGCGGCCCAGCGAGGACGCCGACTCCCAGCGCAGGCCGTCGCCGCGCACGCTGGCGTACAGGCCGCTGCCCGGGATCATGAAGCGGATGTCGGGCGGCGTTTCCGGCGAGATGAAGGCGCGGCTGCGGTCCAGCTCGCTGCCGGAGAGATAGCCGTTGGCCAGGTCGGCCAGCCGCTCGCGCAGGGCGTTCTGCGCGGTGTCGACGAAGGCGCGGTCGAGCGCGTAGCCGGTCAGGCCCAGGAAGGCGACCAGCGCGAGGCTGGCCGCCAGCAGCTGTCGGGCCTGCAGCGATAGCGTGCGCCAGCCGCGCAAGGCGGCTTACTCGTCGCGCGGGATGGCGAAGCGGTAGCCGCGGCCGCGGACGGTTTCGATCGGCTTGATCTCGCCTTCCGGGTCGAGCTTCTTGCGCAGGCGGCCGATGAAGACCTCGAGCACGTTCGAATCGCGGTCGAAGTCCTGCTGGTAGATGTGCTCGGTCAGGTCGGCCTTCGAGACCAGCTCGCCCGCGTGCAGCATCAGGTACTCGAGCACCTTGTACTCGTAGCTGGTCAGGTCGACGCCGACGCCGTTGACCGTGACCGTCTGGGCCGAGAGGTCGAGCTTGACCGGGCCGCAGTCGAGCGAGGGCTTGGACCAGCCCGCGGCGCGGCGCAGCAGCGCGTTCATGCGCGCCAGCAGCTCTTCGACGTGGAAGGGCTTGACCAGGTAGTCGTCGGCGCCGGACTTCAGGCCCTCGACCTTGTCCTGCCAGCTCGAGCGCGCCGTCAGGATCAGGATCGGGAACTTCTGGCCCTCGGCGCGCAGCGCCTTCACCAGGTCCATGCCCGACATCTTGGGCAGGCCCAGGTCGATCACGGCGATGTCGAACGGCACTTCGCGCCCGTGGTACAGGCCTTCCTCGCCGTCACCGGCGGTATCCACGGCGAAACCCTCGCGCTTGAGTCGCGCAGCCAGGGTCTCGCGCAGCGGGGCTTCATCCTCGACCAGCAGTACGCGCATGTCGTCTCCTTTCGACAGGGGCCGACCCTTGCGGGCAGGCGAAACAGGAACGGGATCGAATCAGTCGCGCTCGCGCGGCATGTCGTCGCCGCGCGGGGGCGGGCCCGGGTCGGCGGCGGGTGGCTCGCTGCGGACCTGGGGGCGTGGGCGGATCAGGCTGTCCCGGCGTCCTTCGCGCTCGCGCAGCTGGAACCGCGCCTCGCGCGGCGGCGGACGCATGGAAGCCGCGTCCTGGTCCTGCAGCACGCGCACGCGGCCTTCCGGGGTCAGCACCTTGAGGCGGTAGACCTGGCGGCCGCCGCGCTGCATCGGCTCGGCCTGCAGCACCCGGCCGCCGTCGCGCTCGACCTGGCGCACGCGGGCGCCGGCGTCGTCGCGATGGGTCGGCGGCGGCTCCTCGGCCTGCTGCGCGTGCACGGGCGCCATCGCCACGAAGGCGAGCAGCAGCAGCACGGGGCGAAGGGCGGTCGGCATCGTCGGGATACTAGCTCCAAGGGGGTCCGCTAGCCAGCCGGACCATGCGGCGAAGTCTGGGCGGCAGGCAGTGAATCCTCTCTGAACCCTAAGCCCGTCAATAACTTGGCGGCGGGCGGGGTTCAGCGCTCAGTAGATTTCAGCCACGCAGCAGCGCAGCGAGCCACCGGCCTTCTCGATCTCGTCCAGCGGCACGGCGCCGACCGCGAGGCCGGCGGCAGCCAGCACGGCGCGCTGCCCATCGTGCAGCGCCGCCGCCCCCGCCGCGCTGAACCAGGCGCGCCCCGGCGCCAGCGCGATGCAGTTGCCGGCGAAGGCCGCCTTCTGCGCCGGGTCCAGCACCACCACGGCCGGGGCGTAAATGCCGGCGATGGCCGCGGCCACCGCGGGGTCGGCGAAACCGGCCGGGCAGACCACCAGGGCGCGGCCGGCCAGCACGCTCACCACCACGTTGGCGTGGTACTCGCCCGGCGCCAGGTCGAACAGCAGGGTCGCGCGCAGGCCCAGGGCTTCGTGCAGCGCGGCCGCGCCGTCGGCGTCGCAGCGCTCGCCCAGGCCGGCGAAGGCGATGCCGCGGGCGCGGTCGATGACCACGGAGCCGGTGAGCTCGCAGACGCCGGGCCGGTCGCGAAGGTCGGTTTCCCGGCGGCCCATCGCGCGGAAGAAGCCACGGATGTCGGCGCGCTCGGCCTCGCGCTGCCGCACCGCGTGGCGCATGCGGCCAATCAGCAGCCGTCCCGGCGCGGTGGCGAAGACGTTGTTCGGGAACAGGCCGTCGGGCGCGGCCGGATCGCCCGGGAAGGCCACGACCGGCCGGTCCTGCGACAGCGCGCGCTGCAGGCCGCGGTGCTGGTCCAGCGCGCGCGCCGGGTCCACGGCCTGCGAAAGATCCATGTAGGCGTTGTCGCTGGCCGACTGTTCGGCCAGGGCGAAGCCCTCCGGGGTGACGAGGAAAGCCGCCGCCGCGCAGGCGGGACCGAAATCCGGGGCCAGCGCGCGGGCGTGGGCAAGGAAGGCCGCGGCATCGCGGGTGATCACGCGGCCCGCTCCGCGCGTGCGGTCATCGCCAGCGCCTGTTTGATCAGCTCCCAGCCCGCGCCCGGGCGCGGCGCGCCTTCGCTGATCACCTGGCGGAACGCGCGCCCGCCCGGCTGGCCGTGGAACAGCCCGAGCAGGTGCCGGCTGATGTGCTTGAGCGCGACGCCGCGGCTTCGCTGCGCCTCGATGTAGGGCCGCAGCGAACGCAGCAGCTCGGCGCGCTCGCGCGGCGGTGCGCCCGGCGCGAACATCGCCTGGTCCATCAGGTGCAGGCGGTAAGGCTCGTGGTAGGCGGCGCGGCCGATCATCACGCCGTCCACGTGGTCCAGCGCCGCCACGGCGTCCTCGACCGTGGCCAGGCCGCCGTTGAGCAGGATCCGCAGCTTCGGGCGCTCGCGCTTGAGGCGGTGCACCCAGTCGTAGCGCAGCGGCGGGATCTCGCGGTTTTCCTTCGGGCTCAGCCCCTGCAGCCAGGCCTTGCGCGCGTGCACCACGAACAGGCCGCAGCCCGCCGCGGCGACGGTGTCGACGAAGGCGAGGAACACGTCGTAATCCTCCATCTCGTCCACGCCCAGCCGGCACTTCACCGTCACCGGCACCGGCGAGGCAGCGGCCATCGCGGCGACGCACTCGGCCACTAGCCGCGGCTCGCGCATCAGGCAGGCGCCGAAGCGGCCGGCCTGCACGCGGTCGGACGGGCAGCCGACGTTGAGGTTGATTTCGTCGTAGCCCCAGTCGGCACCGATGCGGCTGGCCTCGGCCAGGTGCGCCGGATCGCTGCCGCCGAGCTGCAGTGCGACCGGATGCTCGATCGGGTCGAAGCCCAGCAGCCGGTCGCGATCGCCGTGGTTGACGGCCTGCGCGTGCACCATCTCGGTGTAAAGCCGGGCATTGGGCGCCAGCAGGCGGTGGAAGACGCGGCAGTGCCGGTCGGTCCAGTCCATCATCGGCGCGACGGTCAGGCGGGTGGCTTCGGGGGCGGGCAGCGGGATCATCGCGGCAGTTTACCGGCTCGCGGCGCGTCGCCGGCGACCCGCATGACCTGCGTCAAACCGGGCCGGCCGCCGCCGCGGCACACTGCAAGCCCCCCACTTCACGAGGAGACACGCCATGAACCGGGTCCAGGGCAAGGCCTGCATCGT
>NZ_JALHQI010000104.1 GCF_022842045.1 Arenimonas sp. | reverse complement strand
ATCAGCAGCAGGGTGAAGGCGAACGGCATGATCCAGAAGGACCAGTTGTTCATGCGCGGCAGGGCCATGTCGGGCGCGCCGATCATCAGCGGGATCATCCAGTTGGCCAGGCCCACGAAGGCGGGCATGACGGCGCCGAAGATCATCACCAGCGCGTGCATGGTGGTCATCTGGTTGAAGAACTCCGGCTCGACCAGCTGCAGGCCGGGCTGGAACAGTTCGGCGCGGATGACGAGCGCCATCGAACCGCCGATGAAGAACATCACCAGCGAGAACACCAGGTACAGGGTACCGATGTCCTTGTGGTTGGTGGAGTAGAACCAGCGCTGGAAGAAGCTCTGCTTGTGCTCGCCGTGGTGGTCGGCGTGGGCGACGTCGTGGTTAGCCATGATTCTGTGCCTCTCTCGGGTTCTGCTCAGCCCTCGCCGCCCGCGTCAGCGGGGGCGGTGGCAGCGATGCGGGCGGCTTCGGCGAGGTCGCCGGCCTTCTGGGCGGTCAGCCAGGCTTCGTACTCGGCGCGCGGGACGGCCTTGACCACGATCGGCATGAAGCCGTGGTCCTTGCCGCACAGCTCCGCGCAGACGCCGCGGTAGGTGCCGGGCTCGCGGATTTCCGTCCAGGCCTCGTTGATGATTCCCGGGATCGCGTCCTGCTTCCAGCCCAGGGCCGGCACCCACCAGGCGTGGATGACGTCGTCGGCGGTGATCACGAAGCGGATCTTGGTTTCGGTGGGCAGCACCAGCACGCGGTCGACTTCGCGCAGGTAGTGCGGCGCGGTCTCGGCGGTCGGGCGCTCGCCGCTCTGGCGGATGCGGTCGGACTCGCGGTCGAGGCGGGAGATGAAGTTCACGTCCTCGCCGACGATCTCGTAGCGCCACATCCACTGGTAGCCGGTGACCTTGACGGTCATCTCGTGGCCCTTGGTCTCGTACTGCTCCATCACCTTGGTGGTGGCCGGCACGGCCATGACCACCAGGATCAGCACCGGCACGACGGTCCAGATGATCTCGAGCTTGGTCGAGTGGGTGAAGCTGGTGTCGGGCACCGCGCCCTTGGACTTGCGGAACTTGAACATCGCATAGCCCATGGCGCCGAAGACCACGATGCCGATGGCAACGCAGATCCACAGCATCAGCATGTGCATGTCGTAGGCGTTCTCCGCGGTGCGGGTGACGCCCTCGGGCATGTTGAGCTGCCAGCGGACCGGCTCGCTGGCCCAGGCCAGGGTGCTGGCCAGGCCGGCGGCGAGGCCGACGGTGATCCGGGCGACCCCGGACCGGGTGGCGCGCGCTGCTTTCATCGCTGCATTCATCCGAACTTACCCCAACGTATGATTTTCGTTCCGGTCCCGGCCCGAGGCCGATGCCAGTAATCCTTTCAACTGCACGGCGAGGTCGCGGCGCTCCTCCTGCGAGAGGAATGCCCCGACTTCCACCTGCCGGCCCTGCGAGCCCAGCAAAACCCGCTCCCGACCTTCGCCGCCATCCACCGACAGCCGCACCCAGTAAGGATGCGCGCGGAAGGCCGGTTCGGCCTGCGCCGAGCGACGGACCTCGAGATGGCGCTCGTCGAGCGCGATCTCTTCGTACCGATCGCCCTGGCGCCACACCCATCGCAACACCGCCGCGATGAAGGCCGCGTCCACCAGCGCGAACGCCGGGGCGAACACATTGCCTTGGGCGAAGGCGTAGCCCGCCACGATGAAGGTGGCCAGCGACAAGGACGCGAACAGCCCGGCGAACTGGCCCGCACTCAGCGCGCGCCTCGGGCGGAGCACCAAACGGGCTCCGGGACCTGACGGCAGCGCTGCGACGAGCTCGATCACGCGGGAGGCTTGCGACCAGCTTCGGAAAACCCGCGAATTTTACCGGCCCACGCGCAGGCCCGGCAAGCCAAATCGGCCCCCGGACCGCCAGCTTCGTGAAGGATGCCCGCTTCCGCGCCCCCCGCCGGGGCACTAGAATCCGCGTTCTCGCGCAGACCCGCGCCGCCCCGCCCTGGACCCCCGTGACCCCGATCCTGAGCCCCGAACTGCCCGGCCCGCCGTCGGAACTGCGCGCCCGGATCACCGCCGCCTTCCACCGCGACGAGGCCGAACACCTGGCCGGGCTGCTGGACCAGGCCCGCCTGCCGCCCGCCGAACAGGCCCAGGTGCAGGCTACCGCCGTGGCCCTGGTGCAGCGCACCCGGGTGCGCGCCGCCGATCCGGGCATGGTCGAGGCCTTCATGCGCCAGTACGACCTGTCCAGCGAGGAAGGCGTGCTGCTGATGTGCGTGGCCGAGGCGCTGCTGCGCATCCCCGACCGCGCCACCGCCGACAAGCTGATCCGCGACAAGCTGGGCGAGGCCGACTGGGACCGCCACGTCGGCCAGTCCAGCTCGGTGCTGGTGAACGCCTCCACCTGGGGCCTGATGCTGACGGGCCGCATGGTGAACCTGGCCGAAGAAACCCGACGCAACGCCATCGGCGCCTTCCGCCGCCTGGTGGGCCGGGCCGGCGAGCCGGCCATCCGCCTGGCCGTGCGCCAGGCCATGCGGATCATGGGCCACCAGTTCGTCATGGGCCGCACGATTGCGGAAGCGTTGGAGCGCAGCCGCAAGGGCGAGCAGGCCAAGTACCTGTATTCGTTCGACATGTTGGGCGAGGCCGCGTTCACCCAGGCCGACGCCGACCGCTATTTCGCCGCCTACCGCGACGCCATCGGCGCGATCGGCGCCGGCGGGCCGTACCCGGACGTGTTCGCGGCCCCGTCCATCTCGGTGAAGCTCTCGGCCCTGCACCCGCGCTACGAGCTGGCCAAGCGCGCCCGCGTGCAGGCCGAGCTGACCCCGCGCGTGCTGGAACTGGCGCGGCTGGCGAAGTCGCACGGCATCGGCTTCACCATCGATGCCGAAGAGTCCGAGCGGCTGGAGCTGAGCCTGGACGTGATCGGCGGCGCCTTCGCCGACCCCTCGCTGGACGGCTGGGAGGGCTACGGGCTGGCCGTGCAGGCCTACCAGAAGCGCGCGCCGTTCGTGATCGACTACCTGGCCGACCTGGCCCGCCGGACCGGCCGCCGCATGCCGATGCGGCTGGTGAAGGGCGCGTACTGGGATTCCGAGGTCAAGAAGGCGCAGGCCGAAGGCTACGCCGGGTATCCGGTGTTCACGCGCAAGGCCAACACCGACGTGAGTTACCTGGCGTGTGCGCGGCGGATGCTGGCGGCGGCGGATGCGGTTTATCCGATGTTTGCCACGCACAACGCGCAGACGATTGCGGCGATTCATCATTACGCCAAGAGCAACCCCTCTCCCCAACCCCTCTCCCCGGAGGGGAGACGGGCTTCGGAGCCGGGGGTTCGGTTCGAGTTCCAGAAACTCCACGGGATGGGCGACGACCTGTACGCCGAGGTGATTCCGGCGGACAAGCTGGGCGTGCCCTGCCGCGTGTATGCGCCGGTGGGTTCGCACGAGGACCTGCTGCCCTACCTGGTACGGCGCCTGCTCGAGAACGGCGCCAACTCCAGTTTCGTCAACCGCATCGCCGACGAGTCGCTGCCGCCCGAGGACCTGGTCGCCGACCCGGTGGCGGCGGTGGACGCGCTCGACAGCAAGCCGCACCCGCGCATTCCCGCGCCGACCGATCTCTACCGCTCGCAGGGCGAAGACAGGAACAACTCCATGGGCGCCAATCTCGCCAACGACGACACCCTGGCCGCGCTGGCCAGCCAGATCAACGCGGCCTTGAAGCCGTGGTCGGCCACGCCGCTGGTGCCGGGCGCCGGCGCCACCGGCGCGGCCAACGCCGTCACCAATCCCGCCGACCGCCGGGAGAAGATCGGCCAGTGGACCGGTGCCGATGCCGCCACCGTCGAGAAGGCGCTGGCCAATGCCGTCGCCGCCCAAGACGGCTGGGACCGCCTGCCGGCCGCCAGCCGCGCCACCATCCTGGAGCATGCCGCCAACCTGATGGAGCAGCGCATGCCCGAGTTCCTGGCGCTGTGCGTCAAGGAAGCCGGCAAGTCGATGTCGGCCTCGGTGGCGGAAGTGCGCGAGGCGGTGGACTTCCTGCGCTACTACGCGCTGCAGGCGCGCAAGCTGTTCGGCGCGCCGGAGAAGCTGCCGGGCCCGACCGGTGAATCCAACGAGCTGTGGCTGCACGGCCGCGGCGTGTTCGTCTGCATCAGCCCCTGGAACTTCCCGCTGGCGATCTACGTGGGCCAGGTGGCCGCGGCGCTGGCCGCCGGCAACAGCGTGATCGCCAAGCCGGCCGAGCAGACCACGCTGACCGCCTTCGTGGCGACGCAGCTGCTGCACGAAGCCGGCGTGCCCAGGGACGTGCTGCAGTTCGTGCCCGGCGACGGCGCCACCGTCGGCGCGGCGCTGACCAAGGACCCGCGCGTGGCCGGCGTCTGCTTCACCGGCTCGACCGAGACCGCCTGGGCCATCAACCGCTCGCTGGCGGCGCGCAATGCCTCGATCGCCGCGCTGATCGCCGAGACCGGCGGCCAGAACGCGCTGATCGCCGACTCCTCGGCCCTGCCCGAGCAGCTGGTGAAGGATGCGATGGCCTCGGCCTTCGACTCCGCCGGCCAGCGCTGCTCGGCGGCGCGCGTGCTGTTCGTGCAGGCCGACATCGCCGACAAGGTGATCCACATGCTGTCGGGTGCGATGGACGAGCTGGTCGTCGGCGACCCGGCCCTGCTGAGCACCGACGTGGGCCCGGTGATCGACGAGGACGCGCGCAAGATCCTGGCCGACCACGCCGAGCGCATGGACCGCGAGGCGAAGCTCATCAAGGCCGTGCCGCTACCCGAGGCCACCGCGCACGGCAGCTTCTTCGCGCCGCGGGCGTACGAGCTGAAGTCGCTGTCGCAGCTCACCCGCGAGGTGTTCGGCCCGGTGCTGCACGTGATCCGCTACGAGGCTTCGCAGCTCGACGAGGTGCTGGCCGCCATCAACGCCACCGGCTATGGCCTGACGCTCGGCATCCACTCGCGCATCGACTCGACCATCGAGAAGATCTCGCGCACGGTGAAGGTGGGCAACTGCTACGTGAACCGCAACCAGATCGGCGCGGTGGTCGGCGTGCAGCCCTTCGGCGGCGAAGGCCTGAGCGGCACCGGCCCCAAGGCCGGCGGTCCGCACTACCTCCTGCGCTTCGCCTCCGAGCGTACCCTGACCGTGAACACCACCGCGGCCGGCGGCAACGCCTCCCTCCTCACCCTCGACGAATAGCCCTCCCACGGGGCGGGGTTGTGGCAGGCTAGGCATCCCCTTCCCCGCGAGGCGCCATGTACCTCGAGCACTACGGCCTCACCGAGCCGCCGTTCTCGATCACCCCGGACCCGCGCTTCGTGTACCTGAGCGAGCGCCACCGGGATGCCCTGGCGCACCTGCTGTTCGGCATTGGCCAGGGCGGCGGCGGCGGCTTCGTGCAGCTGACCGGCGAAGTGGGCACCGGCAAGACCACGCTCTGCCGCCTGCTGCTGGAGCAGCTGCCCGAGAACACCCGCGTGGCGCTGGTGCTGAACCCGCGCGTGGATCCGGTGGAGCTGCTGCAGACCATCTGCCAGGAGCTGCGCATCAAGCTGCCAGCCAAGCGTACCAGCCAGAAGGCGCTGGTGGATGCGCTCAACGCCTACCTGCTCGAGGCCTATGCGCAGGGCCTGCGCGTGGTGCTGATCATCGACGAGGCGCAGAACCTCAGCGTCGAGGCGCTGGAGCAGGTGCGCCTGCTCACCAACCTCGAAACCGACACCCAGAAGCTGCTGCAGATCATCCTGCTCGGCCAGCCCGAGCTGCGCGAGCTGCTGGCGCGCGAGGACCTGCGCCAGCTCGCCCAGCGCATCACCGCGCGCTTCCACCTCACGCCGCTCGACGCCGGCGAGCTCGAGCACTACCTGCGGCACCGCTACGCCGTGGCCGGCGGCCAGCGCTTCCCGTTCACCAAGCTGGCGGTGAAGCGCATCCACCAGCATTCGGGCGGCGTGCCGCGGCTGGCCAACATCATCGCCGAGCGCGCGCTGTTGGCCGGCTACGCGCACGACGAAGCGCAGATCGGCGAACGCTGGGTGGACCGCGCCGCGCGCGAGGCACTGGCGCCGCGACTCTCGAAGCTACCGAAGTTGAACGCCGCGCACGGCGTGGGCGCGGTGATCGCGCTGGCGGCGCTGGGGTTCTGGCTGTGGCCGGAGCGGCCGGCGCCGACGCCCGCCGAAGTGGCGCCGGTGGCTGCACCGGCGGCGGTGGTCGAAGAGGTGGTGCCTTATCTTCCGGGCGATGCGCTCGACCAGCGCATCGCCCTGGCCGGCGACGCCGCGGCACCGGCCTGGCGACAGCTGCTGGGGCTGTGGACCGTGCGCGCGCAGGAAGCCGCGGTGGCCGACGCCAGCCGCTGCCCGCCGGTGGTCGCGCCCGGGCTGTACTGCCTGCGCGGCCGCGCCAGCCTGGACAAACTCAGCGCGCTGGGCCGCCCGGCGCTGCTGCGCCTGGCCGGACCCGACGGC
>NZ_JALHQI010000103.1 GCF_022842045.1 Arenimonas sp. | reverse complement strand
GCGCCGTCCGCGCCGGTCGCTGAGCCCGCCGCAGAGCCGGCCGCCGAGGCCGCACCCGCCGAAGCGCCCGAAGCCACCGCCGAAGCCGAAGCCGCCGCGCCGGCCGAAGGCGAGGCCGCCGAGGCACCGGCCGCCGAGGCTTCGACCCCGGAAGCCGCTGCGCAGGCCCCGGCCGCCGAGCTCCCGGCCATGCCGGACCCGGCCAAGGCGCCGCGCGAAGGCACCGACTACACCGTGCTCGCCGAGCCGCAGCCGACCTACGCCTCCGGCCCGGGCATCGAAGTGGCCGAGGTGTTCGCCTATACCTGCATCCACTGCGCCAACCTGCAGCCGACCATCGACGCGTGGAAGCCGACCCTGGCCTCCGACGTGCGCTTCGTTTACGTCCCGGCGGCCTTCGGCGGCCCCGGCGACAACTTCGCCCGCGGCTTCTTCGCCGCCGAGGCGATGGGCATGCTGGACAAGACCCACAACGAAACCTTCGACGCCTTCTTCGTGGCGCGCAAGTTCCAGACGGCGTCGCCCGAGGAAGTGGCGGACCACTACGCCAGCCTTGGCGCCGACCGCGCCACCTTCCTGTCGACCATGCAGAGCTTCGCGGTCACCGCCAAGCTCAACCGCGCCCGCCAGTTCGCGCTGCGCACCGGCGTGCAGGCCACGCCCACCGTCATCATCGCCGGCAAGTACAGCGCGTCGATGACCGGCGACCGCGGCCCGGCCGGCCTGGTCGAGACCATCGACTGGCTGGTGCAGAAGGAACGCGCCGAAGCCGCCCGTCGCTGATCGCTCGCGACGCGCGTCACACCCCCGGGGCCGCACTGCGGCCCCGTTCAGTTTTGGCCTTGTGGTGGCGCGCGCACGGCCGCACCATTCCCGAATGGCCGCCAAGCCCAAATCCCCCGCATCCACCCGCCCGCTGCGCCTGCTGAGCGCCAACATCCAGGCGGGCTCGAGCACGCGCGCGTATCGCGAGTACGTCACCCGCAGCTGGTCGCACGTGCTGCCCAACGGCAAGCGTTTGAACCTCGACAGCCTGGCCGCGCTGGCCGAGCCCTTCGACCTCGTGGGCCTGCAGGAAAGCGATCCGGGCAGCCTGCGCTCGGGCTTCACCAACCAGGCCGACTACCTGGCCGAGCGCGGTGGCTTCCCCTTCTGGAGCCACCAGCCCAACCGCCGCATCTCGCGAATCGCCGGCAGCGGCAATGCGCTGCTTAGCCGGTTGGAGCCCAGGGAATTGCTCGACTACGCCCTGCCCGGCCGCATCGCTGGCCGCGGTGTGCTGCTGGCGCGCTTCGGCGAGGGCGACACGGCGTGGGATCTCGCTGTCACGCATCTCTCGCTCGGGGCGAAATCGCGCCAGCTGCAGTTGGGCTTCCTCGCCGACCTGTTGTCCGAGTCGCCGCGGCTGGTGCTGATGGGCGACTTCAACTGCGATTTCGATGCGCCGGAGATGCGTGCGCTATACCGGGAAACCAAGCTCGAGCCGCCCAGCGAGCGTGTCGCGACGTTCCCGAGCTGGGCACCGCAGCGCTGCCTGGACCACGTGCTCGTCGGCGGCCTCAAGATCAACCAGTACCAGGCCATCCCCGCGGCCGGCTCCGACCACATGGCCGTCGCCGTCGAACTCGAAGTCCCCTGAACTGCGGCGTGCGCCTTGCGCACGAACCGCCGCACACCGGTTCGAGATCAAGGGCCAGGTCAAACGCTGTTGATCTGGCTTCGCTCTTGACCTCGATGCGGTGTGCGACTGGCTTCCGGGGCGACGTCGCACGCATCACCAGTCCTTCTGAAGTGAAGGGCAGGAAGCCCGTAACGGCCGACGTTTGCTGCCAGGGATGGCGCTAGCAAGACGGCGGGCGGAAGGACTGGTGATGCGGGCGGCGGCGCTGCCGCGAGGCCAAGGTGTAAGGCGTTTCGTGCGCAAGGCGCACGGGCAGAAGAAAGGCCGCCCGAAGGCGGCCTTTCCGGGTTGACGCGGGGGAGGTGGATCAGAAGCGGACTTCGCCGCGCAGGTAGAAGAAGCGGCCGCCCGGGATGTCATAGGTGGACGCGTCGTAACCGTTGAGCGAGCACGAGACGCAGATCGGCGGATCCTTGTCGAACACGTTGTTGGCGCCGAAGGTGAGCTTCAGGTTGGCCAGCGCCTCGAACTGGTAGCCCACCTGCAGGTCGCTGTAGGTGATCGCATCGAGCACGTTGGTGTCGCGCGCCGGATTCGAGCAGACCGCGAACGTGACCACCCGACCGCAGGACTCGCGCAGCTCCGAGATGTGGCGGAAGGTCCAGGACGCCGACCACGGCCCGTTTGCCCACTCGGTGACGAGGTTGGAGGTCCAGTCCGGGATCGCACTGTCCACCACCTCGCGGCCCGGCGCCTGCGGCTGCAGCTGGCCGGCGGCGCCAACCGCCTCGTAGCGACCGACGAATGTGTTGCGCCAGGCCATCTTCAGCTGGCCCCAGTCCTGCATCGGGAACGCCCACGACAGGTCCACGTCCCAACCGTCGGTCTTGATCGAGCCGAGGTTGCTCAGGCGATTGGCGAAGGCGTTGATGCCGCCGGTGGCAGCGCGGCTGATGCCCGAGCAGTACAGCGGGTCGAGCGTCTGCACGCACAGGTCGAGCTGGGTCTGGGCGTCGATGGCCTGGATCGCGCCCTCGATCTCGTGCTTGTAGAAGGTGAGCTCGAGGTCGACGCGGTCAGCGATCGACGAGTTCTCCAGGAAGGACGGACTCCAGACGAAGCCGGCGGTGAAGCTGTCGGCGAACTCAGGATCGAGCTGCTCGTTGCCGCCGGTGGTGATCGAGATCTGCGGGTTCGGCTGCACGTAGTTGGCGGGCACGCCCAGCGCCGCGCAGTTGGCGGCCAGCGACGGGTCGAGCAGCGGCGTGGTGCAAGGGTCGTCGAGCTGGGCGTCGAAACGGCTGGCCGAGCCAAACAGCTCGCCGATCGACGGCGCGCGGAAGCCCTCGGCGAAGCTGGCGCGCAGCACCAATTCCTCGGCCACCTGCCAGCGCAGGCCGTACTTCGGCGTCACTTCGGAGATGCCGGTGCTGTAGTCGGAATAGCGGCCGGCCAGCGTGAAGTCGAGGCGGCTGCCCGTGCCCTCGTTCGCGTACAGCGGCACGTTGAATTCGGCGTAGAGCTCGCTGACGTCGTACTTGCCCGCGGTCGGCAGCGAAGGCACGCCGTTGTAGAACCCGGCCACCGTCAGCGCGTCGGGCTGGTACGAGCCTTCCAGGCGGCGGTGCTCGACGCCCGCGGCGAAATCCACCGAGCCCGCGGGCAGCTCGAACAGGCTGCCGGACAGGTTGGCGGTGATGAGCGCCAGTTCGTTCTTGCTGCGGTCGCGTACCACCGGCGAAATGAAGGCCAGCATCTCCGGCGTGATGGTGCCCGGGCCACCGAAGATGTTCAGCGGCGTGCAGCCGGCCACGGCCGCGCAGGCAGCCGGATCGCCGAGCGCCAGGGCGATGTTGCGGATGTCGTAGCTGCCGAAGTTGGTCTGCTCGGCCTCGTTCTCGCTGAAGGCGACGTTGGCGTCCCAGTAGAAGCTGCGGCTGCCGGCGTCGAACACGCCCTCCAGGCCGGCGCCGACGTACCAGGTGTCGACGTCCTGCTCGAAGATGCGCGGCCCGCCCTCGACCGGGCGACGGCCGATCAGGATCAGGTTCCGGTTCGCCGGGGGCGTGGTCAGGCGGCCGTCGAGGTCGAAGCCGAACGGATTGAACGGGTTGAGGGCGGAAATGAAGATGTTGTCGGCCAGCGGGTTGCCGGTGCCGGCCTCGGGGCCGAGGAACAGCGGTTCGGGCGCGGCCTGGTTGGTCGACTGGCGGCGGTTGAACAGCACCTTGGCGTAGCCGCTCACCGCATCGCTGAACTGGAACCGGCCCTGGCCGAACACGCCGGTGCGCTCGGACGGCGTCAGAAGCAGGTTGAACTGCGAGAAGTTGAAGCGGTCGGCCGTGGTGAAGCAGTGGTAGTCGTCGGTGCGCACGCAGCCGACCTGGGTCGGGTCGTACACCGGGTTGCTGACGCCGGTGTTGGGCGTGACGTCGATGGTCTGCCCGGTGTTCGGGTCGGTGATGATGAAGCGACCGGTGGGCGTGGCGGAGCTGCCGAAGGCGACGCCGGTGCCCGGCACCGGGAACGAAGATTGCGCGCGGTCGCGCGAGAAGACCACGTCCTGGTCGGTGTGGCTGATGCCGATGAACACGTTCGCGCGGTCGCTGCTCTTGCCCCAGGCGAAGTCGATGCTGGAGGTGGCACCGTCGCCCTCGCCGTATTCGCCGTACTGCGCACTGATCGAGATGCCGTCGAAATCCTTGCGGGTGATGATGTTCACCACGCCGGCGATGGCGTCGGAGCCGTACAGCGAGGACGCGCCGTCCTCGAGCACTTCGATGCGCTCGATGATGGCCAGCGGGATGGTGTTGAGGTCGGTGGCGGCGCCGACGCCCGAGGCCGAGGCCTCGTTGACCCAGCGGATGCCGTCCACCAGCACCAGCACGCGCTTGGCGCCGAGGTGGCGCAGGTCGGCCTGCGCGGAACCCGCGCCGACGCCGCTGCCGTCCGGCGGGAAACCGAAGTTGCCGCTGGAATTGAACTTGGTGTTGAGCGCCGAGCCCGAACCGGTGAGGGACTGGATCAGGTCGCCGACCGAGGTGAGGCCGCTGCGGTCGATGTCGGCGCGCGTGATGCGCTGCACGGGCACCAGGCCCTCGGCTTCGGCGGTGCGGATGCGGGTGCCGGTGACTTCGATGCGATCGAGGGTCTGGATGCCTTCTTCTTCGCTGCTTTCCTGCGCGGAGGCGGCGAGCGGCAGCGCCGCCAGCAGCAGCGCGCTGCGAACCGCCAGGCTCAGGCGGGAGGTACGGGTGCTCTTCATGGTGGTCCCCAAGGGTTGGTGGGACCGGTGCCTTGCCCCCAATGCGCCGGCTGGGACCAGATGTAAAGAGTTTGTGACAGCCCATCAAGCCGCGATATCACTAACATTGATAGTGACTTACACCTGGCCGCCGCCCGCAGCCAGGCTGGTGCCGACCAGCGCCAGGAATACCGCGAACAGGCGCTTGAGGGCCTGCCCGCTGAGGAGGTGGGCCAGCCGGGTGCCCAGCGGCGCGGTCAGCACGGAAGCCACGGCCAGGGCGACGGCGGCGGGCAGGTACACATAGCCCCAGCTCCCCGCGGGCAGCGCGCCGGGCGCCGGGCCATGCAGGGCGTAGCCAGTGGCACTGGCCAGGGCGATGGCCACGCCGCAGGCGCTGGAGGTGCCGACGGCCCGCACCGGCCGCACGCCGCGCCAGACCAGCAGCGGCACGGTCATGCTGCCGCCGCCGATACCCACCAGCGCGGAAATCGCACCGATCACGCCGCCGGCGGCTGAATAGCCGGGTCCGCGCGGGGCATCGGGCCGCTCGGCCCGCGACCGCGGCCAGTCCAGCACCAGCTGGGCCGCGGCCAGGAAGCAGTAGGCGGCGATGCCGGTCCGCAGCAGCCCGCCGTCCAGGCGGGTGGCCAGCAAGCTGCCCAGCCAGCCGCCGACCAGCACGCCGGGCACCAGCCAGGCCACGGTCGGCCACAGCACGCTGCCGCGCCGGTGGTGCGCGCGCGCCGAGGACACGCCGGTCAGCACGATGCTGGCCAGCGCCGTCGCCAGCGCCACGTGCACCGCGAGCGCGGGCGGCACGCCCTGCGCCGGCAGCAGCCACGCCAGCGCCGCCACCAGCACCAGCCCGCCGCCGATGCCGAGCAGGCCGGCCAGCACGCCGGCGACCGCGCCCAGCGCGAGGTAAACGCCCCAGTCCAGGCTCATCGAACCGCCGGGCGATCAGGCGCCATGGGCTAGACTCGTCGGCATGTCACTGCGATTTTTCATGCTCTTCCTGCTGCTGGGCCTGCCCGCGACCGCACGGCCGCAGGCCGCGCCGGCCGATCTGTCGGCGCAGCGCCCGCTCATCGTCGGCGGTTTCCAGCTCGCCGAGCAAGGGCGACTGAACGCCAGCGACGCCGCGCGCCTGGCCAGCCATCCGCTGCACGGCTGGGTCGAGGCCACGCTGTGGCGCAAGCGCATCGCCACCGCCACCGCCGCGGAAGTGCGCACGGTGCTGGCGCGCCACGACGGCCAGCCCGCGGCCGAGTGGCTGCGCGAGGCCTGGCTGGTCGAACTGGCGCGGCGCAAGGAGTGGACGACGTTCCGCGCCGATTACCGCCCGATGGCCTCCACGGAGCTGCGCTGCGCCGACCTGGCGGCGCGCCTGGCCACCGGCGCGTCGGATGCCGGCTGGGAAACCGACGTGCAGGCGATCTGGCTCACCGGCAGCGGCCTGCCCGCCTACTGCGACGCCCCGTTCGCGGCCCTGCAGGCGCGCGGCAAGCTGGGCGAGGACCTGCGCTGGCAGCGCATCGAGCTGGCGCTGGCGGAAGGCCAGTCCGCGCTGGCCCGTTTCCTGGCGCGCGGCCTGCCGGCCAGCGCCGCGGCGCTCGCCGGCAGCTACGCCGATTTCGTCGATGCGCCGCACGCGCGCACCGCGGCCTGGCCGCGCGACGCGCGCAGCCGCCGCATCGCCGCCG
>NZ_JALHQI010000102.1 GCF_022842045.1 Arenimonas sp. | reverse complement strand
CTGCTGCTGCAGCAGTCGCGCGTGAGCTCGGACCTGCAGGAAGGCCTCATGCGCACGCGCATGGTGCCCTTCGATGCGCTGGTGCCGCGCCTGCGCCGCGTGCTGCGCCAGTCGGGCAGCGAAACCGGCAAGCAGGTCAACCTCAAGGTCGACGGCGCCAGCGGCGAAATGGACCGCAACGTGCTCGACCGCATGACCGCGCCGCTCGAGCACATGCTCCGCAACGCCGTGGCCCATGGCCTCGAGCTTCCCGCCGACCGCAAGAAAGCGAAGAAGCCGGAAGAGGGCCTGGTCCGCGTGCAGGTGCAGCGCGAAGGTTCCGAAGTCGTGCTCAAGATCAGCGACGACGGCCGCGGCCTGGACAAGGAAGCGATCCGCAAGAAGGCGGTCGAGCGCGGCCTGCTCAAGGCCGATGCCGAGGTCTCCGACGCCTCGCTTTACGGCTTCATCCTCGAGACCGGATTCTCCACCGCCGCCACCGTCAGCCGCCTGGCCGGCCGCGGCGTCGGCATGGACGTGGTCTACAGCGAAATCCGCCAGCTCGGCGGCTCGCTCAGCATCGAGTCCGAAGTCGGCAAGGGCAGCACCTTCACCATCCGCCTGCCGTTCACCCTCGCGGTTACCCAGGCGGTGTTCGTCAAGATCGGCGACACCAGCTTCGCGGTGCCGATCGCTTCGGTGCAGGGCGTGGGTCGCATGAGCCGCGCCGAGCTCGACAAGCAGCTCGCCACCGAGCACCCCAGCTTCACCTACGCCGGTGAGTCCTACGCCATCCACGACCTGGGCACCCTGATCGGGCATGCCCCGGCCAAGGCGCAGGACAGCCTGCAGATGCCGCTGCTGCTCGCCCGTTCCGGCGACCTGCGCGCCGCCATCTGCATCGACCAGGTGCTGGGCAGCAAGGAAATCGTGGTCAAGCCGGTGGGTCCGCAGGTCAACTCGATCCCGGGCATCTTCGGCGCCACCATCATGGGCGACGGCCGTGTGGTCGTGATCCTCGACGTCGCGCCGCTGGTGCGCCGCCAGGCCAGCATCGACCGCAGCATCGAACTCGTGCCGGCCGCGCCGGCCCCGGCCGCCCGCCGCATCCCGGCGGTCATGGTGGTCGACGACTCGATCACGATGCGCAAGGTCACCGGCCGCGTGCTCGAGCGCCACAACATGGAGGTGCTGACCGCGAAGGACGGCGTCGACGCCATCGAGAAGATGGCCGAGCGCGTGCCCGACCTGATGCTGCTCGACATCGAGATGCCGCGCATGGACGGCTACGAGCTGGCCCAGAACATGAAGTCGGACCCGCGCCTGAAGGACGTGCCGATCATCATGATCACCTCGCGTACCGGCGACAAACATCGCCAGCGCGCCTTCGACATCGGCGTGAACCGCTACCTCGGCAAGCCCTACCAGGAAGTCGAGCTGATGCGGAACGTGTTCGAGATGCTCGGCATGGAGCCCGCCAATGCTTGAGTCGCCGGTCCGCGTCGCCCTGCTGGCCCGCCCCGGTGATGCCCGCGACCAGCTCCGCCGCGCCCTGGCGGAACTGGGCGCACAGCTGGTCGCGGAAGGCGATCCGGCCGATCTCGACCCGGGCACCGTGGCCGGCGAGAAGCCCACCGTGGTGCTGGTCAGCCTGGAGCCTGCGGTCGAGGAGTCGCTCGACCGCTTCGAGGATCTGCTGGCCGCGCCCGGTATCGATGTGATGTACGACGACGCCGAGGTCACCCGCGGCCTCGACGGCTGGGACCTCGCGCGCTGGGCCCGCCATCTCGCCGCGAAACTGGTTGGTTCCGACCTGCTGCCCCCCGCGCCCAGCGACGCCGACCACCTGCCCGTGGTGGACCTGTCCATGGAACCGGGCGCACCGCGCACGCCGGCCCAGGAAATGGATCACGAAAAGCTCGAGGACTATGCCGCCGAGTCGCTCGACCTTTCCGAGTGGGTGCCCACGAACCCTTCGCTGGCCGCCGAGCCCGTGGCGGCCGCGCCGGATCCCGGGCCCGAGGCCGGCATCGACCTCGACCTCGATCTCGGCGACCTCGAGCAGGCCATGGGCCGCGTCGACGCGCCGGTCGACGCGGCGCCCGCGCCCGAACCCGCCATCGAAGACCTGGAGTTCGACGCCAGCAGCTTCGACATCGACCTCTCGGCCCTGCCGGACGAGAACGCGCCGCTGCCGACCCTGGACGAGGTCGAGCCGCTGTCGTTCGGCGATGACGCCGGCAACGACGAGCCGCTGCTGGCGGACGTCGAGCTCGAGGGCGGCCCCGTGAACTTCTCGTCCTTCACCGACGACGACCTGGCGCATTCGGACAGCGTCGATGACGACGTTGCCGCGCTCGCCGCCCAGCTGGAAGCCTTCGAGGCCCAGGATGAGCGTGCCGTGGCCCAGGAGCCGGACTTTGCCACCGACTTTGGCTCGTTCGACCAGGCACCGGCCGCGCCGGCGCCGGCCGCGCCGGTGGGAAGCGGCGCGCCGACGGCCGGCGCCTCGATTTTCGGTGCGCTTGAGCTGGTGCCGATGGACGACAGCGACGATGCCGCCGCCACCGCGAGCGCGCCGCCCGAGGTGCCCGCGCCGGCGTTTGTCACTCCCGCCGCCGCAGCCGCGCTCACCCTCGCGGCCGAGGGTTCGATGCACGGCAACACCGCCAATCGCGGCGTGCTGCTGGTGCTTGCCGGCCTGGGTGGCCCCGACGCGGTGCGCCAGCTGCTGTCCGCACTGCCACCCACGCTGCCGGTCCCGGTGCTCCTTTACCAACACCTCGACACCGGCAAGCACGATCGCCTTGTTGGCCAACTTGCGAAAGCCAGCCGCCTGCCGCTCGAACTGGCGGTGTCGGGCAAGCTTGCGTACCCGGGCCGCGTTGCCGTCCTGCAGCCCGGCATGGGCGTGTCGCACCACGACAACAGCTTTGAGTTCGCGGCCGTCAGCGGCCTGGTCGACGTCGTCGCGGCGCTGCCGGCCGCCGACAGCGTGGTGCTGGTGCTCAGCGGCGCCGACCCGAGCGTGGTGCCGGCGGTGCTGGCACTGAAGGACGCGGGCGCGGTGGTCCTTGCCCAGGACCCGGCCAGCTGCTTCGACGCGGTCGCGTCCGAACAGGTCATCGCCGCCGGCGCGGTGTCGGCCGGCCATGCCGACCTGGCGCGCCTGACCATTGATTGCTGGAACTGAAGCAAAGGATCCGGAGTAGACCCATGAATGCCCAGCGCGACATCCGAGGCGTGTTGATCACCGTCACCCAGGGCCGCCTGCTGTTGCCCAACGCCAGCGTCGCCGAGGTCATCACCTACTCGGACCCGGAGCCGGTGGGCGACGCCCCCGAATGGCTGCTCGGTCGCGTCCGCTGGCGCGGCTGGCGCCTGCCGCTGCTGTCGTTCTCGCGCCTGGCCGGGTGGTCCGGCGAGGACGGCCAGATGGGCGCCAAGGTCGCCGTGCTCAAGGCGCTGGGCAACAACCCCAAGCTGCCGTTCTTCGCGGTGCTGTCGCAGGGCTTCCCGCGCCTGGTCACGGTGTCGCGAAGCGCCCTGGCGGAGAACCAGGACATGAAGGAGCTGCCGCTTGGCGTGCATTCCCGGGTCACGCTCAACGATGACCCGGCCGTGGTGCCCGACCTGATGAGCATCGAGCTGCTGATCCAGAAGGCCCTCGACCAGGCCCAGGTCGCCGCCTGATACCCGCTCGCTGTAGAACGGACTGAAGTCCCTCCTACATTCTGATGGCTACAGATCGCCGAGGCGGGATTGGAGGGCCGCGATAGCGGCCAGTCCCGCGGTCTCGGTGCGCAGGATGCGCGGCCCCAGCCGCAGGCCCTTGAAGCCTGCCGCGCGCAGCGTGGCCAGGTCTCGTTCCGACAGCCCGCCTTCCGGCCCCACCACCAGTGTCACTGCGTCGGTGGCCGGCAGGGACGCCAGCGTCAGTTCGCCCTCGGGGTCCAGCATCAGTTTCAGCCCGGCGTGCGCGCCGCCGGCCCACTGCGCCAACGCCAGGGGCGAGGCCAGTGACGGCACGCGGGCACGCCCGCTCTGTTCGCAGGCCGCCACCAGCACGCCCTGCCAGTGCGCCAGGCGCTTGGCTGCGCGCTCGGCGTCGAGCTTCACCTCGGTCCGCTCGGTGTTGATCGGCGCGAACGCGGCGACGCCGAGCTCGGTGCCTTTCTGCAGGACCAGGTCCATCTTCTCGCCCCGCGCCACGCCCTGGGCCAGGGTGATGGCCAGCGGCGATTCGTTCGCCAGCGCGCGCGCGCCGGTAACTTCCGCCTCGGCGCCGCGCTTGCCCACGGCGACCAGGCGCGCATCGTAGTCGTGGCCATCGCCGTTGAACAGCACCACCGCATCGCCCACGCCCAGCCGCAGCACGCGGACGAGGTGGCCGGTGGCCGTCTCGGACAGGGTGGCGGTGGCGCCGACCGACAGCGGCGCGTCGACGTGGCAGCGGATGGTCCTCATGCGCGGGTTGCCTCCTGGATGGCCGAGGTGGTGACGGCGGCCAGGTGCAGGAGTTCCTCTTCGCCGACGCAGTAGGGCGGCATCCAGTAGAGGATGTCGCCCAGTGGCCGCAGCACCACGCCGCGCTCGATCGCGTGCCGGTAGGCGCGCAGTCCGCGGCGGTCGGCGGCGGGGAAGGGCGTCTTGCCCGGACCGTCCGCCGTCAGCTCGATGGCCAGGATCATGCCGGTCTGGCGCACCTCGGCCACGTTCGGGTGCGCCGCCAGCGGTGCCGCCAGTTCGGCCATGCGCGCGGCGGTGCCGCGGTTGCGCGCCAGCACGCCGTCGCTGTCGAAGATGGCCAGCGAGGCCAGTGCGGCCGCGCAGCCCAGCGGATTGCCGGTATAGCTGTGCGAATGAAGGAAGGCGCGCTCGCGCGAATCGTCCAGGAAGGCGTCATAAACCGCGGCGGTGGTCAGCACCGCCGACATCGGCAGGAAGCCGCCGGTGAGCCCCTTCGACAGGCACAGGAAATCGGGCGAGACGCCGGCCTGCTCGCAGGCGAACAGCGTACCGGTGCGGCCGAAGCCGACCGCGATCTCGTCGGCGATCAGGTGCGCGCCGTGGGCATCGCAGATCTCGCGGGCGCGGCGCAGGTAGGCCGGGTGGTGCATGCGCATGCCGCCGGCGCACTGCACCAGCGGCTCCAGGATCAGGGCGCAGACCTGGCCGGGGTGCGCCTCGAAGATCGCCGCCAGTTCGTCGGCGCGGCGCAGCGCGCAGGCCTCGGCGCCCTCGCCGGGCGCGGCCTCGTAGGCGTCGGGCGAGGGCGCGAACAGCGGCTCGAGCAGCAGCGGCGCATACACCCGGCGATACAGCGGGATGTCGCCCATCGACAGCGCGCCCAGGGTTTCGCCGTGGTAGCCGTTGCCCAGCGCGATGAAGCGCGTGCGCCCGGGCTCGCCGCGGTTGGCGTGGCTGTGGAAGCTCATCTTCAGCGCGATCTCGACCGCGGCCGAGCCGTTGTCGCCGTAGAACACCCGCGACAGGCCCGTCGGCGCCTTGGCCAGCAGCGCCTCGGCCAGGGCCAACCCCGGGGCATGCGAGAAGCCGGCGTAGATCACATGCTCGAGCTCGCGCGCCTGGGCCGCGATGGCCTCGGCGATGCGCGGCTCGGCGTGGCCGAACAGGTTGGTCCACCAGCTGCTGACGGCGTCGAGGTAGCGCACGCCGTCCACGCCCTCGAGCCAGGCGCCGCGGCCGCGCCGGATCGGCACCAGGGGCAGGGTGCCGGGGTGTTCCTTCATCTGCGTGCAGGGGTGCCAGACCGCGGCCAGGTCGCGCGCGCGCCAGGCGTCGGCCTCGGCCCGGCGGGTGCTATCGGTGTCGGTATCCATGCGCGAATGATCCGGCCCGCGGCCCGGCCTGTCCATGGACACCGCAGCCGTCACGCCCAGCGGCTAGAATCGGGGCATGTCCGAGCCCGCCGACCGATCCCCGCCGCCCGCCAGCGCGCGCCCGCTGCCCGTCATCCACGCCCGCGAGGAGCATGGCGCCGAGGGCGCCCGGCGCGAGCACCTGGACCTGGAGTTCAGCAACGGCGAGCGCCGTCGCTACCATCGCGCGCTCAGCAGCGGGCATGGCTCGGTGATCATCGCCGCGGTGCCCGATCCCGAGCATGTGCTGCTGGTCCGCGAGTACGCCGCCGGCGTGCACCGCTACGAGCTGGGCCTGCCCAAGGGCCGCATGGACGCCGGCGAAACGGTGCTCGAGGCCGCCAACCGCGAGCTGAAGGAGGAAGTGGGCTTCGGCGCCCGCAAGCTCACCGCGCTGCGCGCGATCACGCTGGCGCCCACCTACATGAACCACGAGATCCACCTGGTGCTGGCCGAAGACCTGTACCCCGAACGGCTGCCGGGCGACGAGCCCGAGGAGCTCGAGGTCATCCCATGGCGCCTGGACCGGCTGCACGACCTGATGCTGCGCGACGACTGCTCCGAGGGTCGCTCGCTGGCGGCGCTGTTCATCGTGCGCGAAGTGCTGCGGGGTCGCGCGTGAGCCCACTGCGCGCGGGCGGCATCGCCCTGGCGGTGGAGGCGGGCGCGGCGATCCTCGCCGTCTACGCCCAGGACTTCGCGGTCGAGCACAAGGACGACGCCTCGCCGCTGACCCAGGCCGACCTGGCGGCGCACCGCATCATCGTGCCGGGCCTCCAGGCGCTGGCGCCGGACATCCCGGTGCTGAGCGAGGAAGACGCCGGCATGCCCTGGTCCGAGCGGCGCACGTGGACCCGGCACTGGCTGGTGGATCCGCTGGACGGCACCCGCGAGTTCGTGAAGAAGAACGGTGAGTTCACCGTCAACATCGCGCTGGTCGAAGCTGGCCGGCCGGTGCTCGGTATCGTTTACGCACCGGTGCCCGGCTTGCTGATGCACGCCGCGGCGGGCGAGGGCGCCTGGCTGCGGACCGAGGCCGGCGACGTCGCGGTCACCACCCGCCGCCCGGCCGCGCTGCCGCTGCGCGTGG
>NZ_JALHQI010000101.1 GCF_022842045.1 Arenimonas sp. | reverse complement strand
CCCGCGCCGGCGCAGGCCCAGCTCGCGGCCTCCGCGCGCGCCACGCTCGCCGCCGTGGGCGACAGCGGCGTCACTGGCGAGCTGCTGTTCGACATCGCCGACGGTGGCGTGCGCGTGACCGGCACGCTGGCGGGCCTGCAGCCGGGCGCCACGCATGCGCTGCACGTGCATGAGTTCGGCGACTGCAGCGCGCCGGATGCCACCAGCGCCGGCGGCCACTTCAATCCGGGCCAGCAGCCCCACGGCGACCGCGCCACCGGCGGCCCGCACCACGCCGGCGACATCCCGAACCAGACCGCCGGCGACAACGGCGAGGCGGTCGTCGACCAGACCCTGGCCGGGCTCGAGATCGCCAGCGGCGGCGCCAACGACATCGTCGGCAAGGGCGTGATCGTGCACGCACAGGCCGATGACTACACCACCCAGCCCACCGGCAACGCCGGCGGCCGCATCGCCTGCGGCGTGATCGAACTGGTCAACGCCCCGCCGGCCGACGCCGGCCCCGCGGACTAAACCGGGGCAACCTGCCTGGCGCGCGCCCGCTAAACTGGGCGCGCCGCCAGACCCCGGGAATCCCCATGCCTGACATCGTCATTCGCAACGCCACTGTCGACGACATCGAGCGCATGGCCGGCTGGGCCGTCGCCATGGCCTGGGAAACCGAACAGAAGAAGCTCGACCCGGACACCGTGCGCAAAGGCATCCGCGCGGTGTTCGACCAGCCCGGCCGCGGCCGCTACTTCATCGCCGAACGCCAGGGCGAAGCCGCCGGCACCCTGATGCTCACCTACGAGTGGAGCGACTGGCGCAACGGCGACTGGTGGTGGATCCAGAGCGTGTACGTCGCCCCGGAACACCGCCGCCAGGGCGTGTACGCCGCCCTGTACGCACACGTGAAGCAGGCCGCCGAGGCCCGCGCCGACGTCTGCGGCCTGCGGCTGTACGTCGAGCACCACAACGCCAACGCCCAGCGCACCTACGAGTCGCTGGGCATGGTGGACGCCGGCTACAAGATGTACGAAGCGGCGCTGCCCTAGCCGCGCCCGGCCGTTGTCGAATAGCGGGCTCGGAAATTCGTGAGGATGCTGCACGCGCTCGCCGTCATCGGCTTCATCGTCCTCGCGGCCGTGGCCGCAGCGCAGTTCGATGCCGGTCTCGTTCCCTTGTGGAAGGCCATGCTCCTTCCCCTCGGGGGGCTCCTCATGCCCTACGCCGTCGCCTTGCTCTGGGGGCTCAGCGTGGCCCCGCCGGACCTGCGCGAAATGCTGCGTGCCCGCCGTTCGCGGGAAGCCAAGAGCGACCAGGGCGACGACTGACCGGCGGAGAACGCCCGCGCCAAAAGAAATCCGCTGTCATCCGCGTCCATCCGCGTTGATCCGCGTCCAAAGCGATTGGCGGACTCAACGCCACGCGTCCTTCCACGCCTGGAACATCAGCACGCCCCACAGGTGCGTGTGCCACTTGCGCTCGCCACCTTGGAACTCGCTCCACAGCGCGCGGATCGGCGCCGGTTCGAAGTGTCCTTCCTCGCGCAGGCGCTGCTCGGAAAGCTGGGCCTCGGCCCACTCGCGCAGCGGCCCGCGGAGCCAGTCACCGACGGGAGCGCCGAAGCCGGCCTTGCTTCGATACACCATCTCGCGCGGCAGGTAGCGCTCGAGCAGGCGCTTGGGCAGCACCTTGAGTTCGCCATCGCGGTACTTCATCGCCATCGGCAGCGACCACGCGAAGTCCGCCACGCGGTAGTCGAGCAGCGGCGCGCGCGCTTCCAGTGCCACCGACATGCTGGCGCGGTCGACCTTGGTGAGGATGTCCTCGGGGAGGTAGCAGGCGGTGTCGAGCGCCATCAGCGCGTCGCCGGCCGTGCCGGCGCCGGGCATCGCATGCGGGTCGTCGTAGGCCGTCGCGAGGCGGCGCGCGCCGATCACCACGGCCTCGGGGTCCTTCCAGTGGCTGACGCGATGCCGGGCCAGGCCCTGCAGGTCGCCGGTGGCCAGCTCGGCGCGCAGCGCGGCCAGGCCACCCAGGCGCGCTCGCTCGCCGGGATTGCCTGCCAGCTTCGCCAGGGCTTTGCGCGGCAGTCGGCGCAGCAGCGCGTCGTTCTTCAGCGTGCGGGCGTAGCGGCGGTAGCCGAAGAAGAGCTCGTCGCCGCCGTCGCCCGACAGCGCCACGGTGACGTGCCGGCGCGTCAGGCGGCACAGCAGCGTGGTCGGGATCTGCGAAGAGTCGGCGAAGGGCTCGTCGAACAGCCGCGGCAGTTCGGGCACGAGGTCCAGCGCGGCGCGGCCGTCCACGTGCAGCGGCGTGTGGGCGGTGCCGAGGTGGGCGGCGACCGCGGCGGCCTGCTCGCTCTCGTCGTGCACGGCATTGTCAAAGCCGATGGAGAACGTGCGCACGGGCTGCGAAGACTGCGCCTGCATCAGCGCGGTGACCAGCGAGGAGTCGGTGCCGCCGGAGAGGAAGCTGCCCAGCGGCACGTCGGCCTCCATGCGAAGCGCGGTGGCATCGCGCAGCAGGACGTCCAGCTGGTCCAGTGCAGCGGCCTCGTCGCCGTCGAAGCCGCGGGCGATCGCGGCGCGCTGCGTGCCCAGCGCGCTCCACCAACCGCGCGGCGCCGGCAGCGTGGCAGAGGCCAGGGCCGCCGCATCGAGCCTCAGCAGATGGCCTGCGGGCAGCTTGCGCACGCCGCGCAGGATCGAATGCGGGGCGGGGATGTAGTCCAGGCGCAGCAGCAGCGCCAACGCGTCGGGGTCGACTTCGGCGCGGAAGCCGGGCAGCGCCCGGAGCGCGGCCAGCTCACTGCCGAACACAAGGCGCCCGTCGATCAGCCCGTAGTAGAGCGGCTTCTTCCCGAGCCGGTCGCGCGCCAGCCACAGCGTCCGTTCGCGCCGGTCCCAGGCCGCGAAGGCGAGCATGCCGTTGCCGCGCGCCAGCGCACCTTCCACGCCCCATTGCGAAATCGCGGCCAGCAGCACTTCGGTGTCGGAGCGGCCGCGGAAGCCGTGGCCGAGCGCGACCAGCTCGGCGCGGATCGCCGCGTGGTCATAGATTTCGCCGTTGAACGCGATCATCCAGCGGCCGTCGGCCGAGGCCATCGGCTGGTGCCCTTCGGGGCTGAGGTCGACGATGGCCAGGCGCTGGTGCGCGAGCACCAGGCCGGCGGCGGGCTCGGCCCAGGCGCCGGCGTCGTCAGGTCCGCGGTGTGCAATCGCCGAGCCGAGGCGACGGCCGAGGGCGAGCAGCGAATCTTCCGAATCGCGCGCGTCGGGGAGCCAGGCGCCGGCGATGCCGCACATGTCAGGGGTCCTGGGGCGGCGGGGTCGGGATTGAAATCCCTCCCACGGGGGGCGTGGGGTTCGGGCCTGAAGGCCCTCCTACAGGGTCGGCGACGGGCTGGTTGTTCTGGAGGAGCCAGAGCATCACGGTCTTCTGGCGCACGTAGTTGGCGCGGACGTAGGCGTAGACCAGGCCGTGCCAGCCGTCCAGGAAACCGCCGCGCAGCAGGTAGCCGCGCCAGAAGCGCCAGGCCGGCGCCAGCACCAGCTTCGCGAGCGAGGCGCGGTTGCCGCGGGCGAACTCGTGCTCGGCCATCATGCGCGCGTACTTCTGGGTCTTGGCCAGCTGCTGCTCGAGCGAGCGGTACGGGTAGTGGATCAGGTCGCCGGCCAGCGTCTGCACCGGGCCATCGACGCTGGCCGCTTCATGGATCTCGCGGCTGCCTCGCCAGCCGCCGCGCCGGCGGTCGAACAGGCGCAGCACGCGGTCGGGATAGGCGTTGCCATGGCGCAGGAAGCGGCCGAAGTAGTCGGACAGGCGCGCGAACCGGTAGCCGGCCGCGCCGTTGAAGCCGGTGTCGCGCGCGGCCAGGATGGCGTCGCGCAGCGCGGGGCTGACGCGCTCGTCGGCGTCCAGGCACAGCACCCAGTCGTGCGCGGCCTGTTCGACCGCGAACTGCTTCTGGCTGCGGAAACCTTCGAACTTGCGCAGGAACACCCGGGCGCCCCGGGCCTCGGCGATCGCCACGGTGGCGTCGGTGGAATGCGAGTCCACCACGATGATCTCGTCGCAGAACGCCAGCGAGTCCAGGCAGTCGGCTAGGCGGCCGGCCTCGTTGAACGTGATAATGCAGGCCGAGAGGCGCGGCGACGTAGCCGGGGAGGCGTTGATGGCGGAATACCTGCTGTTCGCGACGGAGCGCTATGCGCTGCCCATTCTGGGGCCGCTGGCGAGCGCGCTGCAAGCCGCCGGGCACGGCGTCAGCAGCCTGTTCGTGGCCGGCGCCGCGGGCGCCACGCTGCCGGCGCCGGTGCGCCCGGTCGACGTGCGCGCCGCGGTGGCCCTGCGGCCGCGCGCGGTGTTCAGTGCCGCCAATACCGTGCCCACCTTCGTGTCCGGCGCCAAGGTGCAGCTCTTCCACGGCTTCAACGTCGAGAAGCGCGCCGACCACCGCGGCCATTTCCGCGTGCGCGGGCTGTTCGACCTTTACTGCACGCAGGGGCCGCTGACCACCGCGCCCTTCGAAGCCATGGCGCGCGAGCAGGGCCACTTCGCCGTGGTCGAGACCGGCTGGCCCAAGCTCGACCCGCTGTTCCGCGACGAGGATGCCGAGGCGCGCGCGCTGCGGCTGCGCGCCAGCGGACGGCCGGTGGTCATGTTCGCGTCCACCTTCACCGAACGGCTGAGCGCGGCGCCGCACCTGGCCGACGCCATCGCCGCCGAGATCGCGCGCGGCGATCGCTTCTGGATCCTGACCCTGCACCCGAAGTGCGCGCCGGACCTGTTCGCACGCTACCGCGCGCTGGCCGGCGACAGCGCCGTGTTCGTCGAGACCGAGCAGCTCATCGCCGCCCAGCGCGCCGCCGACGTGCTGGTGGCCGACACCACCTCGGTGGTCTCCGAGTTCGCGGTGCAGCGCAAGCCGGTGGTCACCTTCCGCAACCGCGCGCCGAAGCCGCACATGCTCGACTTCGACCGGCCCGAAGACCTGCGCTCGCAGCTCGAGCGCGCCTTCGCGCCGACGCCGTCGCTGGTGCAGTCCATCGCCGACTATGCCGACGCCATCCACCCCGCCCGCGACGGCCGCGCCAGCGAGCGCGTCATCGCCGCCACCGAGGCGCTGCTGGCGGGTGAACTGGGCGTGCTGAGGCGCAAGCCGCTGTCGTCGCTGTACCGCGGCCTGCAGATCCGCCGCGAGCTGGGCTACTGGGGCCGCGCGGCGCGCTGAGGGCTCAGCGCGGGCGGCCCAGTTCGAGCAGGAAGATGCCGTCGCCGCCCTGGCGCAGGCCGTAGCCAAGCTGCAGCGGGCCCAGCCAGGAGTCGAAGCCGAAGTAGACGCTGCCGTGCAGTTCGCCCTCGGCGCCATCAAGGTCGGCGCCGGTGGCCCAGGTGCGGCCGTACTCGAGCGTGGTGCCCAGCACCGCCGGCCGGCTCAGCACGCGGCCCAGCTCGTAGGTGTAGCCGCCGTAGACCAGGGCGTAGTTGTCCACCAGCCGTTCGTTCGGGCGGTAGCCGGCGAAACGGGTCAGGCCGCCGAGGCGGAACTGGCTCTGGATCGGGATCAGGTCGCTGCTCGATACGTGGTAGCGCAGGCCGGCGAAGCCCGAGTGCTTGCCGATGGCACGCGCGTGGATGATGTCGAAGTTGGACTGGTCGAAATCACCATCCGCGCCCAGGCTCTCGCGCGAGGCCACCTGGCTGAACACCGCGTAGGTTCCCGCCCGCGGCAGGTAGGTGCTGTCGATGCGGTCGTAGGTGAGCGCGAACTCGGCCTCGCCGAGGTCGTAGTCAAGCTCCTCGAACGACGGATCGAGCAGTTCCGGCTTCGCGGTGCCGAACCGGCGGCGCACCCCCAGCACGGCCGCACCGAAGTTTCCGAACTCGCGGCCCAGTCCGATCTCGCCGCCCCAGTTGGGCGCGCGGAAGTTCGCGATGCGATCGCCGTCGTCGTTGAACAGGGTGAACTTCGGGCTCTCGGCGCTGAGCTGCAGCACGGTGAAGTAGTCGCTGTCGGCACCCAGCGGCTGGTACCAGTCCATCAGCAGGCCGGGCTCGTCGCCCAGCTGCAGCAGGCCGCGCACTTCGCCGCCGCTCTCGTTCACCGGCGCGCGCAGCACGCCGGCGCGCAGGTTCACGAAGAAATCGCCGCTGAAGTCGGAGTACAGGCTCAGGCCGGTCTCGAGGTAGTTCGGGCCGTAGCTGTGCGGCACCACGCGCACCACCACGCCGGTGCGGCCGTCTTCCTCGATCAGGTCGTAGATCACCAGGTCCATGGTGTCCAGGCCGTAGATGCGCTGCAGGTTGCGCTGCAGGCGCGCGGTGTCCAGCGGCTGGCCGGGCGCGATGTCCAGCCGCGCCAGCAGGAAGGCATCGGCGTAGCGGCTGCGGTTGTCCAGGCGCACGAAGTCGACCACCGGCGCCTCGCGCGCGGGCTGGTCGCGGGTGGCCATCGCCGCGTCGTAGGTTTCGGCCGGCAGCGCCAGCGCCGCGAGCCGCGGGCGCAGCTCCTCGATGCCGCGCTCGCCCAGCTCCATCGCCAGCTCGATCTTCGCGAAGTCGGAGGTCGAGACCTCGCCGCCCAGCGGCGGCCGCACCAGCAGGTCGCGCGGACCCAGCGTGCCGGTTTGCGCACGCGCGCTGCCCACCGTCATGAAGCCGCTGATCTGGTCGACGATGGAGAACAGGCTGGCGCCCTCGTCGAGCTTGGACAGCGGCGTGCTCACGTCCACCGCGATCACGATGTCGGCGCCCATCGCCCGCACCACGTCCACCGGCACCTGGTTGGCCAGGCCGCCGTCCACCAGCACCTGGTCGCCGATCACCACCGGCTTGAAGATGCCGGGGATGGACATGCTGGCGCGCATGGCCAGCGCCAGGTTGCCCGAGCCGATCACCACGGGCTGGCCGGAATTGAGGTCGGTGGCCACGGCGCGGAAGGGAATCGGCAGCGCGTCGAAGTCCTCGCGCGTGGCTACCGGTTGGGTCAGCGCCTCGAGCAGCAGCAGCGCGCGTTCGCCGGAAAGCACGCCGGGCGCGATCTTGATGCCCTCGTTGCCGATGCCGGGCTTGCCGGCCACCAGCGCCAGGTCGTCGTCGCGCTTGCGGCGGAAGGAGCGCTGCGGCCGCTCCAGGCGGTCCACGAACATGCTGCCCCAGTCCATCGCCCGCATCTGCTTCTCGAGCTCGACCGCGCTCATGCCCGAGGCGTACAACCCGCCGACGATCGCGCCCATGCTGGTGCCGGCGATGCAGTCCACGGGGATGCGCTGCCGTTCAAGCTCCTTGAGCACCGCCACGTGCGCGAAGCCGCGGGCGCCGCCGCCGCCGAGCACCAGGCCCACCCGCGGCCGCGTGTCGCCTTCGGCGCGCTGGCCGCAGGACGTCGCCACCGCCCCATTGGCCACGTCCGTCGATGCCGCGAACGGGGCCGGGTTCACTTCCGGGCTGCCACCGGGGACTTCGGACGCGCGAGCAAACGGGGCGCTGGCGATCAGGCAGGACAGGGCGAGGATTCGAAACAGGGGCATCGGCGGGACTCCGGGAGACCGGGCATTGTTCCGCAATGTCCCCCCCGGCAACCACCGCCGCCGCGTGAAGCCGTGGCCCTGATTCAGGCTGAGAGCACCGCGCGCGGATCCTGCCCGGCCGGGCAGTGGTCGAAGGTGACCGGGATTGCGTGCGCGCCCAGCACCGCGGCGAACTGCCGCTGGCGCATCTGGAAGCGCTCGAACGCGCGCCCCAGCGCCGCCGCATCGGCGCCCGCGGGCGCGAAGCCGCCCTCGGCCCAGGCGTCGGCGTCGAGCATGGCCAGCCGCACCTCGCCACCGGCGTAGCGCGCCAGCGGTTCGGGCGGGGCATCCAGCCACTGCTCGCTGTCCGGCGCCAGCAGCGCGGCCTCGACCAGCGGCCACAGCGGGCCCAGGCCAGCGTGGTCGTACTGCATCGCCATCATCGCGGCCAGGTCGTTGAGGGTCAGCAGGCGGGCGTGCTCGACCGCGGCACCGAAGCCGTCCTGCGCCAGCAGCGCGGTGTCGGCGCCGGCCATGCCGGTGTCCAGCAGCACCTGCTCCATGCGCTCGCCGACCTCGGCCACGGCGGCCGGATCGCCGCGCACCAGCAGCGGCAGCAGGCGCAGCGGGCCCTCGGCGTGCTCGGGCGCGGGCCTGAGCGGCGGCGGCAGGCCATCC
>NZ_JALHQI010000100.1 GCF_022842045.1 Arenimonas sp. | reverse complement strand
CTCGCGCAAAGCGACATGCAGAACCTGCTCAACAGCACCGAGATCGCCACGCTGTTCCTCGACAACCACCTCAACGTGCGCCGCTTCACCGAGAAGATCGCGCGCGTGGTGCACCTGCGGGAGGGCGACATCGGCCGGCCGCTGAGCGAGCTGGCCACGACGCTGGTCTACCCGGAGCTGTTCGCCGACGTGCAGGAGACGCTGCGCACGCTGGCGTTCTGCGAGAAGCAGATCGCCACCACCGACGGGCGCTGGTACTCGGTGCGCATCATGCCGTACCGGACGCTGGCCAACATCATCCAGGGCGCGGTGATCACCTTCGTCGACATCACGATCGCGAAAGAGCTCGAGTCGCGCCTGCGCAAGCCCTAGATAAGGCGTAGAGTGGGCCGGCCGCAGCCTTGCTGCAGAGAGCCCGCCATGCCTGCCGTGCGCAACGCCCCCCCCATCACGCCGATCACGCCGCAACACCTTGCGGACCTGCGCCTGCGGGCGGCCTCGCGGCTGGGCGGCATCGTCGGTGCGCAGGGCGAGCCGGTCAGTGCCTCCGGCGCGCTGGCGGTCCTGCACGACCTGGCGGCCTCGCCAGAAACGGCCGCCGACGCGCTGGCGTTGCTGCACGAGTTGCAAGTGCACCAGGTCGAGGTCGACCTGCAGGCCGAGGCCCTGAGCGAGTCACGCGCCGAGCTCGAGACCGCGCTGCAACGGCAGATCGACCGCTACGATGCCTTGCCGGTGGGTTGTTTCACCGTCGACCGCGCGCTCGTCGTGCACGACCTCAACCGCACGGGCGCCACCATGCTCGGCGTCGGCCGCGATGAGGCCATCGGCCAGGCACTCGACGCCTATCTGACGCCGGAGTGCCAACGCGCGGTGCGCCAGGGCTTGACGCACACCGCCGAAGGCAAGGCCGTGGCCCTGCCGACGCTGCACCTCATCGCGAAGGAAGGCGTGCAGCACCTCGTGCAGGCGCACATCGCCGCCGAGCCGGCCGCGGCCGGCCAGCAGTTCCTGCTCGTGCTGTCGCGCGCCGGCGACGCGGTGGCCGGCGGCCGGGTCCGCTAGCTCGCGACCCGGTCGGGCAGCAGGCGCAGGTAATTCCCTGCGCACCACCCCATAGCACTCGCAGGCGCGGCGCTCCAGCGCCCCGCGGTCGAGCGCCGAGGTGTGCCCGCGCGCGTAGCGGATCACACCGGCGCGCTGCAGCTTGAGGGCGGCCTCGGTGGCGCCCTCGCGCCGATCCTCGCGCGGCAACCCCGCGAGCAGGTGGTTCAGGCGAGGGTTCGAGGCGGGTGTCATCGATTCAGGCCCGGACGACAGGGCCTCTGTTCGCCAGCGCACGGACGGAGTCCAAGCGCGGGCCCACGATATCCCATCCGTTCTAGCGCTAGGCAAGTCATGGCCTCCACGAGCGAACCTGTGGCGGCGCCCGGCTGGATCGGGCGCCACCTGCGGCAGTTGCACGCCTGGATAGCAACGGAGGCCGACGATCCCGACCGTCGGCCCACCGAGCCGCATGCGCTTCTCCCCGGGCAGCGCCCGGGCGCCAGCGGGCCACCGCGGCCGCCCGGCATCCTGGTCGTCGACGACAACCCCGTCAATCTCTTGCTGGCCACGGCGATGCTCGAGGACCGAGGCATCACGCCGCTGCTGGCGGCGGATGGTGCCGAGGCCGTGGCGCTGGCGCTCGAGCTCCCCCTGGACCTCGTGCTCATGGACCTGCAGATGCCGCTGCTCGACGGCTTCGGGGCGACCCGCCAGATCAGGCGGCTCGAGCGCGAACTCGGCCGTGCGCGACTGCCGATCGTGGCCTTCACCGCCAGCACCCAGCTCGATGCACAGCGACTGCAGGCATGCGAGTTCGACGGCGTGCTGCAAAAGCCCTGCGAAGAGCAGGCACTGCTCGATTGCCTGCGGCGCTGGAGCGTCACCGCGGGTGCCTGGCTCGCCACCGCTGACGCCGGGCATCCTGGGTCTGCAGTGACGGCGGCCACCGGCCGACCCGCCCACTGGGCCACCGGCGCCGAAACGCGCTAGAGCACCTGGACGTTCACTCCCCAGGGAACCCACAGCGCATGAGTTCGACACCGTTCGCATCCGCGTCGGGGCGCGCCGATGCAGCGCCGCCAGCCCCGCGCCCTCGCCCACGCTCGGCACCGCGCCTGCAGACCCGCGGCGAGGAACTCGCCAACGCAGCCAGCCACGGCATCGCCATCGCGCTGTCGGTGATCGCGCTGCCCGTGCTCGTCGGCTCGGCCTGGCGGCACGGCCGTGCGGCCGACGTCGTCGCGGCCAGCCTCTTTGCCGTGTCGATGTTGTGGCTGTACGCGGTCTCGACGCTCTACCACGCCCTGCCCCACGGCATCGCCAAGCAGCGGCTGCACCGGCTCGACCACGCCTCGATCTACCTCTTCATCGCCGGCAGCTACACGCCCTTCCTGTTCGGCCAGTTGCGCGGCGCCTGGGGCTGGTCGCTCTTCGGTGTGCTCTGGTGCGCGGCCGTGCTGGGCATGGCGGCCAAGCTGCTGAACCGGCTCAAGCATCCGCTGTGGTCCACGGGCCTGTACGTGGCCATGGGCTGGATGGTGCTGGTGGCCATCGTGCCGTTGGTCGAGCGCATGCCGGCCAACGGCATCGCCTGGCTGGTGGCCGGTGGCGTGTCGTACACCGCCGGGGCGCTGGTCTACCTGTTCGACTCGCGAGGCCGGTACGTGCACTTCGTCTGGCACCTGTTCGTCATGGGCGGGAGCGCCTGCCACTTTCTCGCCGCCCTCTGGTACGCCATTCCGGTGCCGTGATCGGCGCGGCCCGCGACGCCCCGAGGGGGCGACGGCCACCGCGCGCGAAGCTGGCGCGCGGGTGCGTGGGTGCGTGGGTTCCCGCAACGGCCCTATCGCCGGCTGCCGCCGAAGGCGAAGAGCAGGCCGCCGATGACGATGGCACCGACGCCGGCCCAGACCGGCACGTTCACCGTTTCGCGCTCCTTCACGGAAAGCTCGATCGGCCCCAGCTTGGCCTTCTGCGTGTCCTTGGTGTAGCTGAACCCACCGTACATCAGCGCCAGGACACCGGCGACGATCAGCACGAGGGCGACCACTTTAGATCCGTTCACGGCTCGTCTCCCGACTCGCAGCGCACTCAGGCGCCGGGCTTCTTGGTGCTGAACCAGGCGTCGCTCGCCTTGCGCTCCCAGGCGACGATCTGGCTTTCGGCCTCTTCCTTGGCAACGCCGTAGCGCTCCTGGATCTTGCCTGCGAGCTGCTCGCGGCGGCCCGCGACGACGTCGAGGTCGTCGTCGGTGAGCTTGCCCCACTGCTCCTTGGCCTTGCCGGTCACCTGCTTCCAGTTGCCCTTGATCTGATCCCAGTTCATGTGCTTCGCCTCCGTTGAACGAACGCCAGCGCACCATTGCGCACGGCACCACCGCGTCGGCCGAATGCACCAGCCGTTTCGATGGCGAAGGGAATCTAGGCATCGGGTCGGCCACGGTCTGTGCGCTCGCGCACACAGCCGCCTCGAATCGCCCGCATTGATCTGGCTCATTTCCGAGGTGGTGGCGGCGCCCTACAAGCGGCGCTCCGACCCGCACCGCGGGGCCAGCAGAAGGAGTTGGGAGATGAAGGCGCACGACGATCCGCGGTCCAATCAGGTCCTTGCCGCGCTGCCCGATGACGCGCTGCGGAAGTGGCTGCCGCAGTTGGCGAGGGTCGACCTCGCGCTGGGCCAGGTCGTCGCGCGGCCTGGCGTGACGGAGCGGCACGTGTACTTCCCCACCTCCGCCATCGTCGCCATGCTGTCCGGCACCGAAGACGGCCATTCGATGGAAGTCGCCGTGGTCGGCAACGACAGCATGGTCGGCATGGCCCTGATCCTGGGCGGCGGCTCCACGCCGCTGCGCGCCGAGGTGCGGGCCGCCGGGGTGGCCTACCGCGCACCCGCCGACCTCATCGAGGAGGCGCTGGCCCAGCCCGGCCCGGCGCAGCGCCTGCTGCTGCGCAGTGCCATGGAGCGCATCGCACAGGTGGGGCAAACGGCCGTGTGCAGCCGCCACCACTCACTCGAACAGCGGGTGTGCCGTTGGCTCCTGATGAGCGCGGACCGCGGCGGCGCCGACATGGCCATCACGCATGGGCTCGTCGCCTGCATGCTGGGCGCGCGCCGCGAAGGCGTGACCGAGGTCCTGGGCCGCCTGCAGGACGATGGCGTGGTCGCTTGCTCGCGCGGGCACGTGGCCGTCCTCGACCGGCCTCGTCTCGCCCAGCGCACCTGCGAGTGTTATGCGGTCGTCGCCAAGGAGTGCCGGCGCCTGCGGCCGGAGTCGGCCGTCGCGTGAGGCCACGACGGCCGCGCCGCGGCCGTCGGGCCCTCAAGCCCTCAAGGCTTCTTCCCGGCGTATGGGCTGCCCGGGAACGGCGACCGGTTCCCCGGCGACAGCCCGTCGCCGGTCGCGAAGTAGAAGAAGGCCTGGTGCAGGTCGCCCTGGTGGATCGTCGTGACGCTCTTGTGCTTTTCGTTGCCGATCGAGGCCTCGATCTCGTAGCGCCCCAGCGGCAGGCTGATGAAGAGCCACGGGCCGTGCAGGTTGCCCTCGAAGGCCACCTTGCCACCCTGGTCGCGGATGACGACGCGCACGTCGGCCAGGTGAGCACCCGAGCCGAGTGCGGCCGTCACGATCCACAGGTTGAACTTGGCACGCTCCGCGTGCAGCGAAACCAGCTCCTCGGTCGAGACACCGCCGGTGGTGAACTCGTAGCCTTGCGCCGTCTTGCCTGCCTGCATCGACCAGGCGGGCGTCGCCACGGCCAAGCCACAGGCGGCGGCGAGCAGCCATGCCGCCGCATTCCGCGTTGCACGCGGGTGTCTTGTGGGAGATCGCATCACTTCCATTCCCTTCGCACTCTGCCCGCGCGAAACGGCGCGGCGTTCGCGATGCCACTTCCGAATGGATGAGCGCGTCGCGACGAGATGCTGAACCGAGGTTCGCGCGCGGCGTTGCGCGGGCTCAATGGTCCAGGGCCCTTTCGCGCCGGCGCGTTGGCCACGTCGCCCGCTGTGTTCGGCAGCGCACAGAACACCATGCGCGATGTACCTAGATTGAACGCCGTGGTCGTGCCGCCCCGAGCGTGACTTCGCAGACAACACTTCAAGGAGCATTTGCCATGGGCTTGGGAACCATCCTGCTGATCGTCTTGATCCTCATGCTTGTCGGCGTGATTCCCACTTGGCCGCACAGCAGGAGCTGGGGCTACGCGCCCAGCGGCGTGCTGGGCGTGGTGCTGCTGATCGTGATCGTGCTCCTGCTGATGGGACGGCTGTAGCGGGCCGCCCGGCACCGCTCCGAAGCGCCGCTACGGCTTGCCGGCCGGCGGAGCTTCCATGACGATGTGCCACACGGCCACGAACATGGCCGCGATGGCCGGGCCGATGACGACGCCGTTGATGCCGAACACCGAGATGCCGCCCAGCGTGGTGATCATCACCACGTAGTCCGGCAGGCGCGTGTCGCGGCCCACGAGCATGGGACGCAGCAGGTTGTCGATCGAGCCGATGACGAGCGCCCCGAAGACCAGCAGCGCCCCGGCCTTCCAGAAGGCGCCGACGAGCAGGAAGTAGGCGGCCACGGGCAGCCACACCAAGGTCGCGCCGACCAGCGGCACGAGGGCCAGAAAGGCCATGACCACGCCCCAGATCAAGGCGCCGCCCACGCCCAGCGCCCAGAAGGCGAGGCCACCGAGCGCGCCCTGGATGGCGGCCACCAGCAGGCTGCCCTTGATGGTGGCGCGCACCACGGCCACGAACTTGGCGATGAGCTCGCGCTTGTGCACCGCGGCCAGCGGGATGGCACTGCCGACCGTGCGCGCCAGGCCGCTGCCATCGCGGACCAGGAAGAATGCCAGGTACAGCGCGATGAACAGGCTCATCACGAAGTCGAACGTGTCCAGCCCGATGGCCAGGGCCTGCGACGCGATGGCCTGCGTGCCCTGTGCGGCGGCGGCGACGAGGCGGCGCTGCAGCGTGTCGAAGTCCACCAGGCCGAAGCGGTCGAACAGCGCCCCGAGCCACGCCGGCAGCGCGTCGAAGAGGCCGCGGATGTAGACCGCGGGATCCCAGGCACCGGAGTCGATGAGCTCGTAGATCTGCGTCGCCTCGCGCGCCAGCGAGGCACTCAGCAGGGCCAGCGGGAAGACGCCAGCCACGAGCACCACCATCAGCACCAGGGCCGCCGTCAGGTTGCGCCGCTGCTTCAGGCGCGGCAGCAGGCGCGCGTACAACGGCGACGACATCGTGGCGATGATGACGCCCCACAGGATGGCGGCGTAGAACGGGACCAGGATCCACGCCAGGCCGAGACAGCTGGCCACCAGCAGCAGCGCCATCGTGACCCGCGCCGCGAAGGGCGAGGCGGGCACCTCGGCGGCAGCGGCGGCCTCGGCAGCCTCGGCGCCCTTGACCTCCGCTTCGGCGCCGGCTCTCCCTGCGCCCTCCTTCGCGCCCGGAGGCTGCAGGCTCGGGTTCAATCGAGCTTTCCGATCTTCCGCACGGCCTCGGTCATCACCTTCGCGTCGGCCGCCCAGTAGGCGGTGAAATCGGGCGCATCAAGATACTCGATCGGGCTGCCGGCCCGGCCGATGGTGCCCACCACCGCGGGGTCGGCAGCCACCTTGCGCGCCGCCTCGCGCAGGCGCTGCACCACCGCCGGCGGCGTGCCCGCCTGCACGAAGAGCGCCGACCACTGCGCAAACTGCACCGGCTGCCCCGCCTGCCTGAGGCTCGGCACCTCGGGCAACGAGGCGAGCGGCTTGTCGCCCCAGTGCGCCAGCGCGCGCAGCTTGCCCGCCTTGATGTGCGCCACCACGGTGGCCGGGCCGCTGGCCACCGCATCCACCTGCCCGCCCAGCAGCGCCAGCACCGCCGGCCCGGCGCCCGTGTAGGGGATGTGGACCATGCGGAAGCCGGCGCTCGACTTCAGCATCTCCATCGGCACGTGCATGGTGCCGTAGTTGCCCGAGCTGCCGTAGTTGAAGCCGCCGGGCTTTTTCTTCATCGCCTCGAGGAACTCGGCGAGCGTCTTCCACGGCGCATCGGCGCGCACCACCAGCACCGTCGGGTCGGCGGTGAAGCGGGCGATGGGCACGAACTGGTCGAGCGTGTAGACGGGCTTGCGCCCGTAGACCACGTCGGCCTCGGGCAGGATCGAGATCGAGCTCAGCGAGAGCAGCAGCGTGTACCCGTCGGCCGCCGCCTTCGAGGCCTCGCCGATGCCCAGCGCACCGCCGGCGCCGGCACGGTTCTGCACCACCACCGGCTGCTTCAGCTCGCGCGAAAGCGCCTCGGCCACCGGCCGCGCCACCGTGTCGGCCACGCCGCCCGGCGGGAAGGGCACGATCATCGTCAGCGGCTTGTCCGGCCAGGTGCCCTGGGCCGCCGCGGGCAGGCCGGCGGCGGCCAGCAGCAGCGGCAGCATCAAACGGGCGGGCAGGCTTCTTCTGGGCAAGGGTTTCATCGCGCGTTGTCTCCGAGTTTCGTGTCCGGGCGGCGCCGCGTCCGGGTCGTGCGTCGGCCGGTGATTCCACCCGATGCCGTGGCGTCGAGAGGGCCCGATGCTACGGCGCCGTCGCCGCGAGGCGCACCGGAGCGCGAGCGCCACGGCGTCGTCGAACCTCGACCGCAACCGGCCCGGCGACGCCCAGAGCGGTCGCGCGCGGGGATGCACGGCCACAAGCCGTCGGATGAGTGACGTAGTAGATATTTCATATCCCGTAGGCTAAGCTACATCCATGTGGTCCCTGCTCCTGCTCACGCTGCCGACCCAGCCCAACGCCGTGCGCCTGCGCATCTGGCGGGCGCTGAAGGGGCTCGGCTGCGGCGCGCTGCGCGACGGGGCCTACCTGCTGCCCACCGCGCACGAGGCGCTGTTCGAGCCACTGGCCGACGAGGTGCGCGCGCACGGCGGCAGCGCCACGCTGCTGCGCACGGCGGCACGCGACGAGGCGCAGCAGCGCGAGTTCGCCGCCCTCTTCGACCGCGGCGAGGCCTACGCCGCATGGCAGCACGGGGCCCGCGCCGGCGCCGCCCGCTGGGTCACCGAGCCCGAGGCGAGCGCCCGCCGCGGCCTGCGCGTGTTGTCCAACGCGCTGGCCGAGCTGCAGCGCATCGACTACCTGCCCGGCCCGGCCGCCGAACAGGCGCGCGCCGAACTGGCCGCACTGCGCACCGCCTTCGACGCCCGCTTCG
>NZ_JALHQI010000099.1 GCF_022842045.1 Arenimonas sp. | reverse complement strand
CGCCGCCGGCGCGCCGCTCGCGCCGGCCGACGGGTTCGCCGCCCGGCTGGCCACCGTGCGCGCGGCGACAGGCGGCGGGTGGCTGGACCACGCGGTGGTCAAGTTCGTCGCATTCCCGCTGCTGCCGGCGCTGGTGGCGTTCCGGCTGCACCAGGTCATCACCTTCGGCGGGTTTTTTGGCGAGGCCTACACGTACGGGTTAGGTGCGTGGCTGCTGGGGCTGCTGGTGTGGTGGGCGTCGTGGGCGCTGGGGTTGATGCTGTTCGGGGCAATGCTGCGGATAGGCATCGAGATCGGCACGGTGATTGGGCTGGCGGCGGGCACGCCACGCGCTGCCGCGATCCGGCGCGTGCTGTCATGGGCTGCGAAACTGATTTACTTCGTCGGCGTGCCGGCGTGGTTGGTCATGCGCCTCCTGCCCTAGCGGCGCGCGCGCTTGTCGGCGTACATCGCCGCGTCGGCGGCCTGCAGCAGCGGCGACAGGGCCACGCCATCGCGCGGGGCGGTGGCAATGCCGAAGCTCGCGGCGACGTGGAAGCCCTGCGGCTGCAGCGGTTCGGCCGCCAGCCGCTGGCGGATGGCTGCGACGACCTCGCGCGCATGCAGGTCGTCCGCTTCGGGCAGGAAGATGGCGAACTCGTCGCCGCTCAGGCGCGCCATGAAATCGTCGGGGCCAAGGCAAGCCTTGCTGCGCACCACCAGCTCGCGCAGCGCCAGGTCGCCCGCGGCGTGGCCGTGGGTGTCGTTGAGCGCCTTCAGGCCATCGAGGTCGAGCATCACGATCGCGGCGGGCTGGTTGCGGCGAAGCGGGCCGGCCAGTTCGATCGCCACGCGGTCTTCGAAGTGCGCGCGGCTGAGTGCGCCAGTGAGGCCGTCATGGCTGACCTGGTTGCGCAGGCGCTCGTTGGCCGCGTAAAGCGCAGGCGCCGCCAGGCTGAGATAGGTGTTGGCGGCCAGGCTGATGGCCGCGAACTGCAGCACCAGCGCATTGTCGCCGACATTGAAGCCCGCCGCCGCGCCTACCGTGAGCAGGCTGAAGCCCAGCAGGCCCAGCTGGGCGCTGGCCAAGGATCCGGTGTGCACGATCCACAGCTGCAGCACCACCGGCAACACCAGCATCACCAGCAGGGCGCGGCTGTTCGACAGCTCCAGGTAGCCCAGCAGGATGGCCAGCGTGACCGCGAACAACAGCGCCAGCTTCGAGGCCGCCGAGCGGCGCAGGCGCCAGCCGCCCCATTCGAACGGCGGGAACCGCCGCACGCCGGCATCGCCGCCTACCTTCCGCAGCACCAGCGCCAGGACCGGCGCCAGCGTGACCAGCGCGGCGTAGTCGCCGATCCACCAGGCCGCGGCGAGTTCGAACAGGTCCGGCGCCTCCAGCAGGTCGGTGCGGGTGAGGCCGAACGTGCCGAGCGTCGCGGCCAGCAGCGCCCCCAGCGCCCCCAGCAGCAGGAACTGGGACACCGGGCGCATCGTCAGCTCGGCGGGCCGGGTCGGGGCAAGGCGCCGCAGCACCATCGCCGGCAGCGCATAAGCGCCGATGTGGATGAGCGCGAAGACCAGGCTGGACACGGCGAACACGCCCAGCCGGACCTCGCCCTCGGTGTTGCCGGACTCGGTAAGCCAGGTGCCGAGCACGCAGGCGACGAACACCGCCGGCACCGCGCGCCAGCCGACGCTGAACAGGCCGGCGAAGGTGACCGCCGCCGGCGGGAACCAAAGGCTGGCGTGCGGCGCATGCTCCAGCGCGGCCGCGAGCAGGAAACTGCCCAGCCACAGCGCGAGCAGCAGCGGGTGCAGCAGCCAAGGCCGCCAGGCCGCCGGGCCTGCGGAAACCATCGGTACATCGGTCATCGTGACTCCCCCTGCGCGCATCCTAGCGCGGCCACTGCGAATCCGCGGTAGCACGCAGGCCGGGTTGGCACGGCGGCAAGGCGCGCCCGGTCCAGTTCACAAGGTCGTCCGAGCCGCGCCCCATACTTTTTGCCAGACACCAAGGTTCCTGACCCATGGCCAACTTCCCCGCAAGCCGCGCCGCCGGCCTCGCCGCGATGGCGTCCTTCGTGCCCGCGATGGGACGGCGCTACGCCAACGGCCGCAACATCGACCACGGCCCCGGCGCCCACAAGGCGGTATCGCGGCTTTCGCCGTATATCCGGCGTCGCCTGGTGACCGAGCAGGAAGTAGTGGCGGCCGCGCTCGCGGCCCATGGGCTGGAGGCAGCGGAAAAGTTCGTCGAGGAAGTTTTCTGGCGGGGCTATTTCAAAGGCTGGCTCGAGCAGCGGCCGCAGGTTTGGGTCAGCTACACCCAAGGCCTGCAAGCCGATCTTTCCGCCGCACAGGACGATCGCAAGCTGGGGCGGCGCGTGGAGCGCGCTATGCAGGGCCAGACCGGGCTGCCTTACTTCGACGCTTGGGCCGCCGAACTCGTCGAAACCGGGTACCTGCACAACCACGCGCGGATGTGGTTCGCCTCGATCTGGATTTTCACGCTCGGCCTGCCGTGGCGGTTGGGCGCGGACTTTTTCTACCGGCACCTGCTGGATGGCGACGCGGCGTCGAACACGCTGGGATGGCGCTGGGTGGCCGGGCTGCATACGCGCGGCAAGCCTTACCCGGCGCGCGCCGACAACATCAAGACCTGCACCCACGGCCGCTTCGCGCCTCGGTCCGGCGAGCTGGCGGAAGTAACGCAGGGCCTGGAGGCGACCGAGCCGGCGGGCCTGCCGCCGGTCCTGGCGCTACGTGACTTCAACCGGCCGAACCCCGGCGTGGCCACCGCGCTGCTGATCACCGACGAGGATTGCCGGCTGGAGGACTTCGCCCTGCCTTCGCTCGCCATTCGCGCCGCGGCTACGCTGGCCACGAGCCACTTGCGCTCGCCGTGGGAGGTTTCGGAGGCGGTGATCCGGTTCGAGGCCGGGGCCCTGGCCGATGCCGCGGCGCGGACAGGACTGCCCGCCGTCGCATTGCGGGCAGGCCACCCCGCCGAACTGGCGCGATGGGCCCAGTCAGCGGGAGTCACGCAGATCGTGACGCCTTACGCCACGCGCGGCCCGGTACACGACTGGCTGCTCGAAGCGAGGCCCGCGCTGGCCGCCAGCGGCATCACCCTGGCGGAATGGCGGCGGGAGTGGGATGCCGAAGTGTGGCCATTGGCGACGGCCGGGTTCTTCAAGGTCAGGCAGCAGATTCCCCGCCTGCTGGCGGACCTGGGCCTGGCCTGAGCCACGCTCGGGGCGTCGCCAACGTGCGCCGCAGGCGTGCGCTGGCGCGTGAAGGCGCACTGCGGTGCAGCATTTTCAGGCCGCTCGTCCACGCGGCAACGACACGTCTTGCACATGGCCTACACCCCTGCGGGCGTCGACTGCGACGGTTCCCAGGGAAGGGACTCGATACCACCCACGCAGCTGTGACTGGCCGGCGGCATGTGAAGGCGATCTTGGTCTGGCTGTAGCGGTATCGCGCAGGGGAACGACGGTCGGGGGCTTCGACACAACCCGCGCGCGTCGGATGCAAACACCAACCACCTACAACAAGCCGCCACAGGCAACGGGAGTCAACCCATGGAAGCTTTGACTGCAGGCCAGTTCTCGCTGGTCTACAACGCGTTTTCCTTCGGTATCGCAACATTCGCAGCCGCCACGCTGTTCTTCTGGTTCGGTCGTTCGCAGGTTTCGCACCACTACAAGACCGCGCTGACGATCACCGGCCTGGTCACCTTCATCGCGCTCTACCACTACTGGCGAATCTTCGACAGCTGGGGCCAGGCGTACGAAGTGGCCAACGGCGTGGTCACCGCCACGGGCGTCGAGTTCAACCGCGCCTACCGCTACGTCGACTGGCTGCTGACCGTGCCGCTGCTGCTGATCGAGCTCATCCTGGTGATGCGCCTTTCGCAGGCCGAGACGGTCTCGAAGTCGCTCAAGCTCGGCGGCGCCGCGGCGCTGATGATCCTGCTCGGCTACCCGGGCGAGGTGTCGGAGGGCATTGATTCGACCCGCCTGGTGTTCGGCGCGCTGTCGATGGTGCCCTTCCTGTACATCGTGTTCGCGCTCTACACCAGCCTGGGCGAGGCGATCGAGCGCCAGCACGAGTCGGTGCGCGGCCTGATCCGCCTGGCCCGCAACCTGACGGTGGTGTCCTGGTTCTTCTACCCGGTCGTGTACTTCCTGCCCTTCGTGATCAGCATGAATGGCGGCACCGCGACCGCGGTGATCGAGCTTGGCTACACCGTCGCCGACATCACCGCGAAGGCCGTGTTCGGCCTGGTGATCTACGCGATCGCCGTGCGCAAGTCGGAAGCAGAGGGTTCGAAGGCCTGAGCCTTCGACCTGCGTGGCAAGCGCGGGGTGGGGGCCGGTGACGCCGGATCCCCACCCCGCTCCTCACGGAACCGGCCTGCGAGGCGTCCATGGTCAGCTATGACGCAACACCCAGCATCAGCCAAGTCGAGCAACGGATGCTCGAACTCGTGTTCCCGGACCAGGGCGAGGCCGGAGCGGCCGCTGCCCACCATCTTTCCGCCGGGGGCTCGCGCGTGCGGGCCCGCCTGGCGATCCACGCCGGCCGCGCCCTCGGCCTGTCGCCCCGCGGGACGATAGCGATCGCGACCGCTTGCGAACTCCTGCACAACGCGTCCCTGGTGCACGACGACCTGCAGGACCGCGACCCGCTGCGCCGCGGCCAGGACGCGGTCTGGCGCCGTCACGGCGACGCCGTGGCGATCTGCACCGGCGACCTGCTGCTGTCCGCCGCCTACGGTGCGCTGGCAGGCACCGGCGCCGCGGCGGGTTCATTGATCGCGCGCATGCACGCCCGCGTTGGCGCGGTCATCCGCGGCCAGTGCGAGGACCTGGCGCTACAGGGCGGGCAGGTGGGCGCATTGGCGGCCTACGAGCGGGTCGCCAGCGGCAAGTCGGCACCCCTGTTGATCCTCCCGATCGAGTTGGCCCTGGTGCTCGCCGGCCGCTACGACGCCATTGGCGCCGCCGAGCATGCAGGCGCCCGCTTCGCGATCGGCTACCAGATGGCCGATGATCTGGATGACGTCGCGCGCGATGCGCTCAACGAGGAACTGAACATCGTCGCCGTCCTGGCCGCCGCGGGCGAGGCCCGCCCCCGGGAGGCCGCCCGCGCGCTGGCGATCCGACGCTTCGAGGAGGCCCGCGCGGCGGCCGCCTCCTTGCCCCGCGGCTGCGGCGGACTGCTGGCCGAGCAGTCGTTCGCACGGGCGACCGCGCTCGCCACCGACCTGGAAACGACGTGAGCCGGGTCGTCGTCCTGGGCGGCGGGTTCGGCGGCATCGCCGCCGCGCTGCGGGCGCGCGCCAAGGGCCACGAGGTTACCCTGGTCGACCGCTGCCCGCGGCTGGGTGGGCGTGCCCAGGTCTTCGAGAAGGACGGCTTCCGCCACGACGCCGGCCCGACGGTGCTGACCGCGCCCTTCCTGTTCGAGGAGCTGTTCGCGCTGTTCGGCAAGGACATCGCCGACTACGTGCGCATCGTGCCGCTGCCGCTGTGGTACCGCTTCCATTTCCAGGACGGCGACACCTTCGACTACGGCGGCGGCATCGAGCAGACCCTGGCCGAAATCGCCCGCATCCATCCGCCGGACGCCGAGGGCTACCGGGCGCTGCTCGAGCAGTCGCGCAAGATCTACGACGTCGGTTTCACCGAGCTGGCCGATGCGCCCTTCCACCGGTTCACCTTCATGCTGCGGCAGGTGCCGCACCTGCTGCGGCTGGGCGCCTACCGCTCGGTGTGGCAGATGGTGTCGCGCTGCGTGAAGCACGAGAAGATCCGCCAAGCGTTCTCGATCCAGCCGCTGCTGGTCGGCGGCAATCCCTTCGATACCACCAGCATCTACGGCCTGATCCATTTCCTGGAGCGGGCGCATGGCGTTCACTTCGCGATGGGCGGCACCGGGGCGCTGGTGGACGGACTGGCGAAGCTGATGGCGGAGCAGGGCATCGAGACGCGGCTGGACACCACCGTGACTTCGATCGACGTCGAGGGCGATGCGGTGCGCGCCGTGCACACGGCCTGCGGCCGCCGCATCGGGGCCGACCACCTGGTGTCCAACGCCGACCCGGTGCACCTGTACAAGCAGCTGCTGCCGCGCTCGGCGAGCAAGGCGTCGGCGCGGCTCAAGGCGCGGCACAGCGAGCAGTCCATGGGGCTGTTCGTGTTCTATTTCGGCACGCGCCGGCAATACCCGGACGTGGCCCACCACACCATCTGGATGGGCCCGCGCTACCGCGAGCTGCTCGACGACATCTTCCACCGCAAGGTGCTGGCCGAGGATTTCTCGATCTACCTGCACCGCCCCACCGCGACCGACCCGAGCTTCGCGCCAGAAGGCTGCGACAGCTTCTACGCGCTGGTGCCGGTGCCGAACCTGACCGCGGGCATCGACTGGGCCACGGAGGCGCCGCGCCTGCGCGACCGCGTCGTCGCGGCCTTGGGTGCGACGCTCCTGCCCGGGCTGGCGGATTCGATCTGCGCCGACTTCTACATGACACCCGAGGATTTCGAGTCCCGCTACCTGTCGCCGGCCGGGGCCGGGTTCTCGATCGCGCCGCACTTCCGCCAGTCGGCCTGGTTCCGCTTCCACAACCGCGGCGAAGGGCCGCGCAACCTCTACCTGGTCGGCGCCGGCAGCCATCCGGGCGCTGGCCTGCCAGGGGTGCTGTCGTCGGCGAAGGTGGTCGATCGGCTGCTGCCGTCGGCCGCCGAGGACCTTGCCCTGGTGCGGGCCGAGGCGCTGCCGGCGTGAGCGTGGTGCCGGGCGACGTGGCTGCGGACGGCCTCGGCGCCGCGGACGCCGGCGCGGTGCTGCGCCGGCACGGCCGCACCTTCGCCTTCGCCAGCCACCTGCTCGGCACGCGCCATGCCCGCCGCGCGGCGGTGCTGTACGCGTTCTGCCGCCATGTCGACGACGTGGCCGACGAAGCCCGCGATGCGGCATCCGCACGCGCGGCGCTGGCGACCATCCGCGATGCGCTGCTCACCGGCCGGGCGAACGATCGCTGGACACAGGCGATGCTGGCGCTGCAGCGGGAGACGCGGATGCCTGCGGCGCCGGCGCTGGACCTGCTGGCCGGCGTCGAGGGCGACCTGGACGCCGTCCGCCTGCCGGACGAGGACGCGCTGGTGCGATATGCCTACCGCGTGGCGGGCACGGTGGGCCTGATGATGTGCGCAGTGCTGGACGTGCATGACCCGCGCGCGCGGCCGTTCGCGATCGACCTCGGCATCGCCATGCAGCTCACCAACATCGCCCGCGACGTGGGCGAGGACGCACGGATGGGCCGCCGCTATCTTCCGGCGAGCTGGATCGGCGAGGTGGCGCCCGCCGCGATCGCGCAGCCGGACGCCTCGCTCGAGCCCCGGCTGCGCGACGCAACGCGGCGCCTGCTGGCGCTCGCCGAGCGCTACTACGCCAGCGGCGAAGCGGGCCTGGCCTTCCTGCCGCCGCGCGCCCGGTTGGCCATCCTGGCCGCCGCGCGCATGTACCGCGCGATCGGCGGACGCATCGCCGCGGCCGGGCACCGCAGCTGGGACCGTCGCGCGGTGGTCGGTCCGGCCGCCAAGGCCGGGCATTCGCTGCAGGCGCTGCTGGCGTTCGCGCTGTCGCCGCGCCTGCATCGCCGCGACGCGGTGCACGAGGCGTCGCTTCAATTCGCGCTGCAGCCGCGGGTGCTCCGCCATGACTGATCGCGCGGACCTGGTGGTGCTGGGCGGCGGGCTGGCCGGCCTGTCGCTGGCGATGCGCCTGGTGCAGTCGGGCTATCGCGGCCGCCTGCGGATCATCGAGCCGCGCGAGCGCTACGTCGATGATCGCAGCTGGTCGTTCTGGATTCCGGACGGTGCGCTGCCGGCCGTGCCGGTGACGCGCACGTGGGACGATTGGGTGTTCTCGCGCGACGGCGGCGAAGCCGTGGTGCGGCAGGCCCAAGGCTGGCGCTATGCCTACGTGCGCGGCAGCGACTTCTATCGCACCGCGCTCGGCCTAGTGGCGGCCAGTCCGGACGTGACGCTGATGCTGGGCACCCGCGCGGGCGCGATGGCCGAGGTCGGCGATGAGGTCGAGATCCGCACCGACGCCGGGCCGCTGCGCGCCCGCCACGTGGTGGACACGCGACCGCCGCCGGCGAGCCAGCGCGACGGCGCGACGCTGTTCCAGTGCTTCGCGGGCCGCGAGCTGCTGCTTGATGCCCCGGGCGTGGACGAGCGCCGGGTGGAGCTGATGACCGACATGCGCGCGGACGCCGAGGGCTTCGTGTTCACCTATGTGCTGCCGCTGACGCCGACCCGCGTGCTGGTCGAGGCGACCCGGTTTTCGCGGCAGCCGCTGCCGGCCGATCGGCTGTGGCAGGACCTGGATGCGCTGCTGGCGCGGCGCGGCTGGTCCGGCGCCGAGCGCGTGCGCGCCGAGGCGGCGACACTGCCGATGGGGCTGCCGGCGCCGGCCGG
>NZ_JALHQI010000098.1 GCF_022842045.1 Arenimonas sp. | reverse complement strand
GGCGGCGCGCGGCCGCCAGCTCGCGGGCGCCCGGGAGGGTGGGGTCGTAGTCGAGCGCGGTCACCGTGACCTCGGCGCTGACGCCGGCGAAGGCAGGGGCCGGTGCGGGGGCGTCCGCTGGCGCGGCGGCGGGCTCGGCCGCCGGTTCCGGCCCGGCAGGGACGGCGGGTGCCGTGACCGCGGGCGCCGGCGCCGGGCTGTCCTCGACCGTGAAGAAGTCGACACCGGACGGCGGCTCCGGGCGGTCGCGCGAGAACCACGCGAACAGCACTGCGACCAGTGCCACGCCCGCGACCGCTGCCACCGCCGGCTTCCAATGCGGCGCCAGCTTGCCCTTGAGCCTGGCCAGGTCCACCGCCGGCTCCGGCGGCTTGCCGTTGGCGATCTGGTTCAGCGCGCTGAGCATCTGCTGGGCGTTGCGGTAGCGGTTGTCCGGCGACTTGGCCATCGCCCGGTCCAGGAACGACTGCCAGTGCTTCTTTTCGGCCGGCAGCCGCGGCACCGGGTCCTGGGCGTGCATCAGCGCCAGCGCCAGCGGGTCGGCGGCCTGGTAGGGGAGGCGGCCCATCAGCAGTTCGTAAGCCAGCACGCCGACGCTGTAGAGGTCGGCGCGACCGTCCACCACTTCGCCGCGCGCCTGCTCGGGCGCCATGTAGCCGCCGCTGCCGACCGCCAGGCCGGCGGTGGTGATGCGGGTCTGGTCGCGCTTGCTCAGCGCGATGCCGAAGTCGGTGAGCAGCGGCCGGTCGGCGTTGTCGAACAGGACGTTCTCGGCCTTGACGTCGCGGTGGACGATGCCGCGCGCATGTGCGTACTCCAGTGCCGACAGCAGCGCGCGCAGCACCTCGATCGCGCGCGCTTCGTCCTGGGTGAAGTCGCGCTGCCCGAGGTGGCCCTTCGCGAGGTAGGGCAGCACGTAATACAGCAGCCCCTGGCGGGTGCGGCCGACCTCGTGGATGCCGACGATGCAGGGGTGCTCGAGCTTGGCGATGGTGCGCGCCTCGTGCTCGAAGCGCTGCTTGGAGATTTCGTCGGTGAGCGCGGCCGGCGACATCACCTTGATGGCCACCTGCCGGTCGAGCGACTCCTGCACGCTCAGGTAAACCTGCGACATGCCGCCCTTGCCGATCCGGCGCAGCACGCGATAGCCGGGGATCTCGGGCATGTAGCTCGAGAGCAGCGCGGTCAGCTCGTCAGGGGAGAGTTCTTCTTCCTGCTGCATGGCGCGGTCGGGGACAGGGCGGGGGGCCGGGGAGGCCAGCATACGGCCTCAGGCCGTTCAGGCAAGCCATTTATGAAAGTGTGAAAAAGCTCACGCTTTCGCGGCATCGGCCTCCGGGCTCCGCCGCTTCCGGCGCACGTAGACCTGCTTGCGGACCCTGGCCACCACGTCGCCGGCCCCGTCCCGCACGTCCATCTCGAACCAGCGCAGGACCTTTTCGCCCCCGGCCGCGGCCGCCCGGATCTCGTCCAGTACCGCCTCGTCCAGGTCGAACTCGACCGCCACCGTGCCGCGGCCGGGTTTCACGAAGCGGATGTCGGCGGCCTGGTCCCAGACCAGGTAGTCGCTGCCCAGCCGGCGCAGGACCATGATCATCCAGAACGGATCGGTCATCGCGAAGAGGCTGCCGCCGAAGTGGGTGCCGACGTAGTTCCGGTTGTACCAGCGCTGGCGCAGCTCGACCCGCACGTGCCGGAAGTCGTCGCTGAAACGGGTGATGCGGATGCCGGAGAACAGGAACGGCGGCCAGAAGTTCATGTAGCGGCGGAGGCGGGAGGCTTTCATTGGCGGCCGCCCGGATCAGAACAGCACCGAGGCCATCTTGCGGCGGTAGTCGCCTACCAGGTCCTCGTCCTCGACCACGCGGAAGGCATCGATCAGGGCCTTGCGCGGCAGGCCATCCTCGAAGCCGCGGTCGCGCCGCAGCATCTCCAGGAACTGGTCCATCGCCGCGGCGGCGTCGCCGGCCACGATCAGGCGCACGCCCAGCAGGTGGCGTGCGCGGAGGTCACCCGGGTCGGCGGCGATCGCGGCCTCGAGCACCGGCGCCGGCGGCGCGTCCTTGAGCAGCGCCGCGAAGCCGAGGCGGGCGCGGGCGCGCAGGGCGCGGTCGTCCTGGGCCAGGTTCGCGGGCAGGGCATCGAGCAGTTGCTCCGCCTCGGCCACGGCGCCGGTGCCAAGCAGGGCCAGGGCCAGGTCGAGGCGGTGCTCGTCCTTGTCGGGCTCGGCCAGCGTCAACGCGCGCAGGCGGACCACTTCCTCGTGGGGGTCGGCCGGCGGTGCGGCTTCGGGCGCGGCTTCCTCGGCGGCGGCCCTGGCCTCGACGCCGTGGTGCTTGAGGAACTCGCGCAGCTGGCCTTCGGGCAGTGCACCGGGGAAGCCGTCGACGATCTGCCCGCCCTTCACCAGCATCACCGTCGGCACCGACTTGATCTGGAAGTAGCCGGCGAGCTGCTGCTCCTTGTCCACGTCCACCTTGGCCAGCAGGAAGCCGCCGTTGAACTCGGCGGCCAGCTTCTCCAGCACCGGCCCCAGCGTCTTGCAGGGTCCGCACCAGGTGGCCCAGAAGTCGAGCAGCACCGGGACGTCCTTGGATTTCAGCAGGACGTCCTGCTCGAAGGTCGGCAGGCTGGCGTCGAAAACGTGGGGGCTGGCGGGGGTCATCGCGGGTCCGTCCGGGTGGGGTGATTACCCCAGATGGTGCCACCGGGCGCCGTGCGCAAGCCCGGGCCCGCTTCGCTTTACTCCGGGCTGCGCACCACCACGCCGTCCTTCATCACGAAATCGACCCGCTTCACCGCCTGGATATCGGCCAGCGGGTCGCCCGGCATCGCCACCACGTCGGCACGGAAGCCCGGGGCGATGCGGCCCAGGTCGGCCACGCCCAGCACCTCGGCGGCGTTCACCGTCGCCGTCTGCAGCGCGGCCGCCGGCGCCATGCCGGCCTCGACCATGAACAGGAACTCGTCGGCGTTGTCGCCGTGCAGGCTGACGCCGGCATCGGTGCCGAAGCCGATGCGCACGCCGGCCCGGTGCGCCTGGCCAAAGGTGGTCTGGATCAGCGCCCCGATCCGCGCGGCCTTGGGCCGCACCACGTCGGGGTAAAAGCCGTCGATCTTGGCCTTTTCGGCCACGAAGCGGCCCGCGCTGATGGTGGGCACGTACCAGGTGCCGTTCTTCTTCATGAGCGCGAAGATCTCGTCGTCCATGTAGGTGCCGTGCTCGATCGAGGTCACGCCACCGACGATGGCCCGGCGGATGCCCTCCTTGCCGTGGGCATGGGCGGCGACGCGGTAGCCGTAGTCGTTGGCGGCCTCGACCACGGCCCGAACCTCGTCCACGGTGAACTGCGGGCCGTCGCCGCTCCTGGCGTAGCTCAGCACGCCGCCGGTGGCGGTGATCTTGATGACGTCCGAGCCGTCCTGGTAGCGCTCGCGCACCGCTTGCCGGGCCTCGTCCGGGCTGTTGACCACGCCCTCGGCGGGGCCGGGCTCGCCGATCGCGTCCTCCAACAGGTGGTTGAGGCCATTGGTCGGGTCGGCGTGGCCGCCGGTGGTGGCGATGGACTTGCCGGCCGCGTAGATCCGGGGACCCTCGATGAGGCCCTGGTTGATGGCGTCGCGCAGGGCCAGCGTGGTCTCGCCGCCCAGGTCGCGCACCGTGGTGAAGCCGGCCTGCAGGGTCTTGCGGGCGTAGCCGACCGAGCGCAGCACGGTGAACTCGGGGTTGAGCCGGAAGCCTTCGGAGTAGGACTGGGCGCTGGACTGGTTGCCCAGGTGCACGTGCAGGTCGATCCAGCCGGGGCTGCAGGTGTGCCCGCGCAGGTCCACCGAGCGGGCGCCCTCGACCGCGGCCATCCCGGCGCGGACTTCGCGGACCTTGCCCTCGGCGACGACGATGGTCTGCTCGGCCCGGCTGCGCCCGGCGGCGCTGTCGAACAGTTGCCCGCAGTGCAGGGCCAGGGTTTCGGCCCGGGCCGCGGCGGGCAGGGCGAGGCAGAGGGCGAGCGAAAGCAGGGCAGGGTTCGGGCGCATCGGATTCCCCTTGGAGTGGTCGCCAGATGGTACCCGGGAAAGGAAGAGGCGAAAGGACGGGGTCAGGTTCACTGCTTCCGAGGTGGCGTCGGCGACGGGGCCGGAAGTCGGGAGAAGTGAACCCGACCCCGTTCTTTCACCCTGTCCCTTCGCCCGTCGGGGCGCCGATTTGTTACGCTGGCGGCCTGTTTTTCCCCGCCCCAAACCCATGTCCGACATCCAAGACCCCAGCGCCTACGACCCGAAGGCGGTGGAAGCCGCCGCGCAGACCCATTGGCAGGCCACGGCCGCCTTCGCCGTGCGCGAGGACACCTCGCGCCCGAAGTACTACTGCCTCTCGATGCTGCCCTATCCCTCGGGCGCGCTGCACATGGGCCACGTGCGCAACTACACCATCGGCGACGTGATCAGCCGGCACCGGCGCATGAAGGGCTTCAACGTGCTGCAGCCGATGGGCTGGGACGCCTTCGGCCTGCCGGCCGAGAACGCCGCCATCAAGAACCGGACCGCGCCGGCGCAGTGGACCTACAAGAACATCGAGCATATGCGCGGCCAGCTCCAGCGCCTGGGCTTCGCCTACGACTGGACCCGCGAGTTCGCCACCTGTACCCCGGAGTACTACCGCTGGGAGCAGCTGATGTTCACCCGCCTGATGAAGAAGGGGCTGGTGTACCGCAAGAATTCGGTCGTGAATTGGGACCCGGTCGACCACACCGTGCTCGCCAACGAGCAGGTGATCGACGGCCGCGGCTGGCGCTCGGGCGCACTGGTGGAAAAGCGGGAGATCCCGCAGTGGTTCCTGAAGATCACCGACTACGCGCAGGAGCTGCTCGACGGCTTGGACACGCTGCCGGGCTGGCCCGACGCGGTCAAGACCATGCAGCGCAACTGGATCGGCCGCAGCGAGGGCCTCGATATCCGCTTCGCTGTGGACGGCCTGGCCGAACCGCTGGAGGTGTTCACCACGCGCCCCGACACGCTGATGGGCGTCACCTACGTCGCGGTCGCCGCCGAACACCCGGTGGCACTGTGGGCGGCTTCGGGCAACCCGGCCGTGCGCGAATTCATCGATGAGTGCCGCCGTGGCGGCGTCTCCGAGGCCGAGCTCGAGACGCAGGAGAAAAAGGGCATCTTCACCGGCCTGCACGCCGTGCACCCGGTGTCGGGCGAGAAGGTGCCGGTGTGGATCGCCAACTTCGTGCTGATGGGCTACGGCACCGGTGCGGTGATGGCGGTGCCCGGCCACGACGAACGCGACTTCGAGTTCGCGCGCAAGTACGGCCTGCCGATCAAGCAGGTGATCGCGATCGAGGGCGAGGCCTACGATGCCAACACCTGGCAGGACTGGTACGCCGACAAGACCGACCCGCGCATGCACGTGGTCAACTCCGGCGAGATCGACCGCCTGGGCTTCCAGGCGGCGTTCGACGCGCTTGCGGAGAAGCTGGCCGAGGCCGGCCTTGGCCGCCGCCGCGTGAATTTCCGCCTGCGCGACTGGGGCGTCAGCCGCCAGCGCTACTGGGGTTGCCCGATCCCGGTCGTGTACTGCGAAAAATGCGGCGCGCTGCCGGTGCCCGAGGACCAGTTGCCGGTGAAGCTGCCGGAAGACGTCGCCTTCACCGGCGTCGCCTCGCCGATCAAGGCCGACCCGGAATGGCGCAAGACCACCTGCCCGGGCTGCGGCGGCGCCGCCGAGCGCGAGACCGACACCTTCGACACCTTCATGGAGTCGAGCTGGTACTACGCGCGCTACACCTCGCCGGGCGCCACCGACCTGGTGGACGAGCGCGCCAACTACTGGCTGCCGGTCGACCAGTACATCGGCGGCATCGAGCACGCGATCATGCACCTGATGTATTTCCGCTTCTACCACAAGCTCATGCGCGACGCGGGCCTGGTGAAGTCGGACGAGCCGGCCACGAATCTGCTCTGCCAGGGCATGGTGGTCGCCGACACCTTCTACCGCGAGAACCCGGGCGCGCCCAACGACTGGTTCAACCCGGCCGACGTGGACGTGGTGCGCGACGCCAAGGGCCACGCCACCGGCGCGGTGCTGCGCAGCGACGGGCAGCCGGTGAAGATCGGCGGCACCGAGAAGATGGCGAAGTCCAAGAACAACGGCGTCGACCCGCAGACCATGGTCGACCGCTACGGCGCCGACACCGTGCGCCTGTTCTCGATGTTCGCCGCGCCGCCCGAGCAGAGCCTCGAATGGAACGAGGCGGGCGTCGAGGGCATGGCCCGGTTCCTGCGCCGGCTCTGGAGCCAGGTGCAGAAGCACGTCGCCGAAGGCCCCGCGCCGGCGCTGGACGCCGCCACGCTTGACGGCGCCCAGAAGGCGCTGCGCCGCCAGCTGCACGAGACCATCCAGAAGGTCGGCGACGACTACGGCCGCCGCCACACCTTCAACACCGCCATCGCCGCGGTGATGGAGCTGCTCAACGCGCTCGCGAAGTTCGACGACGCCAGCGCCCAGGGCCGGGCCCTGCGCCAGGAGGCCTTCGAGGCCGTGACCCTGCTGCTCAACCCGATCACGCCGCACACCTCGCACGCGCTCTGGCAGCGCCTGGGCCATCCCGAGGCCACGCTCGAGGACATCGCCTTCCCGCAGGCCGACCCGGCCGCGCTGGTGCGCGAGGCCGCCACGCTGGCGGTGCAGGTGAACGGCAAGCTCCGCGGTACCATCGAGGTGTCGGTGAACGCCGGCAAGGACACGATCGAAGCCCTGGCCCTGGCCGAGCCGAACGTGCAGAAGTTCCTGGAAGGCTTGTCCGTGCGCAAGGTGATCGTGGTGCCGGGCAAGATCGTCAACATCGTCGCGGGGTGAAGCTGATGCAGCGTCTACTGGTCCTGGTGTGCCTGCTGGCGGTCGTGACCGCCTGTGGTTTCCGCCCCCGCGCCTCGCTCGCGCTCGCCGGGGACCTCGGTCCGGTGAAGGTGTCCACCAGCGATCCCTACAGCCCGCTGGGCCAGGGCCTGTCGGTGGCGCTCACGCGCGCCGGCGCCACGCCCGCCGTCGATGGCCAGCCGGCCGCGCAGCTGCGCGTGCTGTCGGAATCGCTCGGCACCCGGCCGCTGGCGCTGGACCGCCTGGCCCAGGTGCGCGAGTACGAAACCACCTACCGCGTCCGCTTCGACCTGGTCGGCGCCGACGGCACCGTGCGAGTACCGGCCCAGGATGTCGAGCTCTCGCGCGAGTACACCTACGACAGCGTCGCCTCCGCCGGCAGCCCGGCCGAGCAGGCCCTGATCCAGGACGAACTGCGCCGCGAGATGCAGGCCGCGATCCTGCGGCGCCTGGACGCGGTGCTGCGCGCCGACTGATGGAGCTGCGCGCCGACCGCCTGGAGCGCCAGCTCGCCGGCGAGCCGCTGCGCCCGGTCTACCTGGTGGCCGGCGGCGAACCGCTGCTGGTGCAGGAGGCCGCCGACGCCATCCGCGCCCGCGCCCGGGAAGAGGGCTATACGGAGCGCGAGGTCTATGACGCCGAGGGCGGCTTCGACTGGAACACGCTCAGCCGCGGCATGGCCTCGCTGAGCCTGTTCGCCAGCCGGCGCGTGTTCGACCTGCGCTTGCCCACCGGCAAGCCGGGCAAGGACGGCAGCGAGGCCATCCGCGAGTACTGCGAGAACCCGCCGCCGGACACGGTGCTGCTGATCACCGCGCAGGACTGGAGCAAGGCCCACGCCGGCAAGTGGAGCGAGGCGATCGCGAAGGCCGGCCACGTCCTGCCGGTTTACCCGCTCAAGACCCATGAGCTGGGCGACTGGCTGCAGCGCCGCCTGCGCAGCCGCGGCCTGGTGGCCACGCCCGACGCCGTGCAGCGGCTCGCCGACCGGGTCGAGGGCAACCTGCTGGCGGCCGCGCAGGAAGTGGACAAGCTGGCGCTGCTCGCCGGCGGCGGCCGCGGCGCTGCGGCGCAGGCCATCGACGAGGCGCAGATGGAGCAGCTGGTCGCGGACTCCTCGCGCTTCGACGTGTTCAAGCTGGTGGATTCGGCGCTAGCTGGCGATGCGCCGCGCGCGGTGCGCATGCTGGCCGCGCTGCGCGCCGAGGGCGACCAGGTGGCGGGGCTGATGCCGATGGTTGCGAAGGAAGTGCTGGCGCTTTGCGCGCTGGCGCGTGCGGCCGAATCCGGCAACGTGATGTCGGCGATGCGCGAGGCGCGCATCTGGGAAAGCAAGCAGGCGATCTACCGGCGCGCGATCGAGCGGCATCCGCCCTCGCGCTGGGAAGCCTTCGTGGCCGAGTGCGGCGCCATCGACCGCGCCGCCAAGGGGCGCGGCGGCGGTGATCCCTGGCTGCGGCTGGAGCGGCTGCTGGCGGCTATCGCCGACGCGCGCGCGCGCGGCCTGCTGGCCTCGTGACGCTGGCGCTTTACTACGGCGGCACCTTCGACCCGGTCCACGCCGGCCACCTGGCGGTGGCGCGGGCGGTGCGCGCGGCCTTCGGCATCGCCCCGGCCTTCGTGCCCGCCGC
>NZ_JALHQI010000097.1 GCF_022842045.1 Arenimonas sp. | reverse complement strand
CGGGAGCCGGCGCCGGCGCGGGGGTCGTCGGCGCGGGCTCGGCGCGAGGCGCCGACACGGGGGCCGGGGTGCCGGCCTCGATCTGCGTGAACAAGGCGGCGATCGCATCGGCGGTGACCGGGCGATGCAGCACGTAGTCGGTATCCACGCGGCCGCCGGCGGTCAGCGCCACCAGGATCTTGCCGCTGCCGATGGCCTTCATCAGGCTCATCTGGCCGTACATGGAGTCCATGTCGATCACCAGGACGCCGGCTTCGGTCTCCGGCGTGAGCAACCAGTGGTTGCCGGTGCTGGCGTTGGCTTGCTTGAAACGGGTGGTGATCTCGGCCTCTTCCTCTCGGGACAGGCCGGCGAAGCAAATGCTGTGAGTGGTCATTACTGGTCATCCCCCTGATCACGCCCGGCGCAGCGGCGTGAAGGCCGGCAGTGTCGTTTGCCGGCCCGGGCCGCGTCAAATGCTCAGCAGAGCCGGGGCGGGCGCTTTGGCAGGTGGTGCTTCAGGAAGGCCATCTGGTCGGCCAGGATGTGCCGGTTCGAGAGGATCAGGTGCTCGACCCAGCTCGGCCGGTAAGGCACGGCCAGCAGCGGCATGCCCGCCTGCTGCGGGGTGCGGCCTCCCTTGCGGGAGTTGCAGTGGAAGCAGGCGCAGACCACGTTTTCCCAGATGTCCCGGCCGCCGCGGGAGACCGGCACCACGTGGTCGCGGGTGAGGGAATGGCGCCCGAACTCGCGGCCGCAATAAAGGCAGAGGTTGGCGTCGCGGGCGAACAGCGCGGTGTTGGTAAGCGCCGGCGAGGGCGACAGTCCTGCGCTGCGCGCGTGGCTGCGGCCGGCCACGATCGGGTGCAGCTGGATGATGCTCTGCTGCCCGCTGAGCCGGTTGGTGCCGCCGTGGACGGTGAGGCAGGGGTCGCCCAGGGTCCAGGCCACCGCGCCGCGCACGTAAAGGCAAACCGCGTCCTGCCAGTGCATCCAGTCGAGGATGCGGCCGTGGGCATCGAGGGAGAGCACGCGCGGCAGTCGGCTTTCACGGGCGGAAGCGAGCCCGGCCGGGGGGAATGCAGTCCCGGAACCCACCAGACTCAGATGCGTTGGCCCTGTGCCCATGACAGTCCGAGCATACGCCATGCCGATGACAGTTCAAGGGGTGCGTGCGGGCTAGAATCGGGGCGGACTCCAGCGAACGAGGCGACCGAATGCGCGGCCTGTACCCCGAGATCGAACCCTACGACAGCGGCACCCTCGCGGTGGACGGCCGGCACCGGATCTTCTACGAGCAGTGCGGCAACCCCGCCGGCAAGCCGGTGGTGCTGCTGCACGGCGGCCCGGGCGCCGGCTGCGGCGCCAAGATGCGCCGCTTCCACGACCCGGCGCGCTACCGGATCATCCTGTTCGACCAGCGCGGCAGCGGGCGCTCGACCCCGCACGCCGACCTGGTGGACAACACCACCTGGGACCTGGTCGCCGACATCGAGAAGCTGCGCCGGCACCTGGGCATCGAGCGCTGGCAGGTGTTCGGCGGCAGCTGGGGCTCGACCCTGGCGCTGGCCTATGCCGAGGCGCACCCGGGCCAGGTGGCCGAACTGGTGCTGCGCGGCATCTTCATGCTGCGGCGCTGGGAGCTGGAGTGGTTCTACCAGGAGGGCGCGTCGCGCCTGTTCCCCGACGCCTGGGACAAGTACCTCGCGCCGATCCCGGTGGTCGAGCGCCACGACCTGATGAGCGCCTACCACCGCCGCCTGACCTCCGACGACGAGGCCACGCGGCTCGCCGCGGCGCGCGCCTGGTCGGTGTGGGAAGCGAGCACGAGCTTCCTGCGCCAGGACGAGGCCTTCATCAACAGCCACGAGGACGCGCACTTCGCGCTGAGCTTCGCGCGCATCGAGTGCCACTACTTCGTTAACGGCGGCTTCTTCGACGCCGACGACCAGCTGCTGCGCGACGCGCACCGCCTCAAGGGCATCCCCGGCGTCATCGCGCACGGCCGCTACGACGTGGTCTGCCCGGTGCAAAACGCCTGGGACCTGAAGAAGGCCTGGCCCGAGGCGAAGCTGGAGATCGCGCCGAACTCCGGCCACTCCGCCTTCGAGGAAGAGCTGACCGACATCCTCGTCCGCGCCACCGACGGCTTCCGCTGAGATCTCCTGTAGGAGGGACTTCAGTCCCGAAGCCCTTCGCCGAGAAGCTTCGGGACTGAAGTCCCTCCTACAGGGAGCAGGATCAGGCGGGCGTGCCGTCGGGGTTGCGGTCGAGCAGCCAGAGGCCGGCCCAGAGCTTCGGGTCCATCGAATAGCCTTCGGCCATCTTCGCGGTGAGCCAGCGCGGGGCGTCGGCTACCGGCACCTCGTGCACGGTGATGTTCTCGGACTCGTCGCCACCGCCGGCGTGGATGCGGGTCAGGCCGCGGGCGCGCACGAAGGCGATCAGCTCGTTGCTCATGCCCGAGCTGGTGGGGCCGACCATCAGCACTTTCACTTCATCCGCCAGCCAGCCGGTTTCCTCGAGCAGCTCGCGGCGCGCGGCGGCTTCCATGGTGTCGTGTGCGTCGAGGTCGCCGACCAGGCCGGCGGGCATCTCGATGGTGGGCGCATTCATCGGGATGCGGAACTGTTCGACGAACAGCAGTTTGTCCTCGGGCGTCACCGCGATGACGATCACGGCGCTGCCGGCGTTGGTGCGTTCGGCGTATTCCCAGTGGCCCTTGCGCACCAGCCGCAGGTACTTGCCTTCGCACATCGTGGTCGCGGGTTCGGTCATCGGGTCCTCGGCAGGGTCAGGCCGACAGCAGGCGGCGGCGGGTCATGGGGCCAAAGCGCAGGTCCTCGGCCAGGGCTTCCAGCGCGGCGGCCTCCGGCGCGCGCCGCTCGGCGCCGCCGAAGTCGGCGGGCAGCGGTGCGTTGACGTCGATGGTCGCGAGCCGGCGCGACAGCAGCGCGACGTCGCGGTGTTCGGCCAGCCGTGCGGCGTGCTGGGCGCTGCCGCGCATTCGCAGGTAGGGCACTTCCGCCAGCCGCTGGTACAGCTCGTCGAGGCTGCCGAAGTGGCCAAGCAGGATCGCGGCGGTCTTGGGCCCGATGCCGGGCACGCCGGGGATGTTGTCGATGGCATCGCCGGTGAGGCCCAGGAAATCAGCGACCTGGTGCGCGTGCACGCCCAGCCTGGCCTTGACGCCGTCGGCGCGCCACCGCACGTCCTTGGCGTAGTCCCACTGCTCGTCGTCGCCATCGAGCAGCTGCGAGAGGTCCTTGTCGGCCGAGATGATCAGACCGGCGTAGCCGGCGCGGCGGACGTGGCCGAGCGCCGCGCCGATCAGGTCGTCGGCCTCGAAGCGCCCGTCGGCCAGCACCGGCAGGCCGAGCGCACGGCAGAGGCGCTGGCAGTACCCGAACTGGCGCTTGAGTTCGTCCGGCGCGGCATCGCGGTTGGCCTTGTAGGCCGGGTAGATCTCGTTGCGGAAGTTCGAATCCAGCGACTCGTCGAAAGCTATGGCGATCCGCGCCGGCCGGTTCCGCTCCAGCAGCTCGAGCAGGAACCGGGCGAAGCCGTGCACCGCGTTGACCGGCCAACCCTCCCGGTCCTCGAACTCCGGCGGCATCGAGTGCCAGGCCCGGAACACATACAGGCTGGCATCCACCAGGTGGACCGGGCCGCTCATGGCGTCCAGTCGTCCAGCAGGGCGGCGGCGTCCGGGCGCTGGCGCTCGGGGGCCTGTTCGGACGGCGTGCCGATGTGGATGAAGCCGAGCACCGTCTCGTCCGGCCCCAGACCCAGCCTCGCGGTGACCACGGGGTCGTAGGCGGCCCAGCCGGTGAGCCACTGCGCGCCAAAACCCAGCGCCTGCGCGGCCTGCAGCAGGGCGAAGCACACGGCGCCGCCGGACAGCAGTTGTTCCTGCTCGGGCACCTTGTGGCCTCGCGTCAGGCGGCCGATCACGGCCAGCACCACCGGGGCCTGCGAGAACCGGTGGCGGTCCTTCTCGACCGCCGCGGCGGGCGCCTGCGGGTCGCGTTCGAGGGCGCGCGCGACGAGCAGCTCGCCCAGACTGGCGCGGGCCGGCCCCTGGATGCGAAGGAAGCGCCATGGAGCCAGCTTGCCGTGGTCCGGGACCCGCACCGCCTCGGCCAGCATGGCCAGCACCTGGTCGTGGGCAGGGCCGGGCTCGCCTAGCAGGCGGGAAGGCACGGAACGGCGCCGGCGCAGGAAATCGAACGTGTTCATGGGCACGAGGTTACCATTCACGCCACGCAGACCGCCGTCGGTGCGAATTGCGAACAAGTTCACAGAAGGAACGTGCGACCCTCGCCACACTGGCACCCACAGCGCGTAGTCCCCCCGGACGTGCAGAGGCCCATGAGCAACAACTCCTTCCAGCAACCCCCGTCCGCCCAGCCCGTGAACACGCGGGACCTCGTCCAAGGGATGCGGCGGCGCAGCACGGAGCATCTCCAGGCCGTGCTGGCGCGCGTGTTCGCCCGCGCCGACGACTGGCTGTTCGACCTTGCGAAGAAGGACGGCGTGCCCGACGGCTCGCCCTACCTGCACGCCATGCGTGCGCTTCGCACGTCGCGCGCCCCGATCGAGCGCGGCTTCCGCGACCACCTCGACCGCGGCTTCGAGGGCCTGGGCCGCCAGGCCAGGCCCGATCCTGCCGCCGGGGGAACCCCCGAGCTCACCCTGCTGGAGGAAAGCGAGCTCGAGCAGAACCTGGCCACCAACCTCATCGCCGAGGCCATCACCCGCATCCACGGCAACCAGCTCGACGAGCTGGCCGCGCGCCTGGCCCGCATGTTGGGCATCGACACCGTCGATCCCGAACTCAGTCCGCTCAGCGCGTTCGGCCTGGCGGGCGCCATCCGCACCGCGCAGGAAGGCGTGGAAGTCCCGACGGACGTCCGGATGGTGCTGTTCAAGTACTACGAGCGCGAGCTGATCCACGACCTGCGCGAGTTGCTCACCGACCTCAATGCGCGCCTGGCCGCCGCCGGCTTCAACCCGGCCGGCGCCCAGAAGCCGGCGCCGCGACCGGCCCCCGCGCCACCGCCGCCCTCGGCCGACGGCTATGCCGGAGCGGTGTCCGACTATGGCGCGGCGGGTGCTTCCGGCAGCGCGGGCGCCACGGGCGCCGGCGCGCAGGAAGACCGCGCGATGTTCGACGCGCTGATGCAGCTGCTGCACAACTGGCGTCCGGCCAACCAACCGGGTGCCGCACATGACCGCGCGAATTCCGGCCAGCGCCCGCTGGCCGCCCAGGAAATGATGTCGGTGCTGTCGCTGCTGCAGTCCAGCGTGCCCGACTCGGTCTCCGAGGCGATCAGCCGCCCGGAGGCTTCGCTGGCCGTACTGCTCAAGAACGAACTGCTGCAGAGCGCGGGTCGCATCGGCCTGCCGCCCGACAAGGTCAGCATGAGCCAGGATGACGAAGACGCCGTCGACCTGGTCGGCATGCTCTTCGACGTGATGTTCGACGAACGCGATTTCGAGCAGGCCTCGCGCACGCTGATCTCGCGCCTCGTGGTCCCGTTCGTGAAGGCCGCGGTGATGGACCGCCGCCTGTTCCTCTACAAGACGCACCCGGCGCGCCGCCTGCTCAACTCGCTGGCCGAGGCCTGCGAGGGCAATCGCGGCGAAGGCCCGCAGGAGCGCGAGCTGCTGCAAAAGGCCGAGAGCACGGTCGATCGCCTGATCGCGGAATTCAACGAAGACATCGCCATTTTCGAGACCTTGGAGCAGGAGCTGCGGTCGTTCCTCGACCAGCACCGCCGCCGGGTCGAGTTGGCTGAGCGCCGCGCCGCCGAGGCGCAGCGCGGCCAGGAGCGGCTGGAGCAGGCCCGCGAGCTGGCCGCCAAGGAGCTCGAGCAACGCGTGCGGGGCCTGACGCCCACGCCGGCGATGGAAGATTTCCTGGGTCGCTGCTGGACCCACCACCTGTCCATGATCGCGCTGCGCGAGGGCGCCGAGAGCGGTTCGTGGCAGACCGCGCTGACCGTCGCGGACCGCCTGCTGGCCCTGCTGCCCCGCGAGGGCGTGCCGGCGGCGCCGGTCGGTCCGGCCGTGCAGGCCATGCGCGAGCCAATCGAAACCGTGCTTGCCAGCTCCGGCATCACCGGCGAGGCCGCGCAGGACCAGATCAACGCCCTGGCCACCAGCCTCGAGCTGCTGGCAATGGGCCAGGTGCCGCCGCCGGTGGCGCCGCCCGTCGAGAACGTCATCAACCTGCCCGAGCGCCGCAGCCCCGCGACCGTGGCCGCGGCCGCGGCCCTGGCCGACCTCAAGCCCAAGCTCGAGGTGGTGGGCGGTCGCGACGACCTCGAGGTGAACGAATCCGACGTCGAGCAGATGCGCCAGCTCAAGGTGGGCACCTGGATCCACATCGCCGGCGAGGATGGCAAGCATCATCCGGTCAAGCTGTCCTGGATCAGCCCGATCTCGTCGCGCCTGATGTTCGTCAACCGCCGCGGTGTCCGCGTGCTGGTGGCCTCGGTGGAGGAGCTGGCCGCGATGAAGCAGGAAGGCAACCTGCTGGTGCGCGAGCAGGAGAACGTCTTCGACCAGGTGCTGCACCGGGTCATGGGCAAGCTCAAGACCGAAGCCAACTGAGGCGCCGGCCCGCCGGCCGCCCCTATCCGCGCCCTCGCGCGGCCCGCCTGCGCCCCTGCCGCGGCGCGGGCGCTTCCGGTAGCATCGAAGCCATTCGCACCCGGGAGTCGCGCGCATGGCGGTCAGCATTGTTTTGGTCCGTGAAACCGCCAGCGGCGAGCGTCGCGTCGCCATGTCGCCCGAAACCGCGAAGAAACTGACCGCGCTCGGCGCGCGCCTGCTGGTGCAGCGCGGCGCCGGCCTGCCGGCGCACTTCACCGACGCGGGCTACGCCGGCGCCGAGTTCACCGACGACGCCGACGCGGCGCTGGCCGAGGCCGACATCCTGGTCTGCGTGCAGCCGCCCGACAACGCCCGCCTGGCGCGCATGAAGCCCGGCGCCGTCGTCGTTGGCCTGCTGGCCCCGCACGCCGATCCGGCGCGCGTGGACGCGCTCGTGGCCGCCCGGCTCACCGGTTTTTCGCTCGAGCGGCTGCCGCGCACCACGCGCGCGCAGGCGATGGACGTGCTCAGCTCGCAGGCCGGCATGGCCGGCTACAAGGCCGTGCTGATCGCCGCCCAGCTGGCGCCGCGCTATTTTCCGATGCTCACCACCGCGGCCGGCACCATCCGCCCCTCGAAGGTGCTGATCGTCGGCGCCGGCGTCGCCGGCCTGCAGGCGATCGCCACCGCGCGCCGGCTCGGTGCGCAGGTCGAAGGCTTCGACGTGCGGCCGGAAACGCGCGAGCAGATCGAATCGCTCGGCGGCAAGTTCCTCGACCTCGGCGTCAGCGCGGCGGGCGAGGGCGGCTATGCGCGCGAGCTCACCGCCGAAGAGCGCGCCGAGCAGCAGCGCCGCCTGGCCGAGCACCTCAAGTCGGTGGACGTGATCGTCACCACCGCCGCCGTCCCCGGCCGCCCGGCGCCGAAGATCATCACCGCGGCCATGGTGGCCGGCATGAAGCCCGGCAGCGTCATCGTCGACCTTGCCGCCGAGACCGGCGGCAACTGCGAGCTGACGCGCCCGGGCGACACCATCGAGTCAGGCGGCGTCACCATCGCCGGTCCGCTGAACCTGCCCAGCCAGGGCAGCCTGCACGCGAGCGAGATGTACGCCCGCAACGTCTTCAACTTCCTTGCGCTGTCGCTCAAGGATGGCCAGCTCACGCTCGACTGGAACGACGAACTGATCGCCAAGGCCTGCCTCGCGCACGCGGGCGAACGACGCGCCTGAAGCGTCGGCTAGTCGGCCCTGTCCGGAGGCGGGGAGATGGCCGGGCCGCCGGTCTGCAGCCAGGCGCGGCGCTGTTCCGGGCTCATCTCGTGCCAGCGCTTGCGCAGGGCGCGGCGTTCGTCCTCGGGCAAGGCGCGCATGGCCTGCATGCTGGTGCGCATCTTCTCGCGCAGCTCAGGCGGCAGGTCGCGGAAATTGCGGGCGCCCGCGCGCAGCTTCTCGCGCTGCTCCGGCGTCATCGCCTCCCAGCGCGCCTTGCGCTCGACCCACTCCAGCGCGCGCACGCGGCGCGAGGCGGGCAGTTGGTCCCAGTCGTCGCGCAGGCGGGCGAGCGCCTCCTGCTGGGTCGGGGTGAGCTCGTCCCAGGCGGGAACGCTTACGCCAGCCGGCACCGGGGTCGGGCCATGGTCGTGCGGGCGGTCGCCGCGACCCTCGTGCGCGACCGCCGCGCCCGCCAGGGCGAGGCCGACGAACGCGGCGAGCAGCCGGCGCATCACGGGCGCGGACCCGGGGCGGTGGCGACAGGCGCGTCGGCCAGCCAGATGTAGAGCTCGGGGTCTTCCCCGGCCAGCAGCGTGTCGAACTCCGCGGCGGGCGCCGGATCGATGGCCAGGTCGGGCGCGCCCGGCGCCAGGGTGCCGGAGGACGGCAGCCACCAGGCCACGCCCAGCGCCAGCACCGCCGCGGCGAACGCGCCCGCCGACACGAAGGCCG
>NZ_JALHQI010000096.1 GCF_022842045.1 Arenimonas sp. | reverse complement strand
ATCGCCGCCCTGTTCGACCGCTGGAACGCCGCCCTGGCCACCGGCAAGCCCGCCAACGTGGCCCAGCTCTACGCCGAGAACGGCGTGCTGCAGCCCACCGTCTCGAACTGGATGCGCGAAGGCCGCGACGAGGTGCAGGACTACTTCGTGAAGTTCCTGACCCTGCAGCCCAAGGGCGTCATCAACAGCCGCAACATCCAGAAGGTGGACGAGGACACCGCGATCGACGCGGGCATCTACACCTTCACCCTCACCGAAGCCGGCAAGAGCCGCCAGGTGCAGGCCCGCTACACCTACGTCTACGAGAAGGTGGACGGCGACTGGAAGATCGCCCTGCACCACAGCTCGGCGATGCCGGAGCCGGTGAAGCACCTCGCCGCGAACTGACGGTTCAACGCCAGACCGGGGCGGTTTGGCAGCGGGGAGCCCCCGGTGGGTGGGTTCCCCGCGTTTTACTTCGGAAAAAGCCCCTCTCCCGCCCACGGGAGAGGGGTTGGGGAGAGGGCCGCAGGCCCGCGCCGGATGCGCGACAATACCGCGTCCCCGCACCCCACCGACCGCCATGACCGCCACCCGCCTCACGATCACCCGCCCCGACGACTGGCACCTGCACCTGCGCGACGGCGACATGCTGGCCCGCGTGCTGCCCGACACCGCCCGCCGCTTCGCCCGCGCCATCGTGATGCCCAACCTGGTACCGCCGGTGGTGAACGCCACCCTGGCCGGCGCCTACCGCGACCGCATCCTGGCGGCGCTGCCCACGGGCCTGGCCTTCGAGCCGCTGATGACGCTCTACCTCACCGAGCGCACCACCCCCGCCGACATCGCCGCCGCCAAGGCCAGCGGCTTCGTGCACGCGGTGAAGTGGTACCCCGCGGGCGCCACCACCAATTCCGACTCCGGCGTGAAGCACATCGACAACTGCCACGCCGCGCTCGCCGCCATGGAGCAGCACGACCTGCCGCTGCTGGTGCACGGCGAAGTCACCGACGCCCACGTGGACGTGTTCGACCGCGAGGCCGTGTTCATCGAAACCCTGCTCAAGCCGCTGGTGCAGCGCTACCCGAAGCTGCGCATCGTGCTCGAACACATCACCACCAAGCAGGCCGCCGAGTTCGTGGCCGCGGCGCCGGCCAACGTCGCGGCCACCATCACGCCGCACCACCTGCTGATGAATCGCAACGCGATTTTCCAGGGCGGCATCCGGCCGCACCATTACTGCCTGCCCGTGCTCAAACGCGAAGAGCATCGCGTGGCCCTGGTCGCCGCGGCCACTGGCGGCAGTCCGAAGTTCTTCCTCGGCACCGACAGCGCCCCGCACACCCGTGGCGCCAAGGAATCGGCCTGCGGTTGCGCGGGCATGTACAGCGCGCATGGCGCGATCGAGCTGTATGCCGAGGTGTTCGAGCAGCAGGATGCGCTGGAAAAGCTGGAAGCGTTCGCCAGCTTCCACGGGCCGGATTTCTACCGCCTGCCGCGCAATAGCGACACGATTACCCTGGTGCGCGAGCCCTGGGACATTCCCGCCGAACTGGGCGAGGGCAGCACCGCGCTGGTGCCGCTGCGCGCGGGCACGTCGCTGGCCTGGCGAGTGGAAGGCCTGGCGGGCTGAGACGCGGGCCGGAACGCCAGGCGCGCTAGCCAGCAGGCGGTTGCGGGGTCGAAGGTGTCATCGAGGCGCCGTGGCCGTCGACATAGGTGCCGCCCTGGGGCGCTTCGGTCGCTTCGGCGGGCGCTTCCGCCGGTTCCGGCTCGGCCTGGGCCAGGTCGAATTCCGACAGCGGGCTCTCGGCCGGGCAGTCGGCATCGGGAAAACCGAAGTCCCGGCGCAGGGCCAGGCCGCAGGCGTTGAGCTGGTCCAGCTCGCTCTCGTGCTCGCGGCATTTGCGGTCGAAGGCGCGGGCGAACGCGTCGCGGCGCGCAACGAAATCCTGGCCACATTCCCGCTGCAGGCGCAGTCGGTCCAGGTCGTCCTGTGCCGGGTTCACGCCATCGAGGCCGAAGCGCAGCAGCTCGTCGGCCGACAGCATGCGCAGGCTGCGGTTGGGCACCGCCATCATCAGGTCGGCCACGTCCACGCTGGAACCATTGCGCTCAAGGTAGTCGCGAACGCGGCCATGCACCACGCGCAGCTCGGCGTTGAGTTCAGCGCGGGTGGTGGCGGTGGAACTCATGCGGATCAGCCGGTGGATGCCGACGTGGCCGGCAATCCGGCGCACGTCGCCGGCGCTGAGCAGGAACACGCAGGCGCTGTGGCAGATCGATTCCTCGCGCACCCAGATCGTCCAGCGGGACTCCGCGATGAAATCACCGGCCCGGATGGCATCCTCCACCATGCCGCCGGCGGAGTCGAGGTCGAGCACGCGCTTGCGGATGCCAAGCGCGTTGGCCACGCGCGTGGTCCGCTCGACCAGGGCGGCGAAGTCGGTGGCGATGCGGCCGCGGTAGCGCAGGCGCAGCACGCCGCGCTCGACGCAGCCGGCCAGCGCGGACTCCAGTGCCTCGCGGTCCAAGGACGGCAGCGGCTCGCCGTCGCCGTGCTCGTCATAGTCCAGGTCGCAGCTGATCCTGGCCTCGCCCGAGGCCAGCGGCACGGGCGACCAATCCATCGGCGCCGCGCGCGGCTTGCTGGGTTCGACGGCGGGCTTCGGCGCCGGGGCCGCGGGCGGGATGGGCGCGACGCTGACGGCGCCGTTTTCTTCCGCCACAGGTTCCACCTCCGGCACCGGGGCAGCGGTGGTGTCTACGGTGGGGTCGCGCTGGCAGGCGGCGAGGGACAGCAGCAGGGCCAAGGCCAGGAGCCGTCGGCAGAAGGCGGAGGAGGGTCCAAGCGTCATGACCGGAGGCTAGCACCGGCGGGATGAACGGACACAGCCTGGGCGGGTCGAATAGCCGGGATCCGGTGGCCGGCTTTTTAGGCTGGCCAGCGGCGTGTCCGGGAGAAATAGTCTCCCCGTGCCGCGGGTGAGCCGGCCCCTGGTGTTCGATTAGTCTGGGCTGGCGCGCACGCGGCGGGAAAACGGGAGACAACGCCAGATGATCATCTACAGCGGAACCCGGGCCGGGTTCTTGAAGGATGCGGACGGTTTCATTGAGGAAAGGATCGCCAGTGCATATTTGACCAGCACAGGCCGCTATGCCGGTCAGTCTGAGCAGCGCTCTTGGAAGGAATCCCTCAGTGAGATGGCCAAGGTTCTGCGGGCGCCCGGTCTTCCCGATGACATGGGCGTTGGCGTCGAGTACCAGATCCCCCAGAGCGCCAAGCGTATCGACATGCTCCTGACCGGGCATGACAAGGATGACAACCCGCACCTGGTGATCGTCGAACTCAAGCAGTGGTCGAACGCGCGGGTCAGTGACAAGGACGGCATCGTGATCGCGCAGCGCGGGGGTCCCCACGAAAGGGAAGGGCCTCATCCTTGCTACCAGGCCTGGTCTTACGCCGCCTTGCTCGAAGGATTCAATGAGGCCATCTACGATGGCGATATTCGTCTTCGCCCTTGCGCCTACCTGCACAATTATCGGCGCGACGGCGTCATTGATGACGCCCGCTACAACGAGTATTTGGAGAAGGCGCCGCTGTTCCTTCGGGGCGAACCTGAGCAGGAGCGTCTTCGGGATTTCATCCGGCGCCATATCCACCGGGGCGACAAGGCCTCGCTGCTTTACCAGATCGAGAATGGCCGCATCCGCCCGTCACGGCAGCTGGCGGATGCCGTGGCCGGCATGCTCGCGGACCAGCCGGAATTCGTCCTGGTCGATGAACAAAAGGTGGCCTATGAGACCGCACTGTCCCTGGCCGACAGAGCGGAATCTGGCAGCAAGCAGGTCCTGCTGATCGAAGGTGGCCCCGGCACCGGCAAGTCGGTTGTCGCCGTCAACTTGCTGGCCGAGCTAACCCGAAGGCGAAAGACAACCCGCTACGTGTCCAAGAATGCCGCGCCGCGAACGGTTTACGCCGAGAAGCTTCGGGGCAAGCGACGCCGCAATGAGGTCCAGGCATTGTTCGGAGGGTCTGGCGCGTTCGTCGACGCCGAGCCGGACGCGTTCGATGTGCTGGTGGTGGACGAGGCGCACCGGTTGAACGCGAAGTCAGGCCTCTACGGCAACCTGGGCGAGCATCAGGTCAAGGAGATCATGCAGGCCGCCCGGTGCAGCATCTTCTTCGTCGACGACGCCCAGCGGGTGACCTTGGCGGACATCGGCCAGAGCAACGAGATCGTGCGCTGGGCCGAACAGCTTGGCGCCGACCTGACCCGACTTGAGCTGCCGTCCCAGTTTCGATGCGCGGGTTCGGATGGGTATTTGGCATGGCTGGACCAGATGCTCGGTATCCGGGAGACAGCCAATGACACCTTCGACCCGGGGGCATTGGATTTCCGGGTGTTCGAGACTGCAACCGAGTTGCATGACCGGATCACGGAGTTGAACCAGGCAGCGAACAGGGCGCGGGTGGTGGCCGGATACTGCTGGGACTGGAACAGCAAGAAGCGACCGGATGCCTGGGATATCGAGATTCCGGAGCAGGGCTATCGGCGCCAGTGGAACCTCGGCAGTGACGGCAGCCTGTGGATCATGGCGCCGGAATCCGTGGCGCAGGTGGGTTGCATCCATACCTGCCAGGGGCTGGAGGTGGACTATATCGGCGTCATCCTTGGCCCCGACCTCGTGGCACGCGATGGGCGGCTCGTTTCCGTACCAACTGGCAGGTCCAAGATGGACCGTTCGATCCGTGGCTGGAAGAAATCCGCCAAACAAGATCCGACAACGTTGTCCCGTGTAGACAAGATCATTCGGAACACCTACCGGACGCTGATGACGCGGGGAATGAAGGGGTGCTTCATCACATCGACTGACGCCGAGACGCGCGAATTCCTGCGTGCTGCCGCAAAGTTGCCTCAGTAGTTGGGCCCGGGCCGGGTAATTCGGAGGTCTCGCAGCCGTCCAACATGCACAAAAAAACCCGCGAATACGCGGGCCTCTGGATGGTGGCTATGGGTGGACTCGAACCACCGACCCCAGCATTATGAGTGCTGTGCTCTAACCGGCTGAGCTACATAGCCATCGGGTACTGCGCGCTGTCCGTTGCAGACAGGGCCGCGAATTCTGGGCCGTTTGGCCGCTCCTGTCAATGCAATGCGTCCCGGCTTGTGGGGGCGCTCGGGGGTGTGGCAGGCTGGCCGCAGTGAAGTTTTTGGAGTCCGTTTCGTGGTCGATCCGGACGGTTACCGCCCCAATGTGGGCATCGTGCTCATGCACGGCGACGGGCGGCTGTTCTGGGCCAGGCGGGTCAACCGGGACGGTTGGCAGTTCCCGCAGGGCGGCATGAACACCGACGAGACGCCGCGCGAGGCCATGTTCCGCGAGCTGCGCGAGGAAACCGGCCTGCTGCCTGAGCACGTGGAAGTGCTCGGCTCCACGCCCGGCTGGCTTCGCTACCGCCTGCCCCGCCGCTGCGTGCGCCGGGGCAACCGGCCCGTGTGCATCGGGCAGAAACAGGTCTGGTTCCTGCTGCGCCTGACCGGCCAGGAGGCCGACGTGCGCCTGGACCTGACCGACAAGCCCGAGTTCGACAGCTGGCGCTGGGTGGACTTCTGGTACCCGGCCGAGCACGTGGTCAGCTTCAAGCGCGAGGTTTACGTGCGGGCGCTGCAGCATCTGGCGCCGCATGCGCGGGCCGTGGCGGGGCAGGATGCGGTGCCGGAGGCGGGGGAGTTGCTGAATGCCTTGATCCAGCCGGTTCAGGCGGCGGGGGGGCGGGGGCGGCGGTAGGGTGTTCGGGACTGAAGTCCCTCCTACAGGGATTGGGTTCGGGGATCGGGGATGCTGTTGACAATGGTTCGCATTTGCGTGGAGAATGCGAACCGTTCCCATTCCTGCATGGATTCCCCATGTACGTCTGCATCTGCCACGGCGTCACCGACCAGGACATCCGCAACGCGGCCGATGCCGGCTGCGGGTCGATGGCCGAGTTGACGATGCGCACGGGCCTGGGCAGCGGGTGCGGCACTTGCGGTGAGTTTGCCCGCGAGATTCTGGATGACGCCCGGGCGGCCAAGGCGCTGCCGTTGCCGGTGTTTGCGGTTGCGGCGTAAGGCTTCGGGACTGAAGTCCCTGCTACAGAATCCATACGAAAACGTTGGGTGAGAACGGGAGCGATTCCTGTTTCCGCACCGTGTTTCCGATGGAGTTATGGTGCCGGCCTGTCCACGGAAAAGGAGGCCCGCCATGAAGGGCGACGCCAAGGTCATCGCGCACCTCAACAAGGCGCTGTACAACGAACTGATCGCGATCAACCAGTACTTCCTGCATGCCCGCATGTTCAACAACTGGGGCCTGAAGGAGCTCGGCGAGCACGAGTACAAGGAATCGATCGACGAGATGAAGCACGCCGACAAGCTGATCGAGCGCATCCTTTTCCTCGACGGCCTGCCGAACCTGCAGAACCTGGGCAAGCTCTTCATCGGCCAGTCGCCGAAGGAAGCGCTGGAGTGCGACCTCAAGCTCGAGATGCAGGCGGTGCCCGACCTCAAGGCCGGCATCATCGACTGCGAGGCCGCCAACGACTACGTGTCGCGCAAGCTGCTGGCCGACATCCTGGAGTCCGAGGAAGAGCACATCGACTGGCTGGAAACCCAGCTGGCCCTGATCGAGCGCCTGGGCGAGCAGAACTACCTGCAGACCAAGATCGGCAGCTGAACCGCCCCGGGGAGGGCTGTAGGAGGGCCTTCAGGCCCGAAGCTCCTGGGCGAAGGGCTTCGGGCCTGAAGGCCCTCCTACATTGGTTGAGCAAGGTCGAGAGTGTGTTGTGCGCCGCAACATGACAGCCACGTTGCACAGCGATAGCGTCCAAGGCGCCCGCACCTATTCCGGTGCGGGCTTTCTTTTGGGGAGCTCTCGCAATATGAAGTCGATTCTCCGCACCACCGCCCTGGCCGCCGCCACCCTGGCCGCGCTGGGCCTGGCCTCCACCGCCGTCGCCGGCGGTCGCTCCGACCTCGTCCGCGCCCACCTCGACCAGGGCCGCCCGCACGTCGCCGGCGAGCTGATCGTCAAGTTCCGCGACGGCACCGATGCGGTCGCCCAGCAGCGCGCCATGGGCCGCGCCAACGGCGCCTTCCGCGACAACCTCTCGCCCGGCCGCAGCGGCCGTGGCGTGGGTGGCGACGTCGCCCTGTTGTCGGTGAAGGGGCACCGCAACCTGGCCGACGCCATCGCCGCGCTCGAGGCCGACGGCGACATCGAATACGCCGAGCCGAACTGGATCGTCAGCCACAGCGCCACCTCGAACGACACCCAGTTCACCAACGGCAGCCTCTGGGGCATGTACGGCGACGCCAGCTCGCCGGCCAACCAGTTCGGCAGCCAGGCCGCCGAGGCCTGGGCGCAGCCGGCGGGCGCCACCTGTGGCGACGTGGTGGTCGGCATCATCGACGAGGGCTACATGTACACGCACGAGGACCTCGCCGCGAACGCGTTCAAGAACCCGGGCGAGATCGCCGGCAACGGCATCGACGACGACGGCAACGGCCTGGTCGATGACGTCTACGGCTGGGACTTCGACGGCAACAACAACACCGTGTTCGACGGCACCGCCGACGACCACGGCACCCACGTGGCCGGCACCATCGGCGGCGTCGGCGGCAACGGCAAGGGCGTGGCCGGCGTGTGCTGGTCGGTGCGCCTGATGGGCGCGAAGTTCCTCGGCAGCCGCGGCGGCACCACCGCCAACGCCATCAAGGCCGTGGACTACTTCACCGACCTCAAGATCCGCCATGGCCTGAACATCGTCGCCACCAACAACTCCTGGGGCGGCGGTGGCTACTCGCAGGCGCTGAAGGACGCGATCGACCGCGCCAATGCGGCCAACATCCTGTTCATCGCCGCGGCCGGCAACTCGGGCGCCAACAACGACGCCACCGCGGCCTACCCGAGCGGCTACACCAGCCCGAACGTGATCGCCGTGGCGGCCACCACCTCGGCCGGCGGCCTGGCCAGCTACTCGCAGTACGGCGCCACCACGGTGGACATCGGTGCGCCGGGCTCGGGCATCATTTCCACCGTGCCGGTCTCGGGCGGCAAGGGCAAGAACGCCACGGTCGCCTCGGGCTACGCCAGCTACAACGGCACCTCGATGGCCACCCCGCACGTTGCGGGCGCGGCGGCGCTGTACGCCTACCGCAACCCGGGCTCGACCGCCGCGCAGATCAAGGCGGCCATCCTGGGCTCGGCGGTGCCGACGCCGTCGCTGCAGGGCAAGGTGCTGACCAACGGCCGCCTGGACGTCAGCGGCTACTGATCCACCGCGTCATCGCATGACGAAAAAGCCCGGCCATTGGCCGGGCTTTTTTTATCTCAGGAGGGCATTGAGGGCGGCGCTGGCGCGGCGGAACTCGGATTCGAGCACGGCCACGGCCACGGCGGGGCGGGGCAGCACGCCCTGGCGGGCGCCGAGTTCGATGCGCTTGGCGGCGGCCGACAGGGCCATGGCGCCCAGGTTCGCCGCGGCCGACTTCAGCGTGTGCGCCGGCGCGACCATCTTGCTCATGTCGGCGGCGGTGGCGGCGGCCTCCAGCGCCTGCACGTGCTTGGGCGCGTCTTCCAGGAACAGGCGCACCAGGCTCAGGTATTCGTTGCCCATCACGGCGCGCAGCTCGTCCACCACTTCGCTGGCCAGCACCGGCGGCGGCGCCGGTGGCGCATCGGGGCCGAGCTGGGCGGAGTAGGGCTCGGGCGCGGCGGCGGCCGGGCGAACCGGAGATCGGAAGAGC
>NZ_JALHQI010000095.1 GCF_022842045.1 Arenimonas sp. | reverse complement strand
CCGTTCTGATCGCGTTCCGACGCATCACCCTCCCCGGCCCCCGCCGGGCGTCCTCGTGCAGGAGTCCTTGAGTGCAAACCTGGTTCGTGACCGGCGGTGCCGGTTTCATCGGCGGTAACTTCGTGCTGGACGCGGTCGCGTCGGGCGTCCGCGCCATCAACCTCGACGTGCTGACCTACGCCGGCAACCTCGACACGCTGTCCTCGCTGGATGGCAACCCGAACCACGTGTTCGTCCAGGGCGACATCGGCGACCGCGCGCTGGTGGCGAAGCTGCTGGCCGAGCACCGGCCGCAGGCCGTCATCAACTTCGCGGCCGAGAGCCATGTCGACCGCTCCATCGACGGCCCGGCGGCCTTCGTGCAGACCAACGTGGTCGGCACCCTCGCCCTGCTCGAGGCGGCGCGCGACTACTGGAAGGCACTCGAGGGCGCGGCCAAGGACGGCTTCCGCTTCCTGCACGTCTCCACCGACGAGGTCTACGGCTCGCTGGGCGACGAGGGCAAGTTCACCGAAACCACGCCGTACGCGCCCAATTCGCCGTATTCGGCGTCCAAGGCCGCGTCCGACCACCTGGTGCGCGCCTTCCACCACACCTACGGGCTGCCGGTGCTCACCACCAACTGCTCGAACAACTACGGCCCGTACCAGTTCCCCGAAAAGCTCATCCCGCTGATCATCCAGAAGGCCCTGGCCGGCGCCCCGCTGCCGGTGTACGGCGACGGCCGCAACGTCCGCGACTGGCTGTTCGTGAGGGACCACTGCAGCGCCATCCGCCGCGTGCTCGAGGCCGGGCGCGTGGGCGAGACCTACAACGTCGGCGGCGACGCCGAGCGCGAGAACATCCACGTGGTGCGCACGCTGTGCGCGCTGCTCGACGCCCGCCGCCCGCGTGCCGACGGCCAGCCGCGCGAATCGCAGGTCACCTACGTCAAGGACCGCCCCGGCCACGACCGCCGCTATGCCATCGACGCCAGCAAGATCCAGGGCGAACTCGGCTGGGCGCCCACGGTCAGTTTCGAGGAAGGCATGGCGGCCACGGTGGATTGGTACCTGGCCAACGAGGCCTGGGTGAACCGCGTGCTCGACGGCAGCTACCGCCTCGAACGCATCGGCACGGAGGCCTGACATGGCGCGCAAGGGAATCATCCTCGCCGGCGGCTCCGGCACCCGGCTGTATCCGATCACGCAGTCGGTCAGCAAGCAGCTGCTGCCGGTCTACGATAAGCCGATGATCTACTACCCGCTCAGCGTGCTGATGCTGGCGGGCATCCGCGAAGTGCTGGTCATCAACACCCCGCACGAGCAGGAGTTGTTCAAGCGCCTGCTGGGCGATGGCTCGCAGTGGGGCATGAAGATCGAGTACGCCGTGCAGCCCAGCCCGGATGGCCTGGCCCAGGCCTTCCTGATCGGCCGCGAGTTCCTGGCCGGCCAGCCCAGCTGCCTGGTGCTGGGCGACAACATCTTCCACGGCACCGGCCTTACCGAGCTGCTTCAGCGCGCCGACGCGCGCGAGCATGGCGCCACCGTGTTCGGCTACTACGTGCGCGACCCGGAGCGCTACGGCGTGGCCGAGTTCGACGCCACCGGCAAGGTGGTCGGGCTGGAAGAGAAGCCGGCCAGGCCCAAGTCCAACTACGCCGTCACCGGCCTGTACTTCTACGACGGCCGCGCGCCGGAGTTCGCCGCGGCGCTCAAGCCTTCGCCGCGCGGGGAACTCGAGATCACCGACCTCAACCGCTGCTACCTCGACGAGGGCGCGCTGCAGCTCGAGCAGCTCGGCCGCGGCTACGCCTGGCTCGACACCGGCACCCACCAGTCGCTGCTGGAAGCCTCGAACTTCATCGAGACCATCGAGGCGCGCCAGGGCCTGCGCGTGTGCTGCCCGGAGGAAATCGCCTGGGGCAACGGCTGGATCGACGACGCCCAGCTGCAGGCCCTGGCCCGGCCGCTGGCCAAGAATGGCTACGGCGAGTACCTGCTGTCGCTGGTGCAGCGCGGGGTCGTGAAGTGAAAGTAACCGAGACCGCCCTGCCGGGCTGCCTCATGTTCGAGCCGAAGGTCTTCGGCGACGACCGCGGCTTCTTCTTCGAAAGCTGGAACCGCGCCGCCTTCGCCGAGCACGGGCTGGCGCCCGTGTTCGTGCAGGGCAACGTGTCCTCGTCGGTGCGCGGCGTGCTGCGCGGGCTGCACTACCAGTGGCCCAACCCGCAGGCCAAGTACGTCAGCGTGCTCGAGGGCGAGGTCTACGACGTTGCCGTCGACATCCGCCGCGGCTCGCCCACGTTCGGCCAGTCGCTCGGGGTGGTGCTGTCGGCCGAGAACAAGCGCCAGTTCTGGATCCCCGAGGGCTTCGCGCACGGCTTCGTGGTGCTGTCCGAGCGCGCCACCTTCCACTACCTCGTCACCGCGCCCTACGACCGCGCCGCCGACGCCAACCTGCGCTGGAACGACGCCGCCTTCGGCATCGACTGGCCGGTCTCCGAGCCGCTGCTCTCGCCCAAGGATGCGGTCGCGCCCTTCCTCGCCGATGTCGCCGAGGATCGCCTGCCGGTCTACGGCGGATGAGGATCCTGCTGCTGGGCGCCAACGGCCAGGTCGGCGAAGCCCTGCGCACGCCGCTCGCCGCGCGCGGCGAGCTCGTCGCCACCACCCGCAGTGGCCGGCTGCCCGACGGCACGCCTTGCCTCGCCGCCGACTTCGCCGAACCCGCCAGCCTCGCCGGCCTGGTCGATGCCGTGCGCCCCGACTGGGTGGTGAATGCCGCCGCCTACACCGCGGTCGACCGCGCCGAGGACGAACCCGACCTCGCGCACCGCATCAACGCCGAGGCACCGGGCCTGCTGGCGCGCGCCTGCGCGGCCGCGGGCGTGCCCTTCGTGCATCTCTCCACCGACTACGTGTTCGACGGCAGCGCCTGCCGGCCGCTGCGCGAGTCCGATCCGGCCGCGCCGCTGGGGGCTTACGGCCTGAGCAAGTGGCAGGGCGAACAGGCCGTGCGCGACAGCGGCGCGACGCACCGCATCTTCCGGCTCAGCTGGGTGTACGCCGCGCGCGGCAGCAATTTCCTGCTGACGATGCTGCGGCTGGCGCGCGAGCGCGGCCACCTGCGCGTGGTCGCCGACCAGGTCGGCGCGCCGACCGCGGCCCACCGCATTGCGGTGGCCCTGGCCGCCACGCTTGGCGTCGCTCCGGCCACCAGCGGCACCTGGCACCTCGCCGCCGACGGCGAGTGCAGCTGGCACGATTTCGCCGCGGCGATCTTCGAAGAGTCGGTGGCCCGCGGTTTGCTCGAGGCCGCGCCAACCCTGGAAGCCATCACCAGCGACCAGTACCCGACCAAGGCGAAACGCCCGGCCTACTCACGGCTGGATTCCAGCGCCTTCGCCCGCGACTTCGGTGCCGGCCTGGGCGACTGGCGCGAAGGCCTGGCCGACGTCCTCGACGAAGTGGCCCGACAGCCCTGAAGTCCCTCCCACCGGGGTGTGATGCCGAAGGCGCGCCGGTCCATCGTCCGCTCGGACATCGCCACCCCTGGCCGAAGGTCGCCTTTGCTTAGCCCGCCCGGGCTGCCTACCATGGGGGCCTCGCCACCGGAGGCCGATTCGATGACCCTGCGTCCCGCCCTGATCGCCCTGCTGCTGCCGGCCCTGCTGCCCGCCGCCAGCCAGGCCGCCCGTCCCTTCGACGCCCGCGACATGGTCACGCTCGACCGCGTCTCGTCGCCCACCCTGTCGCCCGATGGCCGCAAGCTGGTGGTGGCGGTGCGCGAGGTCGACTTCGAGGCCAACAAGGCCAGCACCGGCCTCTGGATCGAAGACCTGCTGGCGCGCGACGCGGCGCCGCCGGTGCGCTTCACCGCCGAGGGCATGAACGTGAACAGCCCGGCGTTCTCGCCCGACGGCGCGCATGTCTTCTTCCTGAGCGCCAAGTCAGGCTCGCAGCAGCTGTGGAAGCAGGGCGTGGCCGGCGGCGACGCGGTGCAGGTCACCGACTTCCCGCTCGACGTGGGCAGCTACAAGCTCTCGCCCGACGGCCAGTCGGTGGCGGTGAGCCTGGAAGTGTTCCCCGACTGCGCCGACCTGGCCTGCACAAAGGCCCGGCTGGACGAGAAGGCCGCGGCCAAGACCACCGGCGTGCTGTACGACAAGCTGTTCGTGCGCCATTGGGACACCTGGATGGACGGCCGCCTGAACCAGCTGTTCGTGGCCCGCTTCGGCGCCGACGGCAAAGCCGCCGGTGAGCCCGTGCGCCTGTCGGCCGGCGTGCTCGGCGACATCCCGTCCAAGCCTTTCGGCGACGCCAGCGAATACACCTGGGCGCCCGACGGCCAGTCCATCGTCTACAGCGTGCGCGCCGCCGACCGCGGCGAGGCCTGGTCCACCAACTTCGACCTGCACCGCGTCTGGGTGCGCGCGCGCCGTGCGCCGCAGAACCTGACCGCAGCCAACCCGGCCACCGATACCGGCCCGGTGTTCAGCGCCGACGGCAAGACGCTCTACTACCGCGCCATGAAGCGCCCGGGCTTCGAGGCCGACCGCCTGGCGCTGATGGCGATGGACCTGGCCAGCGGCAAGATCCGCGAGATCGCGCCCGAGTGGGACCGCTCGGCCAGCAGCATCACGCTCTCGGCCGACGGCAAGTACATCTACACGACCACGCAGGACATCGGTACCTACCCGCTCTACCGCGTGGACATCGCCAGCGGCGCCGCCACCAAGGTGGTGCCGGGCGGCACGCTCGGCGGCTTCGACCTCGTCGGCGACACCCTGGCCTACGTGGTCAGCGACCTCGACACGCCGGGACAGGCCTTCGTCGCCCGCGCCGACGGCAGCGCCGCGCGCCAGGTCACCCGCGCCAACGAGGAAGCCCTCAAGGACATCGCCTTCGGCGAGTTCGAGCAGTTCAGCTTCAAGGGCTGGAACGACGAAACCGTGTACGGCTACGTCGTGAAGCCGGTGGGCTACGAAGAAGGCAAGCAGTACCCGGTCGCCTTCCTGATCCACGGTGGCCCGCAGGGCAGCTTCGGCGACAACTTCCACTACCGCTGGAACGCCCAGACCTACGCCGGCCAGGGCTTCGCGGTGGTGATGATCGACTTCCACGGCTCCACCGGCTACGGCCAGGCCTTCACCGATTCCATTTCGCAGGACTGGGGCGGCAAGCCGCTGGAAGACCTGCAGAAGGGCTGGGCCTTCGCGCAGGAAAAGTATTCCTTCCTCGACGGCGACCGCGCCTGTGCGCTCGGCGGCAGCTACGGCGGCTACATGGTGGCCTGGATCGCCGGCAACTGGCCCGATGGCTTCAAGTGCCTGGTCAACCACGCCGGCGTGGTGGACACCCGCATCATGGGCTTCAACACCGAGGAGCTGTGGTTCACAGAGTGGGAGAACGGCGGCACGCCGGTGCAGGTCCCGCAGAACTACGAGCAGTTCAACCCGATCAACCATGTCTCGAAGTGGAAGTCGCCGATGCTGGTGATCCACGGCCAGAAGGACTATCGCGTGCTGGTCGAGCAGGGCCTGGCCGCGTTCAGCGCGGCGCAGCGCAATGGCGTCGAAAGCCAGCTGCTGTACTTCCCGGACGAGAACCACTGGATCCTCAAGCCGCACAACAGCGTGCAGTGGCACGACGCGGTGAACGACTGGCTCAAGCGCTGGACGAAGGAGTAAGCGCGCAGTGAGTGCCCAGGTCGTCGACCTCGACCGGCTGCGCAAGAGCTGCGCGCAGTGCTCGCTGCACGTGCTGTGCCTGCCGGCCGGCATCGGCGGCGACGACCTGCAGCAGCTCGACGACATCGTGCGCAGCAAGCGCCCGCTGGAGCAGGGCGAAACCCTGTTCCGGGCCGGCCAGAACCTGGGCTCGCTGTTCGTCGCGCGCGAGGGGGCGTTCAAGACGCTCGCCACCAACCAGGACGGCGACGTCCAGGTGATCGGCTTCCACCTGCCCGGCGAGCTGATGGGCCTGGACGCGCTGGGCAGCGGCCACCACGCCTGCGAAGCGCAGGCGCTGACCCGCGCCACGGTCTGCGAGATCCCGCTGACCCAGCTCGAGCACGTGTGCTCCAGGTTGCCGGGCCTGCAGCACCAGCTGCTGCGAATCATTGGCCAGGGCATCAACCGCGACCAGACGCACATGGAAATGCTCGGCCGACGGCAGGCGCCGGAGCGGCTGGCGCTGTTCCTGCACGGGCTTTCCGAGCGCTACCGGCAGCTGGGCCGCCCCGGCGACCAGTTCATGCTGCCGATGAGCCGCGAGGACATCGCCAGCTACCTCGGCATGGTGATCGAAACCGTCAGCCGCACGCTGACCAAGATGCAGGACGACGGCATCATCTCGGTCCGCGGCCGCCAGCTGCAGATCCTGGACATGGCCCGCCTCGACGCCATGGTCCACGGCCCCGCCAAGCCCCACACCCGCGCCCACCCCTGACCTCCCACAAGGTGGCGGGTCACACGGAGCGACACCCCAGGGCGACCAGGACGTCGTGGATGGCGGGTTGGGCGGCGAGCCACGGGCCGGCCATCGTCACCAGGCCGGCGAGGGCGATCACGAAGGCGCCGCCGAGGCGCCAGCCTCGCTGCTTCAGCAGCCCGCCGAGGCGGGCGCCGCTCCAGGTGATGGGCAGCATCGTCGCCAGCGTGCCGGTGCCGAAGGCGAGCATCAGCAGCGCGCCGTGCAGGGCGCTGGCTTCGAGCCAGGCGGCGGCCAGCAGCGTCGTCGACAGGCCGCAGGGCAGCCAGCCCCAGAACAATCCCAGTGCCCAGGGGCGCAGCGGCCCGGCCGCCGGCACCAAGCGCGCCTGGATCGGCCGGAGTTTCTGCCAGAACCACTGGCCACCTCGCGCCACGAAGCCCAGCCGCGCCGGCCACAGCAGCCGCGCCGCCGCGACCAGCAGCACGACGCCCATCGCGACGCGCAGCGACGTGGCCAGCCCGTCGGAGCGCGCCAGCGCGAGCAGGCCGCCGCCGAACCCGCCGACGATGGCGCCGGCCAGCGTGTAGCCCAGCAGGCGACCCCCGTTGAGCGCGAACGCCGGCGCGAAGCCGGGCTTCGGCAGGGACGCGGCCAGCCCGGTGGCGATGCCGCCGCACATCGCCGCGCAGTGCAGCCCGCCGAGCAGGCCGGTGAGCAGTGCCGCCAGCAGGACGGTGACATCGACCGGCATCAGTCGTCCCGGCGCGGTGGCGGCGCGGCCGGCGACTCGCCGCGTTTGGGGTCGGGCGCGGGGCGCTCATCGTCGCCCAGGATGTCGAGCGAGGGCGTGTCGAGATCATCGAACTGCCCGCGCCGCACCGCCCACAGGAAGGCGCCGATGGCGACCAGCAGCAACAGCAGCGAGATCGGGATCAGGGCCAGCAGGATGTTCATGGCGTTCCTTGGTCGACGCGGCCCAGGCGCAATGCGTTCGCGGTGACCACCAGCGAGGAGGCCGCCATGCCCAGCGCGGCCAGCCCCGGCGTCACCCAGCCCAGCGCGGCGAAGGGCAGGGCCACCAGATTGTAGGCCAGCGCCCAGCCCAGGTTCTGCCGGATCACGCGCTGGCTGCGACGGGCCAGCGCCACGGCCTGCGGCACGCGCACCAGCGAGGAACCGGTGAGCACCAGGTCCGCGGCGCGATGCGCGAGCGGCGCCCCGTCGGCCATCGCCATCGACACGTCGGCGCCGGCCAGCACCGGCGCATCGTTGATGCCGTCGCCCAGCATCAGCACGCGGTGGCCATCGGCCTGGAGCGCGCGCACCGCCGCCAGCTTCTGTTCGGGCGACTGGCGCGCGGCCTGCGTTTCGACCCCGAGCGCGTGCGCGGCCGAGGCCACCGCTTCCACGCCGTCGCCGCTGAGGATGCGCGGCGCCACGCCGAGCGCACGCAGCGCGGCGATGGCCGCGCCGGCGTCGGCGCGCAGCGGATCGGACAGCGTGAAGCGCGCGAACGCCGACGCGCCGTCGCCGAGCCAGAGCGCACCGTCATCGGCGCGCGCAGCCGCGAAGTCAGCCCGACCCAGGCGGAAGCGCCGGCCGTCCACGATGCCCTCGACGCCCTGGCCGGGCGTTGCCCGCACGCCCTGCGCGGGCGCCACGTCGCGACGCGCGAAGGCGAGCGCGATCGGATGCCCGGCATCCTGCTCCAGCGCCGCGGCGATACGCAGCCAGGGGGCAACGTCGCCGCCATCGAAGGCCGCCGCGCTGGCCAGCGCCGGCCGGCCGGTGGTCAGCGTGCCGGTCTTGTCCATCACCGCGGTGTCGGCGCGCGCCAGTGATTCCAGCGCATCGGCGCCCAGCGCCAGCACGCCCATGCGCGCCAGCGTGCCGTGGGCGGTGGCCAGCGCCGCCGGCACGGCCAGCGACAGTGCGCAGGGGCAGCTGACGACCAGCACCGCCAGCGCGACTTCGAAGGCCCGCTCCGGCGCGAACTGCCACCACGCGAAGAACACCAGGGCCGCCACCACGAACAGCGCGGACACGAACCGCGTCGCCACCGCATCGGCCAGCCGCGCCACCCGCGGCCGCTGCGCCTGCGCCTGCTCGACCGCGCGCGTGAGCTGCGACAGCCGCGTGTCGCTGCCGGTGCGCTGCACCGCCATCGCCGCCGCCTGCTCGCGGCAGAGGCTGCCGGCGTAGAGCGCGTCGCCGGGCTGCCGGGCCACCGGCACCGATTCGCCGGTGAGCAGGGACTCATCGAACGAGGCCGCGGCCTCGAGCAGCGCGCCGTCGGCGGGCACCGCTTCACCAACACCCACCAGCACGACGTCGCCGGCCTGCAGCGCGGCCACCGGCACCTGCTCGCGGCCCGCGGGCGC
>NZ_JALHQI010000094.1 GCF_022842045.1 Arenimonas sp. | reverse complement strand
CATGGGTCTTGTGCAGGCAGTGGCGGGTGCAGTCGGCGGCATGCTGGCCGACCAGTGGAAGGACTTCTACACCGTGCCGGCCGGGCTGCCGGCGACGGCGGCACTGTTCGCGGCGGTGCCGCAGGGCACCAATGCCGGGCGCGGCGCCAACACCAAGGGCTCGAGCAACATCATCTCCAACGGCTCGAAAATCATCGTGCCGGAAGGCTACGGCCTGCTGCTGATGCAGGACGGCGCCATCACCGGCTTTGTCGCGGAACCCGGCGGCTACGAGTGGCGCTCGGACGACGTGAACTCGAAGTCAATCTTCGCCGGCGACGGCATCGTCAGCCCGCTGATCAAGCAGAGCTGGGAGCGCTTCAAGTTCGGCGGCCAGCCGGGCTCGCAGCAGGCGGCGTTCTTCGTCTCGCTGAAGGAACTGCCCGACAACCGCTTCGGCACCCAGTCGGAAATCTACTGGGACGATGGCTTCCTCAACACCCAGGTGGGCGCGGTGACGCGCGGCTCGTACACGCTCAAGATCGTTGACCCGATCCTGTTCGTGAAGAATTTCGTGCCGGCCAAGTACCTGCAGCCGGGCCAGGTGTTCGACTTCACCGATATCGACAACGCCGCGGCCGGCCAGCTGTTCAACGAAGTGGTGGGCTCGCTGGCGCCCGCCTTCAGCCTGTATTCGAACGACCCGGCCAAGGGCAACCGCATCACCAAGCTGCAGCAGGACTCGGTGGGGTTCGCCAAGAGCCTGTCGGACGCGGTGGAGAACGCCTACCAGTGGAAGTCCGACCGCGGCCTGCTGATCGTCAAGACCGCCATCGTCTCGATCGAGTACGACGCCAACACCAAGGAGCTGCTCAAGACCGTGCAGCGCGCCGACGCGCTGGCGGGCAGCCGCGGCAATTCCAACCTGCAGGCCAGCGTAGCCGCGGGCATGCAGGCCGCCGGCGAGAACAGCGGCGCCGCCGGCCTGGTGGGCCTCGGCATGGCGGGCGGCATGATGGGCGGCATCGGCAGCCTGCAGCAGCCGGCCACCCCGGCCGCACCCGCGGCCCCGGCGGCCGACGACGCCATCGCCAAGCTCAAGAAGGCCAAGGAGATGCTCGACCTGGGGCTGATCACCCAGGCCGACTACGACGCGGCCAAGGCCAAGGCGCTGGGTCTGTAAGCCGGACGCCGGGCCAACACCATGTCCAACAAGACGGGCTCCACGCCGCCGCCGCTGCCCATCGGTGGCACCGGCGGCACACCCCCGCCCCTGCCACCCGGCATCGGGCCGGGCTCGCCGCAGGACGTGCCGCCGGAACCGGGCACGTTCCCGGTGGACCCGGCCACGCTGCCCAAGGCCATCCGCGACGAAGTGCTGGCGCCCGACCCGGTCGCCATTGATACCGCGTCGGAAGAACTGAAGGACGGCCAGAACCACTGCCCCAAGTGCGGCGCCACCGACATCAGGCAGCGGCCCGGCACCGACCTGCTGATCTGCCTGTACTGCCGCAACGAATGGCATGGCGAGGGCGTGGAGGAAGCCTTCGGGCTGGGCGAAGGCCTGGACACGCTGACCGGCACCATCATTGCCTCCGGCGCCCAGGCCATCGCCGCCGACGCCTCGCACCTGATTAGCTTCAAGTGCACCGGCTGCGGCGCCGAGGTCACGGTGAACACCGAAAGCCACATGACCGCCCGCTGCCACTGGTGCCGCCACGTCTTCGGCGTGAACGAACAGGTGGCCAATGGTGCGGTGCCCGACGCCGTGCTGCCCTTCCGCATCAAGAAGGACGACGCGGTGGCGCGCATCCGCCAGTTCGTGGACAAGCGCCGGCTGTTCGCGCTGAAGGAGTTCAAGGAGCAGTTCACGCCCGAGAACGTGGTGGGCGTCTACATGCCATACATGATCGTGGACGGCCGGGCCAGCGCCGAAGTGGCCGGCCACGGCGAAATCGAAACCCGCCGCTACACCAAGGGCACCGGCGACAAGAAGAAGACCTACTACGACGCCGACGTGTACGCCGTGCGCCGCGCCGTGGACTTCACCGTGGACGACCTGCCGCTGGAGTCCTCGAAGGAGCGCAGCAAGCTCGACACCCAGGTCAACACCAACAACATCATCAACACCATCCTGCCCTTCGACACCAAGAACGCGGTGAAGTGGAACGCCAGCTACCTCTCGGGCTTCAGCTCGGAGAAGCGCGACACCGACGTCGAGGCCCTGCGCCCCCGCCTGGAAGACCAGCTGCTGTCCATCGCCCGCTGCCAGGTGGAGCCCTCGGTCAGCCGCTACGACCGCGGCGTGCGCTGGGAAGAGGAAAGCCTGGACGTGCACGGCACCCGCTGGGTGGCGATGTACCTGCCGGTGTGGCTGTACAGCTACCAGCAGCCGGGCAGCGGCATGCTGCACTACATCGCGGTGAACGGGCGGACCGGCGAAACCATGGGCAGCGTGCCGGTGCAGCACTGGAAGCTGCTGCTGGCGGCGCTGACCACGGGCACCTTCATCGAGGCGATCGTGATCGCCATGCTGCTGGGGGCGAACTGATGAGCGATGACAATGGGATCTGGCTGCTCGCCCTCGGCCCGACCGGCGCCGCGGCGCTGTATTGGGCGATTTACCGGTACTACCGGAACACCGACAAGTCGCATGCGTTCGAGCGGGAGACGGCGGTCGACGCCAAGCCCGTGACGGGCTCGGAGCACAAGGTCAGTGAAGTCAAGGGGACGCGGAAGACGCGGATTGATGGGGACAACGTCAAGGCTTACCGCACGCGCGTGCGACGGGTCGACGGCGGAGGTTAGCCAGTTCGGCTAGTCGTGCACTGAAGGCGTATTGGCCTCGAGGATGCGAAGGCTTTCCTGCTGGCGCTTCAAGTCCTCCTCGCTTTGCGCCGACAGGATTTGGTTCGCCTTGTGCTGCGCCCTCACCGCAGGATCGACGACATCCAGTTGGCGATCCTGGGACAAAAGCGCCCTGTCACCCGGTTCGAGCTGGCAGTTCCGGCTTAGCAGTTCAAGCTCGTCACCCGTTCGCGCTGCCCCGCTCTGCAGGTTCACCACGACCCCCAGCGTGTCGCCCAAGGGCTCCAGCGCCAGGCAAATGCCGTCGAGGGTGGCGTAGCTTCGGGCCTCGTTCGCGTCGACGATGACAAACAGGATCTCGCGGTCCACCCAGGCGACGGAGCGAACACCCGGCACCGAGCGCGCCGCCTGCCGTGCCGCTTCCCGGTCCACCGCGCGCGCCGGGTCGGCCAGCTTGATGGACTTACGGAACTCATCCTGGAACTCCGCCATTTCCCGCCGTACCGCTTCACCGTCGCCGGCCAATGCCGCCTTCTGGACCCCCGCGACATAGCCGAGCGTGTCCAGCGAAGTCAGTGGATCGCCCGCTTTGGCGGGGCCCTCGCTTTCTTCGGAAGATTTCTCTGCGCAACCGCCCAGCAAAATGGCCATGAAAACCGCCGCACCAGAGGACAACCAAAGGGCTCGCATCCTCTTCACTCCCCTACTCCAACCTCGCCTCTCGCCGACTGACCGGCATGCTGAAGGATTTCCCGCTCGATCTCCGAGCGCTGCACCTGGTGGCCCAGGGTCACGCTGAAAACCTCACTGGAGCGTAAGGTGAGGATAAGGGTTGGCAGGCTAAGGCGGTGGGAGAACGAAAAATTCTCGATCTCGACCCACGGAATGAGCGTCAGCTGATCCGCCTTCTCGATCACGATGCCCCTCGGCCCCGAACTGACTTTGCGCGGACTCATCCAGCGGATCAGATAAAGCATCGAGGCCAGCGTGCCCGCGGCCGCCAGCGCGATCTGGATTGCAAGTACCGCGCTGGCCGAGCCCCGACCGGTCCACGACGCGAAAGCAAACAACAGCAGGAAAAACACCAACCAACCCAGAAAGGAAAGGCCCACCGCCGCGTTGAAGGGGTTGAACGGCGGCTGCGCCCTCATGCTGGCTCGCCAGGGTTCACGCCACTTCATGCGTTCGCCGCAACAGAAGACGTCGGCCTGCCGTCAGTAATCTGAGCCCCTTCACATGTTCCGCCGATACTCTCCACCCACCTCATACAGCGCATGACTAATCTGCCCGAGGCTATGGGTCTTCACCGCCTCCATCAGCGCCGCAAAAATGTTCTGGCGCTCGCGGGCGGCGTTCTGGAGGTAGGTTAGGCCATGGCGAGACCCGTTCGGGACTGAAGTCCCTCCCACAGGGGCGAGAGAATTTCTCGCCTGCTGGAAGGTGCGGACGTTGGCGATCTGGGCGGCCTTTTCGGGCTCGGTGCTGCGGATCAGTTCGATGGTGGTAGCCACCTCGCCGGCGTGGTCCTTGGGCAGGAAGGTGTTCACGCCCACCAGGGGCAGGCTGCCGTCGTGCTTCTTGTGCTCGTAGTACAGGCTTTCTTCCTGGATCTTGCCGCGCTGGTACATGGTGTCCATGGCGCCCAGCACGCCGCCGCGCTCGCTTAGCGCCTCGAACTCCTTGTACACGGCCTCTTCCACCAGGTCGGTCAGCTGCTCCACGGCGAAGCTGCCCTGCCAGGGGTTCTCGTTGAAGTTGAGGCCCAGTTCCTTGTTGATGATCATCTGGATCGCGACCGCGCGGCGCACGCTTTCTTCGGTCGGCGTGGTGATCGCCTCGTCATAGGCATTCGTGTGCAGGCTGTTGCAGTTGTCGAACAGCGCGTACATGGCCTGCAGCGTGGTGCGGATGTCGTTGAACTGGATTTCCTGGGCGTGCAGGCTGCGGCCGCTGGTCTGGATGTGGTACTTCAGCATCTGGCTGCGCTCGTTGGCGCCGTAGCGCTCGCGCATGGCGCGGGCCCAGATGCGGCGGGCCACGCGGCCGATCACGGTGTACTCCGGGTCCATGCCGTTGCTGAAGAAGAAGCTCAGGTTCGGCGCGAAGTCGTCGATGTGCATGCCGCGCGCGAGGTAGTACTCGACGATCGTGAAGCCGTTGCTGAGCGTAAACGCCAGCTGGCTGATCGGGTTCGCGCCGGCTTCGGCGATGTGGTACCCGCTGATCGACACCGAGTAGAAGTTGCGGACCTTCTGGTCCACGAAGTACTGCTGGATGTCGCCCATCATCCGCAGCGCGAACTCGGTGCTGAAGATGCAGGTGTTCTGGGCCTGGTCTTCCTTCAGGATGTCGGCCTGCACGGTGCCGCGCACCTGCTTGAGCGTATCGGCCTTGATGCGCTCGTAGGTCAGCGGGTCGAGCAGCTGGTCGCCGGTGACGCCCAGCAGGCCCAGGCCCAAGCCGTCGTTGGTGGGCGGCAGTTCGCCGTGGTACTCGGGGCGCTTCTTGCCTTCGAAGAAGGCCTCGATCTTTTTGTGCGCGTCATCCCAACGGGCTTGGTCCTCCCGCAGGTACTTCTCGACTTGTTGGTCGATGGCGGTGTTCATGAACATGGCCAGGATCATCGGCGCCGGGCCGTTGATGGTCATGCTCACCGACGTCGTCGGCGCGCACAGGTCGAAGCCGGAGTACAGCTTCTTCATGTCGTCCAGCGTGGCGATGGAAACGCCGCTGTTGCCGATCTTGCCGTAGATGTCGGGCCGCTCGGCCGGGTCCTCGCCGTACAGGGTGACGCTGTCGAAGGCGGTGGACAGGCGCGCCGCGGGCTGGCCGACGCTCAGGTAATGGAAGCGGCGGTTGGTGCGCTCCGGGGTGCCCTCGCCCGCGAACATGCGGATGGGGTCCTCGCCGGTGCGGCGGTAGGGGTACACGCCGCCGGTGTAAGGGTAGGCACCGGGCAGGTTTTCCTTGCCCAGGAAGGTCAGCAGTTCGCCCCAGCTGGTGTACTTCGGGGCGGCGATCTTCGGGATCTTCTGGTGGCTCAGCGATTCGCGGTAGTTCTCGACCTTGATGGCCTTGCCGCGCACTTCGTACTCGGTGGTGTCGTCGGTCACCGACTTCAGGCGATCGGGCCACTCGCGCAGCAGGGCGATGGATTCGGCGCTGAGCGCCTTCACGGCGTCGTTGTAGCGCTGGCGCAGGGTGACCAGGCTGCGGTCGATGGTGGCGGCGCGGCGCTCTTCCAGCGGGCGGCCTTCGGCGGCGCCCTGCGCCTGCTGCCACTTGAACACCAGCTTGCGCCGCTCGCCGCCGGTGCGGCGCTCGCCGCAGGCCGGGTATTCATTGCCGCTGGGGCTGGTGCCGGCGGGCGGGCGCTGCAGCACCAGGTGGTGCGGGTCGTACTGGTCCAGCTGGCGCGGCAGGTCGGGGTCGTCCAGGTCGCGCAGGCTCTGCCAGTAGTGCTGGGCGCGGTCGGCGGCCTCGGCCTGGCGCTCGATGCTGGCGTTGATCTGGCGGCCCTGCTCGGAGATTTCCGCCAGGTAGCGGGTGCGGGCGCCGGGGATCAGCACCGTGGCGCGCGGCTCCTTCAGGCTCGTATCGACCTTGGGCTCGAAGTCGCAGTGCGGGCTGTTCGGCTGCACCTTGGCCTTCACCAGGCGGCACAGGTTGGCGAACATCCAGCTCACGCCGGGGTCGTTGAACTGGGAAGCAATCGTCGGGTAGACCGGCACCTCCTCGTCCTTGAGCTGGAAGGCGACGCGGTTGCGCTTCCACTGCTTGCGCACGTCGCGCAGGGCGTCCTCGGCGCCGCGCTTGTCGAACTTGTTCAGCACCACGAGTTCGGCGAAGTCGAGCATGTCGATCTTCTCGAGCTGGCTGGGGGCGCCGAAGTCGCTGGTCATCACGTACACCGGGAAATCGACCAGGTCGACGATCTCGGAGTCGCTCTGGCCGATGCCGGCGGTTTCCACCAGCACCAGGTCGAAGCCCTGGCCGCGCAGGAAGGCCACGCAGTCCTTGAGCACGGCATTGGTGGCCACGTGCTGGCGGCGGGTGGCCATCGAGCGCATGAAGATGCGCGGGCTGCGCAGCGAGTTCATGCGGATGCGGTCGCCCAGCAGCGCGCCGCCGGTGCGGCGGCGGGTCGGGTCGACGGAAATCACCGCCATGCGCATCTCGGGGAAGTGCTGGAGGAAGCGGTTCATGATTTCGTCGGTGACGGACGACTTGCCGGCGCCGCCGGTGCCCGTGAGTCCGATCACCGGCGTCTTGCCGCCGGCCAGCTGCCACTCCTTGCGCAGGGTGGCCAGCTGGGCCTCGTCGATGGTCCCCGCCTCGATGGCGCTCAGCATCTTCCCGATGGTGATCTCACCATCAAGTGAACCAAGTTCATTGGTCCGCCCCGCCCCTTTCCCCTTCTTGCCGCTGGCGTCGCCGGACAAATGAACCTGGTTCATTTGATGGCGCTTTTCGCGGGCGACGTGGGTGCGGCGGACGAGGTCCTCGATCATCGCCACCAGGCCCATCTGCATGCCGTCGTTGGGGTGGTAGATGCGCTCGACGCCGTAGTCCTGCAGCTCCTTGATCTCTTCCGGCGTGATGGTGCCGCCGCCGCCGCCGAAGACGCGGATGTGCGAGGCGCCGCGCTCCTTGAGCATGTCCACCATGTACTTGAAGTACTCGGTGTGGCCGCCCTGGTAGCTCGAGAGCGCGATGCCGTCCGCGTCTTCCTGCAGCGCGGCGCGCACCACGTCCTCGACGCTGCGGTTGTGGCCCAGGTGCACCACTTCCACGCCCTGCGCCTGGATCAGGCGGCGCATGATGTTGATGGCGGCGTCGTGGCCGTCGAACAGGCTGGCGGCGGTGACGAAGCGGAGCGGGCTGCGCTCGGCCTGGGTGTCCGGGAGGGAATTGGCGGGGGTGCTCATGGGCGCGCTCGTACGGCAAAAGGCGGGATGGGCCGATTGTAGCGCCGAGCGTATGGTTCGCCCTACCCGGGGGGCAGGCCAGTGCGTTTCCCCTCTCCCCAGCCCTCTCCCCAAGGGGAGAGGGAGTCAGGGCGCGGCGAGCTTAAGCCCCTCGCCCCAACGGGGAGAGGGGTTGGGGAGAGGGGGAAGCTTCACCCGCCCAACTGCTCGCAGAAGGCTTTCGCGAAGGTACTCCGCCGGATGTCACAAGCATCCCGCCCATCGGCCGCCACCAGATCCAGCCGCGCCGCCCGCAGCCGGTCAATTTCGGCGCCGCGCCGGAACGCCACTTCCCGCTGCAACCGCGCCCGGCGATGGTCGTCCAGCCCGGACTCGAAGGTGACGCGATGGTCGGCCAGCGCCCGCCACGGCACGAAGATGGCGTGAAGCTCGCCCTCGGCCACCGCGAAGAACCCGGCACCGAACAGGTCGGCGCTGGCGCTGTGCGCGCTCAGCCGCCACTCGCCGCCGTCGCGGTAATGCAGGGTCGAGGCGACCGACAGCGGCGGCGCCACCGCGCGGCCGCGGGCCTCGGCGCTGATCATGATGCCGCGCAGGCTGCCGATCGGATTCGAGTGGGTGACGTCCCCGGCGCGCAGGATGACGTTGCCGCCTTCCCAGTCCAGGCCCGTGAGCTGGCCGAACAGCAGTTCGCCGCTGTCGAGCAGCAGCAGCGCCTTCTGCAGGTCGGGGTTGACCTCGCCCATCCAGCGCGGCGGCTGCGGCAGGCCATAAAGCAGGCCGGCGCCGTAGCCGAAGCTTCCCGGGAGGTCGTCGATGCGCAGGTCGGACATGGCTCGGAGTCTAGGCAAGCCCGGCTGAATTTGCACCGACGCCCCGGGCGTTGTCCCAGGTTCCGCAGGGGCGGCGTTCACATCCCCGGATGGCGCCGCCCCCGGGCTGAAGATAAAGCGGGGCCGGCCCATGTCCAGTGCGCCGGCCCCGCTGCCCCACGCAAGCGATTACTTGTTGACGATTTCGCGGTGCATCGGCGCCAGCTTGGCGAGCAGCTTGTTCTGGGCCGCGAACGGCACGTCGTGCTCGTTCATCGCCACCTGCAGCACCTCCACCAGGGCGTTGAAGTCGCCGCGGCCGATCTGCATGTCGCGGTGCGAGCTCTTCATGTCGCGGCCGGTGTAGGTGCAGTCACCGCCCAGGATCACGCAGAACTGCTCGACCAGCTGGCGCTTCACGCGCACCTGGTCGGAGTTGGCGAAGAACG
>NZ_JALHQI010000093.1 GCF_022842045.1 Arenimonas sp. | reverse complement strand
CGCCTGGCGTTTGCGCGCGGTCTCATCGACCGGCTCGACGCCGGCATCGTGGCGCTGGCCGCGGCGCGTCGCCGCGCGGTCGTCCTCGCGGCACGGGCCAAACCTCCAGGCCTGGGGCGCGACCCCCAACGCGAGGCCCAGGTACATCGACACGCCCTCGCTGTCGCCCGCGACCTGGGGCTGCCGGGGCCCACAGCCGGCGGCCTTCTGGATGTTTTGATCGCCGATGCCTGCGCACAGCAGGGCCTGTCCCCACCGGCTATGCCGCAAAACCACTTCAACCCGGAGCCTCGCCCCATGGAAACCCAGTGGCCACACCGCCTCGCCGCGCGACTCCCCCATCCCTCCGTGCTGCAACCGCTCCTGGCGGGCCTGCCACGGAGGCTGCACGACGCCGCGTTCGAGCACCTGGCCGCCAAGGCCATGCAGATCCCGACAGTGACGGGAGAGTTCGCTTTTCTGGAAGGGCGCACGATCGGCATCACCGTGACCGATCTCGGCTTGCGCTGGTCATTCGGCCTCCGCGAAGGCCGTCTTGTCGTCGTAGCTGATGCCCCGGAGGCGGAGGTGCGCGGCACTGCGACCGACCTGCTGCTGCTGGCAAGTCGCCTTGAAGACGCCGATACGCTCTTCTTCCAACGCAGGCTGGTGCTGACCGGAGACACCGACCTCGGGCTGCACGCTCGCAACACACTCGACCGCCTGGAGTGGGAAGACCTTCCGTTGGGCCCGCGAATACTGATGCATCGCGCGGCCCGGCACGCGGCGGCCGCGCGTACCGCGTGGCACGCCCGCCGTCAGGTACCGGCGATGCGGGACGAGCCGGCGGTCCCCGACCAGTAACCACTGGCTGCGCCGACCCGTTCGGGCGCGACGCCCGTCCGCAGACCGTCGTGGAACCGTTGCACCACCGCCTCCAGCCCCTCCGGCTGGGGAACGAGGCGGAGGATGTCGACCCCGAGGGAGCGAAGCGCCCCCAGTTCGGGCCCCAGATCGACCACTTCCTCACCCATCACCTGTACGCCGTTGATGCGCAGGAACGGGTCGCCCTCGCGGGTCGCCAGCGGCAGGCCTTCGGGATGCTCGATGCAACGGAAGCCGCACGCGTCCTTCGGAACGTCGAGCGCCCGCGCGGTGAAGCAGCGCGCGGACCACGACAGGGCCTGGCGGCCCCAGACCTGCACCTCGAGCTCTGGCCGCGTTCCGCCGTCGGCCTCGAGCGCCTCCAGCAGTTCCCGGACGAGAAGTTCGCCTTGTTCGGTACCCGGCACCCAGCGCACCAGACCGTCCTCCTGGAGCAACTTCAGGCTCTGGTGGTTGTAGACGTTCAGTCCCGGGCCACCGACGAAGGGGCGCCCAGCCTTGCGGCAGAGCTGGACCGCAGTGAGGTCGTTCGCCTCGATGATGAATCCACCGTGCCCGACCAGGCGGCGCATGGCGCCGACCTCGGACTCTGCTTCCACCAGCGCCAGGGTGGAAAGCACCACCTCTTTGCCGGCCTCGGCGAGCGATTCCGCGACGACGATCCAGTCGCGGGTATTCAGTTCGCGACGCTTGCTGCACACGGTTTCGCCAAGATGGACGATGTCGACCGGCCACGAAGCAACATCACGATAGAACGCGAGTGTGCGCTCACGCGGCCAGAACCAGGGATTGGGAGCGAGGGAAAGGCGCATCGTCAGTGCCAGGCGCGGTGGTAGGGACCGAGCGTGGTCTGGTGGCCTTCGGCATGCGCCGCCAGGGCCTGCTGCCACGCCGGCCGAGGCGCCCACTCGGGGCCTGCGCCGCGCAGGCTGTCGATGGCCGCCCGCCACGTGCTGGCGACCTGGCGTACGTATGCCGCGCCGCGCTGGCGTCCTTCTATCTTAACGGCCACGACGCCGGCCGCCCTGAGCCGTGGCAGCAGGTCGATCGTATTGAGGCTGGTGGGCTCCTCCAGGGCGTGGAAGACCTCGCCGCGCACCTCATAGCGGCCCTTGCAGACGGTCGGATAGCCGGCCGCTTCGCTTGACGCGAACCGGTCGATCAGCACGCCGTTGAGACGCACACTGCGGCCGCCGTCGGCCTGTTCTTCCCAGCGTACGAATGACGCCGGCGAGCACACGCCGTGACGGTTTGGCGAGGCCCCGGTGACATAGCTGGAAAGCTGGCATCGCCCTTCGACCATGATGCAGAGGCTGCCGAACCCGAAGACTTCGAGTGGCACGGGCGCCGCGTCGCAGACCCTTTCCACCTGCTGTATCGACAGGACGCGGGGGAGCACGGCGCGAGCGATGCCAAAGCGCTCATGCATGTAGGCCAGCGCTGGCGCGGTGGTGGCGGAACCCTGCACCGAAAGGTGCCGGGGCAATCCAGGATGGCGGCTGGACGCGTAATCCAGGACGGCCATGTCCGCCGCGATGATGGCATCGGCGCCAAGGTCCGCAGCGCGGTCCACGGCCCGCCGCCACTCCGCCAGTTTCGAGGCCTCTGCGTAGGTGTTCAGGGCGATGAACACCTTGCGCCCCAGGGCGTGTGCGCGGCTGAGTCCACGCTCAAGCTCCGCATCGGTGAAATTCAGGCCCGGGAAAGCGCGCGCATTGGTCTGGTCGCGGAAGCCGGTGTAGACGGCATCCGCTCCCGCTTCCAGTGCGGCCTCCAGAGCGGGCAGGTTGCCAGCGGGGCAGACGAGTTCCATGGTCGGGGTCCTTTCAGGGGTTGGGGGCGCGAAGCGAGCGGTAAAGCGCGTCCATCCGCGCCTGGACAGCGGGATCCGGCCGAAGCACCGGGCTCCAGGCGCGACCGGTTTCCTCGCGGGTCTTGCGGGTGGCATCGATGCCGATTTTTCCGCCGAGGTTGGGCTCTGGGCTTGAGAAGTCCAGGACATCAACGGGCGTGCGATCCATCACGAGGCTGTCGCGGGCCGGATCGACCCGCGTGGACAGCGCCCAGAGCACGTCGTGGCCATTGCGCAGGTCGATGTCCTCGTCGAACACTGCCACCGCCTTGGTGTAGGTGAATTGGCGCAGGTAGCTCCAGATGCCGAGCATGATCCGCCGTGCGTGGCCGGGGTACTGCTTTCGGATCGAGACCAGCGCGATGCGGTAACTGCAGGCGGCCGGCGGCAGGTAGAAGTCGACGATCTCCGGGAAGACCTTCTGCAGCAGCGGCACGAACACGTCGTTGAGGGCCTCGGCCAGCACCGATGGCTCGTCCCAGGGCGGCCGTCCCATGTAGCTGCCGTGGTACAGCGCGTCTCGCCGGATCCTCAGGCGCTCGACGGTCAGTACGGGGTAGGTGCCCTGCGCATTGGTGTGCCCGGTATGGTCGCCGAAGGGCCCCTCGAGCGCCGTATCGCCGGGGTGGATGAACCCCTCCATCACGATCTCGGCACCCGCCGGCGCATGCAGGCCGGTCAGCGCGCTGCGCCAGACCCGGCTTCGGCTGCCGCGCAGCAGTCCGGCAAATTCGAACTCCGAGAGCGTATCCGGGATCGGCGCGACCGCAGCCAGCGCCGTCGCCGGGTCAACCCCGATCGCCACCACGACAGGGAAGGGCTGGTCGGGATGCACCCGCAAATGGTCCTGGTAGTCGAGCGCGCCGCCGCGGTGAGCGAGCCAGCGCATGATCACCCGGCGAGGGCCGATCGGCTGCTGGCGGTAGATGGCGACGTTCTCCCGCCGCTTGGTCGGCCCGCGGGTGACCACGAGGCCGAAGGTGATCAGGGGCCCGGCGTCCCCGGGCCAGCAGGTCTGTATCGGCAAGCGCCCGAGGTCTATTGCGTCGCCCTCGATGACCTCATCGTTGAACGCCGCGTCGTGAACCTCGCGAGGCGCCACGTGTGCAAGCTGGGCGAGTTCGGGCCACTGCGACAGTGCGTCCTTGAGCGAGCCGGGCCAGCGCGGCTCCCGGATCGATGCCAACAGTCGGCCCAACTCGCGCAATGAACCCACGGGCCGGTCGCCCAAGGCCAGTTCAATCCTGCGCCGGTGCCCAAAGAGATTCCCCAGCATGGGATGCCGGCTACCCAACGGCCGGTGCATCAGCAAGGCGGGTCCGTCGGCCTTGAGTGCGGCGAGCGAGAGAGCCGTCGTCTCAAGCGCCGGGTCGACCGGCGCATGGACATCCATCAGGTCCCCGCGTGCCCGAAGTCGATCGAGAAAGGCTCGAAGATCATGCATCGGCGGCATCCGGTTCGGCGATGGCGCGCAGGACGAGCCGCTCCAGAAAGCCAAAGTACCCTGCGAGATAGCTGCTGCCATTGCCCTCGTCGAGCAGGAACGGATTCATCAACGTGTGGCGCAGCACCACCAGGCGGTCGAGCGACTCGTCGCCTTCCACCATGGCATCCAGGGGCAGGTCGATCGCCTGCATGACTCGCCGGGTGTCCTCTTCGCCCATGGCGTCGCGGCGCAGGGTGGTGATCGAACCAAAATACTCGCCCTGCTGCAGGGTCCGGGTCGGGTCCGCGCTCAATGACGCATGCAGGCCGCGCATGAAGCGGTTCATGCGCAGGAGGCTGGTGTTTCCACGGGGGTTGATCGCCAGGCATACGAGGTTGCTGTCGGGCAGGAAGGGCACACAGGCCCTCGCATGGGGCGCGATTCGGTCGATGAAGGCCCTGGCCTCGTCAAGGAACGCCTCCGCGGCCTGCATGCTGGCCGCCTGAAGCCGACCGAAGCGCTGACTGTCCAGCGGCAACACCCGGTGCGTGACATAGACCGCCGCGGCATTGGCGCCCGGCTTCGAGCCTTCGGGAATGTAACGACCAAGGTTCCGGTGCCGGGAGAAGTAGTCGCCTTCCGCCGTGCCGCCGAACACGTAGTCCGCGCCTTCGGCGAGCAGGCTTATCATGCGCTGGTCACGGCACAGGAACGCGCCCGACCCATATGGCAGGTAGCCCAGCTTGTGCGGGTCGATCGTGATCGAGTCCATCCGGGCCAGGGCCAGCACCGCCGCATGCACTTCGCGGGAAGGAAACGCCTGGAACTCGCTGCGTACCATGGCCCAGCTTCGATCTGAGCCATCGGTATTGCGAAAGAGGGTCGCAAGGTAGCCGCCCCAGGCCGCATCGGCATGGATCGCGAAGCCTTGGCCCTGGCTGGCACTGGCATCGCGCAGGTCGGCGAGGCGGTCCAGCGGATCGATCGTTCCGAATTCGGTACTGCCGAGCACGCCCACGGCCATCAGCACCGGTACCTGGCGCTGGCGCAAGCCGGTGAGCGCGTCGGCCAGGGCGTCGATGTCCAGGCGCATGGATCGGCCGGGCACAAGGATGAGCTGGTCGCGCCCGAGTCCCAGCATTTTTACGCCCTTGCTCCACGAGTAGTGGGCGGTGGACGGGGCGAGGACAACCGGCACCTGCAGGTCGTCACGAGCGTGGAAGGCCGCGATTCCCCGGGACTCGATCCGTTCGCGCTCCACCGCCGCCGACCAGTGACGCCGATCCGCTGCCGGCATTTCCGCCAGCAGCGCCTGCCAGGCGACGACCAACTCGCGTTGGCGCGCCGGTGGGAGTCCGTAAGCCTCGTGCACGCCTTCGGGCAAGTTCGGAAGTGGGGCGCCGGCCCGTACGAGAGCGACCGGGAAGCCCTTCATCGCGAGGGCGAGCCGCAGGCCCTGGACGTTGGCTAGCGTTCCCCCGGACGTGAGGTGGCCGAACGCGCAGGCCGGGTCCGCGGGGTCGGCGGGATAGCCCACCATCGCAGCCAGCTGCAGGCCGGCCTTGAGCTCCATGCCGATGGTCACCGGCGCGGCGTCGGCGCTGACATTGTTGGGGTTGTAGGGCAGGGCCAGCATCTGTGCCGCCAGGCCAGGGAGCAACAGGTCCGACACCATGTGGCCGATGTAGCGTGGCGAATGAAAGGGCACGCTGCGCTTGAGTGCAGCCGACAGCTGGTGAAGTTCGCGACGCATCCGCGCCTCGAAGTCCAGGAAGGCCGGGCTGCGGTTGGCTCCGGTCGGGATGACCGGCATGTCCTCGGGATGCAGGTTGCGCCGCCAGTAAACGTGGTCGCGCAGGAACTCGACCGTCAGCGATTCAAGCAGCGCGTCGTTCTCTCCGTAGGGCCCCAGGAAGCAAGGGTAGAGAGTTGCGGGGTCGACGGCGTTCATCACGGCTGTCTCGTAGCGGGCAGCAGCACCAAGGGCGTCAGTGGGGCTCCGGGTCGTCGGCGTTCAGGCAGTTCGGGGGAAGCGGGGATCGCGGACATGACGGGTAGGGGAGCAGCCTTCGGAGCGCCCATCCTTGTCCGGAGGCTGGGGCACCGCCATGACCTAGATCACTCCGAGGCCCAAATGCCCCTCAGTGGTTCCATTCCAACTGCAGCCAGAGCTTGGTCGTGTCGCGACCAAAGCCGCTCGCACGGTAGTCGGCGAACTTCACAAGCGCGTTCCAGCCCGGCCTGAAGGCCAGCCCGAGCGAGGCATTCCATTCCTGGCCGTAGTCTCCACCACGCTCGGCACGGTAGTCGTGCCAGGCAAGCTGCCAATGCCCTTCGCAGCCCGCGAGTCGCCACTTGCCCTGTGCGCTGGCATACAGGTCCTCAAGGCCGCCGGCAGGGGTCGTCAGGAACACGTCCGCCCAGCCGTTGAATGCATGAAGCGTCGCGAGCGGGGTCTGGAACACACGCCCATTGCCAGCACCAAGTCGCTCCCAACCGACGGCGTAGCGGCGGCCCGCATATTCGATCCGCGGCTCCAGCAACAGATAGTCGGCGTCCTTGCCCGCGCCACCGGAAATCCCATCCTGCTGCGCGGCCTCCAGCGTGATGCCCCAGCGCACAGTCGCTTCAGGAGCCTGGCCAGTCCAACGCAGACCCACCGTGCGACTGGACGCTGTCGCAACGTCCTGGTCCTCGATCCAGTAACCGTAAGCACTCAGCGTGCCCATGGGCATCGCTTGTTGAAGGTGAAGCAAGCGGCCATCGAGGGCCCGCTCACGGGCGAGGGGATCGATGGCCTCGTCGCCGGCTACGCGGTGGACCCTACCCAGCCAGTGCGCCTGCAGCCGGGTGCCGGCGCGTGGCGTCCATTCGGTGGATACGGCATCGAAGGTCTGCTCGTTCTGCCGCCAGCCGACATTGCCAATGAAGCGCTGGTTGTCGATCGCCAGGCGCTGACGTCCCGCTCGCAGGCTGAGTTCGGCGCCACGCCACGCCAGCCAAGCCTGGTTGAGCTCCAGCGCACGGGGGTCCATCACGACCGGGTAGTTGGTCTGGCCATTTGCGGTGGAATTGAAGCGGTCGTTTAGTTCCACGACGCCTTCGCCCTCTACCTGCCAGGACCAACCGCGGCCCAGTTGGCCCGTATAGCCAAGGCGCAGCCTGAGCGTGTCTGCCTCGGCCCGGCGCGCAAACGCGTCGCTGTCGACCATTTCGTGCCGGTAGCGCCAGTGGGCATGCCAGGCACTGTCGGGCTGTGCTGTGGAACTTCCCGCGTGTACAGCACCCGAGGCCGTAAGGGACAGCGCGACAAGCAGCATGACGGACATGGGAGCCTCGTGTGGTTCTATACCAAGCCATGCTCGGAGTTCGACCCGATCCATGCATTGATCCGCGTCAAGCGGATTGACGCTTCAGGCCTGTGCGCGCCGACTCAGCGTCAGGATCTGCCGGAATACGTCCGCGACGCCGTCGGCCGGCAATCCCTCCTCGACGGCCCAGTCCCGTCGGTTTCCGAGCAACAAGGCCTCGCGTTCCGGATCGAGCGCCGGCGCGCCCGTGCTGCGCTTGGCGTGGCCTGCACGCAGGCTCAACCCGACGCGACGGCGGAGCAGGGCGATGAGTTCACGGTCGAGTTCGTCAATCTGCTCGCGGGCTTCCAGGAGTGCGGGCGACACCTGCGCCAAGGCCTGGGGCCTTGCGTCACTTGATATGGCGGCATCGACCGACGTTGCGGCCAACCGCTGGTCTATCAGTGTGAGTGCCTCGATTAAGTGGCGGCGGGTGGCCGCGGCGTAGGGATTCTGTTTCTGGATGGCATTGAACAGATGCCCGGCATCGGCACGCACCGCTGCTATCGACGCCGCCAGTGCCGCGAAGCTCGGTGGCACCCACCGGAGGTCGCCGCCGACCCCGAGGTCCACCAGCCCCCTGGCGACGAAGAAGGCCATCGCGTGGGTAAGCGCCATGGATCGGTCGTGGCTGGAAGGATCCTGGTCGATCACCTCACTGCCGATGGCCGCAAAAAGTTCGCGCGCCAGCTGTGCGGTGCGCGGATGGCGGGCACTCGGACAGATCACGGTGCGCAGTGGATCGGCGCGGGCGATGCTGAGCGGACCGAACAGGGGGTGGGTTCCGACGTGGCCGATGGTTTCGCCAAGGATGCTTTCCATCAATTGGCACGGCGCCTCCTTGACGCTGCAGACGTCCAATACCTGATGCCGTGGAAGTAGCCCCGGCCGGAGCTCGCGCAAGGCGCGTTCGAAGGATTCCAGGGGAACGCAGACCACGATCAGCTCGGCGCCATTCGCGAGCGCATCCAGGTCCGCCACGGCGTGCTCCCGGGGAACGGTCGACCCGATATCCCAGCCAATCCAGTCGAGCCCGCGCTGTTCAAGCAAGGAGGCGAACGCCGCCCCAAAACGACCATGGCCCAACAGGCCGATTCTCGGGAATTGGTGCATGGTGGCGACCGCCTGGGCGACAGTTTGATCAATGCAGCTTAGTCGGCTCGGCGGTGGCTTGAATTGACCAGGATCAGTCCGGGCTTAGTTCGAATGACTACTACGGAGAAGGGGTGGGCGCCGAAGCCCGCAGTGGCGGTTTGGTTTGGTTCGGTGTCCTAGCGGGTGGCGCCATCCTGCAGGCGCATGCCCCGAGCCGCGGCCGCTCGACCTCGCTGGATCGGCGGAATCCCATCTCCATACCGCCGCGAATCGCTACGCTTGCGTACGGCGAAACCGCTTGATTCGAATCAATGACCGGAACGAGGAAGGATGAAAGCATCGCGCTCTCCGACCCCGGATTTCCCCATGAACCAAGCCGTATCCAGCATCCATTCCTTCGATCGAAACCAACTGCTTGACTGCGCGAACGGTGCGATGTTCGGTGCCGATGGCGCGCGGCTGCCGAAGGACCCGATGCTGAT
>NZ_JALHQI010000092.1 GCF_022842045.1 Arenimonas sp. | reverse complement strand
GCGAGCCCGGCGGCGATGTCGTCGAGCGAGGCGCCCGCACCCAGCGCCAGCGCGGCCGCGGCCAGCGCGTTCATCACGTTGTGGCGGCCCGCCAGCGGCAGCGCAACGTCCACGTCGCCGGCCGGGGTATGCAGGCGGAAGCGGCTGCCCTCGGCGTCGCCGGCCAGCGCGGTGGCGCGCACGTCGGCGTCGTTCTCCAGGCCGAAGCGCAGCACCCGGCGCGCGCCGATGCGCTGCATGAAGAACGGCGCGAAGGCGTCGTCGGCATTCACCACCGCGATGCCGTCGTCGGGCAGCGCCTCGTAGATCGCACCTTTCGTCTCGGCGATGCCCAGCAGGCTGCCCATGCGTTCGAGGTGGGCCGGCATCACGTTGTTCACGATCGACACCTGCGGCGGCGCGATCGAGGCCAGGTAGGCGATGTCGCCCGGCTGGCCGGCACCCATCTCGTAGATGGCGAAGCGCGCGTCTTCCGGCGCCTGGAGCACGGCCAGCGGCAGGCCGATCTGGTTGTTGAAATTGCCCGGGTTGGCGAAGGCCTTGCCCGCGCGGGAAAGGATGGCCAGCACCAGCGTCTTGACCGAGGTCTTGCCGTTGCTGCCGGTGATCGCGACCACCACGGCCGGGCGGCCCTGCTGCACGCCCGCCGCGAGCTCGCCCAAGGCGTCCTCGGTGTCCGCGCACAGCACCTGCGGCAGCGGGCAGTCGACCTCGCGCTGCACCAGCAGCGCGGCGGCGCCGCGCTCGAGTGCCTGCTGCACGTGGTCGTGGCCGTCGTGGCGCTCACCGCGCAGGGCGACGAACAGGCCGCCGGGCGCCAGCGTGCGGGTGTCGGTGCCGACCGACGTCACCTCGACGTCGGCGCCGAGATGACGGCCTTCGACCCAGCGCGCGACCTGCGACAGCAGCACCGGCCTCATGCCCGGGCCTCCAGCGCGGCGCGCGCGACCTTGAGGTCGTCGAACGGGTGCTTCACGCCCTGCACTTCCTGGTAGGCCTCGTGGCCCTTGCCCGCCACCAGCACCACGTCGGCGGGGCCGGCACCGGCGAGGGCGGCGGCGATCGCGCGGGCACGGTCGCGCTCGACCTGCACGGCGCCGCGGTCGCGGAAACCGGCGAGGACCTGCGCGACGATGGCGTCGCCATCCTCGCGGCGCGGATTGTCGTCGGTGACGATCACGCGGTCGGCGCCCGCCTCGGCGATGGCCGCCATCTGCGGACGCTTGCCGGCGTCGCGCTCGCCGCCGCAGCCGAACACGCAGGTCAGGCGACCCGGCGTGTGCGCGCGCAGGCTGGCCAGCGCCTGTTCCAGCGCATCGGGCGTGTGGGCGTAGTCCACCACCACCAGCGGCTGGCCGTCGCGGCCGCCGACGCGGCTCATGCGGCCGTCCACCGGCGCCAGCCGCGGCAGCATCGCGGCGATGGCGTCCAGCGGCCAGTCCAGTGCGCGCAGCGCACCGGCCACGGCCAGCAGGTTGTCGACGTTGAAGCGACCCAGCAGCGCCGACGCGACCGGCAGGCAGGACCCGCCTTCGACCAGGTCGAAGCGCAGGCCTTCCGGCGCCAGCGCCACGCGTTCGGCGCGCAGCGTCGCGCCGGCATGGCCACGCGAGCTCAGGCCGATGCGGCGGGCCGCGGCGGGCGCGCGGGCGAGCAGGCCCGGGCCGAAGGCGTCGTCGAGGTTCACCACCACCGCCTGCAGCGAGGGCCAGTCGAACAGGCGCGCCTTGGCGGCGCCGTAGGCTTCCATGCTGCCGTGGAAATCGAGGTGGTCGCGGGTGAGGTTGGTGAACATCGCGATGCGGAAGGCCACCGCGTCCACCCGCCCCTGCGCGAGCGCGTGCGAAGAGACCTCCATCGCGACGTGGGTGGCGCCGGCGTCGCGCATCTCGGCCAGCAGGCGGTGCACGGCGATCACGTCCGGCGTGGTGCGCTCGCCGGCGACCAGCTGGCCATGCAGGCCGGCGCCGAGCGTGCCGATGCTGCCGGCGACGACGCCGCCGAGCGTGAGCGCCTGCGCCAGCAGCTGCACGGTCGAGGTCTTGCCGTTGGTGCCGGTGACGCCGGCCACCGCCAGCGCGCGCGAGGGCGCCCCGTAGAACCGGTCGGCGAGCTCGCCCTGGCGCGCGCGCAGGCCGGGCACGGCCACGGCGTCGTCGCCGGTTGCCTCGCCCGCAGGCGCCGGCGGTTCGAACAGGATCACGCTGGCGCCGGCCGCGCGCGCCTGGCCGGCGTGGCGCAGGCCATGGGTGCTGGCGCCGGCCAGGGCAATGAAGGCATCGCCAGCGCGCAGCGCGCGGCTGTCGGCGGTCAGGCCGCGCAGCACCGGGTTGAAGGCGGCCGGCAGCACCGGTTCGCCCTGCAGCAGATCGTGCAGCGGCATGGCGCGGCTCATCGCAGCGCTCCCGCGGCGTCGCCGCCGGCGGCGGGCGGCGGGGCCTCGGCCACGGTGGCGGCCTTGGGCGCGGTCTTGCGCGCCTGCGCCGCGAACCACTGTTCGATGTTGTCCGGCGGCACGTCCATCAGGCGCAGCGCGCCGTCCATCACGTTGTGGAAGATGGGCGCCGACACCGCGCCGCCGCCGTATTCCTCGCCCTGCGGGTCGTGGATCACCACGGCCATCGCGAAGCGCGGCTTGCTGGCCGGCACCAGGCCGACGAACACCGCCGCGTAGCGCTTGGCGGCATAGCCGCCACCGCTGGCCTTGCGCGAGGTGCCGGTCTTGCCGGCGACGCGGTAGCCCAGCACCGCGGCGCGGCGCGCGGTGCCCTCCGGGCCCGTCACGGTCTCCATCATCTGCATCAGCTGCGCGGCGATGGCCGGGTCGACCACCTGCTGGCTGGACGCATTGGCGCCCTTCACGAAGGTGGCTTCGTTGATGCGGCCGCCATTGCCGATGGCGGCGTAGGCGCGCGCCAGCTGCAGCGGCGTCACCGACAGGCCGTAGCCGTAGCTGATGGTCGCCTTCTCGGCCGGGCCCCAGGTGTTCGGCGCGCGCAGCACGCCCGAGGACTCGCCCGGGAAGCCGCTGCCGCTCGGCTGGCCGAGGCCCAGGCGGTGGTACATGTCGAACTGGTGCTCGTTGCTGAGCTGCTGCGCGACCAGGGTGGCGCCGAGGTTCGAGCTCTTGGTCAGCACGCCGGTCAGGGTCAGGGTGCCGTAGTTGCGGAAGTCGCGGATTTGGTGGCCACCGGCCAGGGTCATGTAGCCCGGCGCGGTCTCGATCGGGGTTTCCGGGGTGAACTTGCCGCTCTCGAGCGCCGCCGCGAAGGTCAGCGTCTTCATCACCGAACCCGGCTCGACCACGTCGGTGACGGCGCGGTTGCGCTGGGCGTCGGTGGTGGCCGACTCGCGCGCATTCGGGTTGTACGACGGCTGGTTGACCATGGCCAGGATCTCGCCGGTCGGCACGTCCAGCACCACGATCGAGCCGGCGCTGGCACCGTGCTCGATCAGTGCCGCCTTCAGTTCGCGGTAGGCCAGGTACTGGATGCGGCGGTCGATCGACAGCATCAGGTCGCGGCCGGGCTCGGCGGCCTTGATCAGGTCGACGTTCTCGACGATGCGGCCGCGGCGGTCGCGGATCACCTGCTGGGCACCTTCGGTTCCGGTCAGCCAGTCCTCGAAGGCCAGCTCCAGGCCTTCCTGGCCGTGATCGTCGATGTTGGTGAAGCCCAGCACGTGCGCCATCACCTCGCCGTGCGGGTAGAAGCGACGGAACTCGCGCTGCGAGTACACGCCCGGGATGCCGAGGTCGGTGACTTCCACCGCCAGGTCCGGGTTCATGTGCCGGCGCAGGTACAGGAATTCCTTGTGCGCGCGCTGGGTCACGCGCTGCAGCAGCACCTCCCGCGGGATGCCGAGCGCATCGGCCAGCTCGGGCAGGCGGTCGGGATGCTGCAGCAGCTCCTGCGGGTTCACCCATACCGACTCGACCGGCGACGACACTGCCAGCGGCTCGCCGTTGCGGTCGGTGATCATGCCGCGCGAGGTCGGGATCGGCACTTCGCGCAGGAAGCGGGCGTCGCCCTGCTGCTGGTAGAACTCGGGATTGATCAGCTGCAGGTGCGCCGCGCGCGCCACCAGCACGCCGCCGAACAGGCCCATCACGACGCCGACCGCCAGCAGGCGGTGGCGCAGGCTGTAGCTGCTGCGCTGTAGCTTCATGGCCGCAGCACCACGATGTCGGTCTCGGCCGGGTACTTCATGCCGATGCGGGTGCCGGCGACCTGCTCGATGCGGTTGGCCTCGGACCAGGTGGCCTGCTCGAGCTGCAGCCGGCCGAATTCGATGTTGAGCTCGTCGCGCTCGTGCTCGAGCGTGGACAGCGCGATGTAAGCCTGGCGATGCAGGTGGCGCGAGTACACCACCGCCACCGCGCTCGCGAGCACGGCGACCACCATCAGCAGCAGGGCGAAAAGGCGCGGGCTCATGCGTTCGCCTCCGCGGCCGGCAGCTTCTCGGCCACGCGCATCACCGCGCTGCGGGAGCGCGGGTTGGTGGCGGTTTCATCGGCTTCGGCGCGCAGGGCGCCGCTGACGTCGCGCAGGGCCGGGGTGAAGTCCTGCGCCACCGGCATGCGGCGGTTGCCCGGGGGCGCCTTGGCATGGCGGGCGATGAACTGCTTGACGATGCGGTCTTCCAGCGAGTGGAAGCTGATCACCACCAGCCGGCCGCCCGGCTTGAGGCGTTCGAGCGCCGCGTCCAGCCCGCGCTCGAGGTCCTCGAGCTCGCGGTTGATGAAGATGCGGATGGCCTGGAAGCTGCGGGTGGCCGGGTGGATCTTGCTGTCGCCGCGACCGACCACCGACGCGATCAGCTCGGCCAGCTGGGCAGTGCGCAGCAGCGGGGTCTCGTCGCGGCGCGCCACGATCGTGCGGGCGATCTTGCGGCTGAGCTTTTCCTCGCCGTAGGTCCACAGCACGTCGGCGATCTCGCGCTCGTCGGCGCGGGCCAGCCAGTTCGCCGCGCTCTCGCCCGAGTCCGGGTCCATGCGCATGTCCAGCGGGCCGTCCTTGGAAAAGCTGAAGCCGCGCTCGGCGACGTCGAGCTGCGGCGAGGACACGCCCAGGTCCATGAACACGCCGTCGAGGCCTTCGGCCGTTTCGTCCCAGTGGGCCAGGCCGGCGAAGGAACCCCGGCGCACGCGGACGCGCGCGTCCGCGCTGGCAAGCACGTGGGCGGTGGCGATCGCTTCCGGGTCCTTGTCCATCACCAACAGCCGTCCATCCGGCCCCAGCCGGTCGAGCACGCCGCGTGCGTGGCCACCACGCCCGAACGTGCCATCCAGATACCTGCCATCCCTGAGCACACGCAGCCCGTCCAGGGCTTGCCCGAACATCACCGGGAGATGGCTGGGCTGCGTGCCTTCCCGCATCCCGGCCATGTCCGTCACAGCCTGAGGTCGAGCATGTCCTCGCTGATCTCGTCTTCCCCGATGGTTTGACGGATCTGCGCGAGGTGCGCCTGCTCGCTCCACAATTCGAACTTGCCGCCCATGCCCAGCAGCACCGCTTTCTTCTCGATCGCCGCCGCGTTGCGGTGGCTGGCCGGCAGCAGCACGCGGCCGCTCCCGTCCGGCTCGACCACCGTGGCGGCGCCGACCAGCTTCAGCTGCAGGTTGCGGTGCACGCGCTTGGCGTTGGGCAGCGCGTTGACCTGGTCACGCACCTTCTCCCAGGCCGCTTCCGGGTACAGCCACAGGCAGCCGGCTTCGTAGGGGTTGTAGGTGACCACCAGGCGATTGGCGCAGGCGCGCGCGACCAGGTCCCGGTAGGCGGTGGGAATCGCCAGACGGCCCTTGTCGTCGATCGTGATTGCGGTTTCGCCCTGGAACATCAGTTCGGATCAGCCCTTATCCACCGAAACCCACTAAAAACCCGGATTTCCCTCGGAAGCCCACGTTAGTCCTGCCCCCGGGGGCTGTCAAGGACAAAAACAGGGGAAATTCGCTAGGCGGATCAAGACTTTGCGCGAAACTTGAGAGTCTTGTTTAAGAACCGTTGGGCAAGTGTTGTTTCACATGGATTTGATCCAAACCTGTGAGCCGGTCGACAAAACGGTCCGCCTCGCCAGGCCGGGGCCAAGGCCGCCCGTGCCCGGGGCCGGGCCCGGGGAATCTGCGCAAACGGGGTGCAACGTGGGTGGAAGTGGCGGAGCCGGTCGTTAAGCCGGGTTCTGTCGTGGACAGTCATTCCTCTGGGACCTGCGTCGCCGCAGGCCTCAAGCAACCAACCCGGGTGCGGCACGAGCCATGCCATAGCACCCCTATTTGGTCTTGCTCCGGGTGGGGTTTGCCGTGCCCCGGGGCGTTGTCCCCCCGGGCGGTGGGCTCTTACCCCACCGTTTCGCCCTTACCACGCACCCTTGCGGGCCGTTCGGCGGTTTGTTTTCTGTTGCACTTTCCGTCGGCTCACGCCGCCCAGGCGTTACCTGGCACCCTGCTCTGTGGAGCCCGGACTTTCCTCGGCGCATTGCTGCGACGCGACTGCCTTGACCGACTCCGCCGGGCGGGATTGTCTCATGATGCGGGCGGGGCTGGGGGATTGGCGGCGAGGAAGGCAGGGCCGGGGAAGAGTGAAAAGGAAATAGTGAAGAGAAGATAGGAAATAGTGAAAGCAGGGGCTCGCGGTTTCTCGCCTTCACTATTTCCTATCTCCTATTCACTATTTCCTGGCTCCCCTTCCTAGCCCCCCGCCTCTCCGCCACCCCCATAAAGCCCCTTCCGCGGCGCCCCACTGATATCCGCCGCCAACTTCGCCGCCACCGACGGCTTGAGGTGCTCGGCGAGCTTGGCGTACAGGCGTTGCCCTTCGAGCAGGCGGGCCGCGGTGTCGTCTTCGCAACCGCGGATGACGAGCACGAACTCGCCCTTGCGCTGGTTGTCGTCGGCCGCGACTTTCGCGACGATCGATTCCAGCGTGTCGCCGAGCACCGTTTCGAACAGTTTCGTCAGTTCGCGTGCGAGGACGGCTTCGCGATCGGCGCCGAACGCCGCGACCAGGTCTGCGAGGCACTCCTCGATGCGGTGTGAGCTTTCGTAGAACACCAGCGTCCGGGTTTCCCGCGCCAGCGCCGCCAGGCGCTCGCGGCGCGCCGAGGCCTTGGCCGGCAGGAAGCCTTCGAAGCAGAAGCGGTCGCTGGGGATGCCGGCCACCGAAAGGGCCGCGATCGCAGCGCAGGCGCCGGGGATCGGACTGACCGCCAGGCCCGCCGCGCGCACCTCGCGCACCAGCCGGTAGCCGGGGTCGCTGACCAGCGGCGTGCCGGCGTCGGACACCAGCGCCAGGCATTCGCCGCCACGCAGGCGCTCCACCAGCTTCCAGGCGATCTCGCCCTCGTTGTGTTCGTGCAGCGCCAGCAGCGGACGCTCGATGCCCAGCGCCACCAGCATCTGCCGGGTGTGGCGGGTGTCCTCGGCGCAGATCGCATCCACCGCCGCCAGCACCTCGCGCGCCCGCGCGCCGAGGTCGCCGAGGTTGCCGATCGGCGTGGCCACCACGTAAAGCGTCCCCGCCCGGGTCGTTGCCATGACCGCGCCCTCCTTGTGCACCGGGGTATCATCTTAGCGGCTTCATCCACCCGGACCCCCGACCATGCTGCGATCCGCTTTCCTGCTGTTGGCCCTTGCCCTGCTTTCCGGCTGCGCCAGCGTGGCCGTCACGCCCTCCGCGCCGGCGGGCGAACCTGCCGTCGCCAGTCCCGCGGCGCAACTGGCCGGGGATGGCCGCCACCTGGAGGCGGCCCGCGCCTATGCCGCCGAAGCAGGCGGCTCCCGCGGCAGTGCCCGAGAGCGCAGCTGGCTGCGTGCGGCCGACCAGTACTGGCTGGCGGGCGACACGGGGGCCGCGGCACAAGCGCTGGCGCAGGCCAACCGTCGCCGGCTCGAGGGCCGCGATGCCTTCCTGCACGACCTGCTGGCGTCCGAACTCGACGTCGCCGCCGGCCGCCACGCCCCCGCGCTGGCGCGGCTCGCGCATTCGCGCGAATCGGTGCCTTCGCCGCTGCGGGCGCGCTGGCATGCCGCCCGCGCCGCGTCGCTCGAGGCCACCGGCCGCGCCTTCGATGCCGCCGGCGAGCGGGCCTGGATGAACGCGTCGCTGGAAAGCGCCGCACGCACCGACAACCTGCGCCGCATCGACGAATTGCTGCGCGCCCTGCCCGACGACCAGCTCGCCGCCGGCAGCGCGGCGCTGCCGGCCGGGCATCCGCTCTACCTGTTCGCCGGCCGCGCCCTGACCCAGCGCGGCCTGCCGCTGCCGCGACCCTACGACCGCAACGCCTCGGCGCCGGGCATGGACGCCCTGCCGCCGGCCGAGCGCGACGGCTACCGGCCGCCCGAGCGCCTTGCGGCGCTGCTGCCGCTCAGCGGCCCGCTGGCTGCCGCCGGACAGAGCGTGCGCGATGGCCTGCTGGCCGGCTACTACGGCGAGAACCGCCGGCGGCCGGAGCTCCGCTTCTACGACACCGCCGGCGCCGGCGGCGTCCGCGGCGCGCTGGCGCAGGCGCAGGCCGACGGCGCGCAGATGATCGTCGGGCCGCTGGCCCGCGACCAGGTCGACGAGCTGTTCTCGCTGCCGGAACTCGAGCTGCCGGTGGTGGCGCTCAACCGCGGCGGCATCGCGCCGCCGCCGGGCAGCACCACCTTCGCGCTGGCTCCCGAGGACGAAGGCGTGGCCGCGGCCGAGCGCCTGCTGGACCGGGGCATGCGCCGCATCCTGGTGGTCACGCAGGCCGACGAAAGCGCGAACCGCGCCCTGGCGAGCTTCCGCGAACGGCTGCGCGCCGGCGGCGGCGAGATCATCGCCGAGGTGGTCGTCACCGACGCCAATCCCGACTACGTGCCGGCGCTGCAGCAGGCGCTGGCCGGTGGCCGACCCGACGGCGTGTTCCAGCCGCTGCGCGCGGCCCAGGCGCGGCTGCTCGCCAGCCAGATGGACTCCGCCGGGATGCCGGGGGTGGCGCGCGTCGCCACCTCGTTGATCCTCTCGGGCGCGAACCTGCGGATGGACGTGGAGCTCGATGGCATCGAGTACCCGGAGCTGCCCTGGCTGCTCGGCCTGCGCGGCGGCATGCCGGACGCGGAGTCGCTGGGCCGTTCGCTGCCGAGCGCGCAGGGCGGCGGTGCGCGCCTGTTCGCCTTCGGCATGGATGCGTGGCAGCTGGCCGCGTATGCCGACATGCTCGCGCGCGACCCGTCCGCGCAGCTGCGCGGCGCCACCGGGGAGCTGGAAGTCGATGGCTTCGGCCTGGTGCAGCGCCGCCCGGCGTGGGCGGTGTTCAGCGGCGGCCGCTCGCGTCCGGCGCTGGACGGCGCGCTGCTGCCCGATGCC
>NZ_JALHQI010000091.1 GCF_022842045.1 Arenimonas sp. | reverse complement strand
CCGTTCGAGGTGTTCATCAACTCCAAGAACATGGACCACTTCCAGTGGATCGTGGCCCTGACCCGCATCATGAGCGCCGTGTTCCGCAAGGGCGGCGACGTCACCTTCCTGGTGGACGAGATGAAGGCGGTGTTCGACCCGCGCGGCGGCTACTTCAAGGCCGGCGGCGTGTACATGCCGTCGATCGTGGCCGAGATTGGCTCGGTGGTCGAAGAACACCTGAAGTCGATCGGCATGATCCTCGACCCCGAGCTCAGCGACGCCCAGCGCCAGCTGATCGCCGACAAGCGCGCCGCCTACGAGGCCCGCGCAAAAAAAAAGTCCAGTGAATCCGGCCTGAGCGGCGCCCCCGCGGGGACCTCCGGCACCGACGGCGCATCGCGCGCCGACGAGGCGGTGCAGGTGACCGGCGAGGGCGCCTCTTTCCCGCCCAGCGCGACCATGTGCTTCAAGTGCAACACCAAGGCCACGGTGATCATGGATGGCTGCGCTACTTGCCTGAATTGCGGCTACAGCAAGTGCGGTTGAGCAGGTAAGTATCACGCTACAGGGGCAGGTCAGCGGGTCGGCCAAGCGGCCGGCCCGTATTGAGTTCGCAAAGCGGCTCCAACACACTCGCGGGGCGTCCCCATCCCCCACGAGGCCCCAATGCTCCGTCCCGCCCTGCTCACCCTGGCGCTTGCCGCCGCCGCCCCCATCGCCCACGCCGGCGAGTGCGAAGACAACTTCAAGAAGTCCGGCAGCCCCTTCACCGGCAATGACTTCTCCAGCGTGGTGGTGGTGCCCGACCAGTCGGTGGCCGATGCCATCGGCCAGATGCGCGGCATCATGATCGGCGAGAAGATGGACGTGATCGCCGAGGACGTGGAGAACGGCACCCTGCTGGTCGAGCAGCGCTCCACCAACACCACGCGCGCCATCCCGACCCTGATCAGCGTGTACGACGAAGGCGGCGCGGCCGCGGTCGAGATGACGGTCAAGACCGAGAAGGGCCAGTTCGCCAAGGCCGAGGCGATCCAAAGCTACATGTGCACGCTGCTGGGCAAGCTGCAGGGCGGCGACGCCGGCCGGCAGGCGGCCGCGAAGGGTGCCGCCACCCAAAACGTCGACGACGTGACCGAGCAGGACGTGTACGTGTTCTCGCGCCGCATCGCCCGCGAGGGCCAGGCCAATGCGGCGGCCGTCTCGGCCCGCCACAACGGCCGCCGCTACGCGCTCAAGGGCAAGGTGACGTCCATCCAGGAGCAGGACGGCGACACCATCGTCGGCTTCGACATCCCCGAGACCAGCGAAGCCTTCATCAAGCTGCCCGGCGACAACGCCCCGCGCACCGGCGTGGCCTGCGTGTTCAAGCCCGAGCAGCGCGCGCTGGCGCTGACCTTCCGCCGCGGCGAGACCGCGCGGTTCGAGGGCCGCTTCGCCGAGTACGACGGCATCCTGCACCAGGTGTGGCTGGACGGCTGCAAGCCGGCGCGGCGGCGCTGAGGCGCAGGCCACAGCGGCCGCGCGGCAACTTCGTACGGCGAATGGCGGTATTCGCTGGCTGATCGCGTGAGGGCGGTCAGCCATTCTCGGCAAGGGCCGGTCACCGGCCCCTGCCCGAGGTCATCAGCGTGCAAGATTCCGCCAAGCATCCATTACCCGCCGCACCCCAGGACGCGCCGTCGACCCGCTAGCGCTTGAACCGGATGGGAGTAGGATTAAATCCTACTAACGCCCGGAGTCCTGCCATGCGTTCGACCCAGCAGTTCAGCATCACCCTACCCAATGAGATGGCCGAAGCCGTGCGCGCCAAGGTGGCGGGTGGCGAGTACGCGACCGAGAGCGAGGTGATCCGCGAGGGGCTGCGGGCACTCCTCGCGCGTGATCGCGCCATCGAGCAATGGCTGCAGTCGGAAGTCGCGGCTACTTACGATGAGCTGGCCAGGTCGCCGTCTTCGGCAGTGTCCGTTGCTGACTTTCGCGCCAGCTTGTCTTCGGCTCGCCGGTCGCGGAAGCCGCGCGACAGGTGACGTTCTCCGTTCGATTCTCGCGCCTGGCCCGCGACCAACTGCTGGCCCTCGACGATTACATCGCGGATGCGTCTTCGCCGGATGTGGCGGCGCGCTTCGTCGACGGGTTGGTGGAGTTCTGCTGCTCGCTGGCGATTTTCCCGGAGCGTGGAACAAGACGGGACGACCTTCGCCCGGGCATCCGGGTCATCCACTTCCATCGACGCACCACCCTGGCCTTCGCCGTCGATCCTGATGCTCGCTCCGTGGTCATCCTTGCCATCTACCAGGCAGGGCGTGATTACGAGAACCTTCTGCGGGCCGATGATTTCCCGGATTGATTTCAGGCGGAATCCTACGCCGGGACTGGGCGGAGATGGATATCCGCACGGTGCCTAAAGCCGGACGCTGGCAGCCATCGGATTTCGATAAGGCTGGAGCGAAACGCATGCAGTGGACCCGCGCCCGGATGGTCGTCGTGTTGGTTGTGATGTGGTTGGCGGTGGCGCTGGCGGCGCGCGCCGATGCCGCGCCGCTCTTCAAGTGCAGCGACCGGGAAGGCCGCGTCAGCTACCAGTCGGCGCCGTGCGCGCCGGGCAGCACGCAGGTGTGGGAGCGCACGCTGGCGTCCGATGCCAAGCTTGCGCCTGCCTCGGGCGCGGAAATTGGTCGGGAGAAGACCGTCCCGGAGGCACCCGGCGTGCAACCGTCACGCGCCGTGGCCAGCCCGCCTCGGCAAGTGCGTGCCGCGCCGCGCGCCAGCGCGCCGCGCAAGTCGGCGTCGCGCGCCTGCCAAAGTGCCAAGGCCGCCGATGCGGCCTATCGCGCGCAGCCGCTGTCGAGGGTGACGCATGATGGTTTGCGGCGGCATGGTGACCGGATCCGCTTGGCTTGTGGTCCCAGGTGAGCGCGATGGCGTCACTCTCGAAGGCGACGCAGGCCGCCGCGGCCGTCCGCCTAGCCGCCGGAGATCCAGCCCCACAGCGCCGCGCCGGCAATCACCGCCGGGATCAGCAGCCGCGCCTTCGAGGCAAACAGCAGACCCAGCACGATGGCGAACAGTGCCCACGCTTCGAAGCTGGTCAGGCTGACGCGCATCAGCGCGATCGTGGTGCCGGCGATCAGGCCGACGACGCCGGCGGTGACGCCTTCGAGGAACTGGCGGGCACGCGGCTGGTGCACCAGGCGCTCCAGCGGTTCGTGCGCCACCAGGGTGAAGGCGAAGGCCGGCAGGAACACGCCCGCCGTCATCGCCACCGCGCCCCAGGGCCCGCCGCCCACGTAGCCGACGAAGGTGGCGAAGATCACCAGCGGCGCCGGCAGCAGGCCCGACAGCGCCAGGCCGTCCAGGAACTGGCCGTTGCTCATCCACGCGCCCTGCGTCACGGCATCGCGCTGCAGGAAGGGAATGACGGTGTAGGCACCGCCGAAGGTGAGCAGGCCGGCCTTGAGGCCCGCCCAGAACAGCAGCCAGGCCGACACCGTGCCCGGGTCCACGGCCGCGCCCGCGACACCCGACAGGCTCAGCGACTCCGCGCCGGCCAGTCCGCCGTAGCGCACGACGCACGCCACCGCGGCGGCCGCGATCATCACGATCACGAGGAGGGCGGTGGCCGACAGGCCCCGTCGCGCCAACAGGTAGGCCACGCCGCCGCCCGCCAGGATCCACCCAAAGTGCAGGCCCGCGAGCTGCGCGAACCCCGCCACGATCGCGATCGCCCACAGCCAGCGATCGGTGACCACATGCCCGCCGATGCGCAGCACCGCGCGCAGCACCAGCGCCGCCACCGCCACCTGCACCGCGGCGAACACGGCCTGCAGTCCTTCGATGCCCAGCCCGTAGCTGACGTAGGCCCACGACAGCGCGAACATCAGCACGAAGCCCGGCAGCATGAAGCCCAGCCCCGCCAGCAGTCCGCCCAGGCGCCCGCGCGCCAGCATGCCGAAGTACACGCACAGCTCGTGCGCCTCGGGGCCGGGCAGCACCTGGTACACCGCCAGCGCACGGTTGAAATGGTCGCTGTCGACCCAGCGCTCCTCGTCCACCAGCGCGTGGCGGATCATCGCGATCTGCACCACCGGCCCGCCCCAGGCCAGCGCGCCGAAGCGCAGGAAGCGCAGGAAGACCTGCAGCAGGGTCTGGTGCGGGATGCGCGCGGAGGCGGCGTCGGCGCTGGCGGCGGGGAACTCGTGGGTCGTCATTCGGATCCGGAGGAACCTGGCCGCGAGGGGCGCGCGGCATCGCAGGTAGGTTACTACCTGCGAATGCCGTTCCCGCGGCTAGTGCGCCGCCGCGCGCTGGCCCCACTCGCCGAAGCGCAGGTACAGCGCTGGCAGCACCAGCATGTTCAGCACGGTGGAGCTCAGAAGGCCGGCCAGGATCACGATGGCCATCGGCGCCTGGATCTCGCTGCCGGGCTGGCCGGCGGACAGCGCCAGCGGCACCAGCGCCAGCGCGGTGGCCAGCGCGGTCATGGCGATCGGCACCAGCCGCTCCTCGGCGCCGCGGCGCACGCGCTCCACGGCGTCGGCCACGCCTTCCTCGCGGGCCAGGTGGTGGATGTGTGCGATCAGCATCACGCCGTTGCGGGTGGCGATGCCGAACAGCGTGATGAAGCCGATGATCGACGCCACCGTCAGGATGCCGCCCGACAGCCACACGCCGGCCACGCCGCCCAGCAGGGCCAGCGGCAGGTTCAGCATCACCAGCAGCGCGTCGCGGGTGCTCGACAGCGCCAGGTAGAGCAGCAGGAAGATACCCACCACCACGCCGCTGCCCAGAAGCAGCAGGGTACGGGAGGCCGCCGCGGTGTTCTCGAACTGGCCGCCGAACTCGACGTGGTAGCCGGGCGGCAGCTCGACGTTGCGCTCGATGCGGGCGCGGGCCTCGTCCACCACGCTGGTCAGGTCGCGGCCGGCCACGTTCGCCATCACCACGATGCGGCGCTGCACGTTCTCGCGGCCGATCTGGTTGGGGCCGCGGTTGCGCTCCACCCGCGCCAGCGCCGCCAGCGGCACGCGCGCGCCCTCGGGTGTGGCCACCTGCAGCGCCTGCAGGGTTTCCACGCTGGCGCGCGCCGCGTCGGGCAGGCGCACCACCAGGTCCACGCTGGCATCGCCCTCAAGCACGCGCGAGACGGTGCTGCCGAAGAAGGCCGTTTCGATCACGTGGCTGGCCTCGCGAACGCCCAGTCCATAGCGGGCCAGCGCTTCGCGGTCGAAGTCGATGGTGACGAAGGGCAGCTCGGCCTGCTGCTCCAGGTTCACGTCCACCGCGCCCGGCACCGCCTTCACCTGGTCCTCGATCTGCTGGCCCAGGCGGCGCAGCTCGTAAAGGTCGCGGCCGAACAGCTTCACCGCGATGTTGGCGCGCGTGCCCGACAGCATGTGGTCGATGCGGTGCGAGATCGGCTGGCCGATCACCACCTGGGCGCCGGCGATGCCGGAGAACTCGCTGCGCAGGTGCGACAGCAATGCCTCCTTGCTGCGCTCGCCCATCGCCAGCGTCACCTCGATCTCGGAGGCGTAGATCTCCTGCGCATGCGGGTCGAGTTCGGCGCGACCGGTGCGCCGGCCGGTGGCCACCACCTCGGGCTGGGCCAGCAGGATCGCCTCCACCCGCCCGGCCAGCGCGTCGGACTGCGACAGTGCGGTGCCGGGCAGGGTCACCACGTTCACGGTCAGGCTGCCTTCGTTGAAATCAGGCAGGAAGGCGCGACCCGCCGAGAACAGCGCGACCAGCGTGAGCACCGTGCCCAGCACCGAGGCCAGGCCGATGCCGCGCCAGCGCGGCAGGCTGGCGTCGAACAGCGGCCGGTAGCCAGCCTTGAACCAGCGCGACAGCCGCGACTCGCCGGCGTCGCGCAGGATCCGCGAGCGCGGCAGCAGCAGGCTGCACAGCACCGGCGTCACCGTCACCGCCACCACCAGCGAGGCCGCCAGCGACACCACGTAGGCGAAGCCCAGCGGCTGCATCAGCCGGCCCTCGACGCCGGAGAGGAAGAAGATCGGCAGGAATACCAGCACGATGATCAGGGTGGCGAACACCACCGAGCCCTGGATCTCGCGGGTGGCGCTGAACACGATCGGCACCAGGCCGCGCTGCTCGCCCGCGGGCAGCAGCGCGTTCTCGCGCAGGCGCCGCACCACGTTCTCGACCACGATGATGGCGTCGTCCACCAGCGCGCCCAGCGCGATCGCCATGCCGCCCAGGGTCATGGTGTTGATGCCGATGCCCGCGGCCTTCATGGCCAGGATCGCCGCCACCAGCGACAGCGGGATCGCCAGCAGCGTGATGCCGGTGGCGCGCGCGCACAGCAGGAAGGCGAACACGATCGCCACCACCAGCACCATGCCCTCGATGATCGCGCGGCCGAGGTTTCCGATGCCGACCTCGATGAAGTCGGACTGGCGGAACAGGTTGGCGCTTACCGTCATGCCTTCGGGCAGGCTGGCCTGGATGTCGGCCAGCACGCGGTCGATCTCGGCGGTCAGCGCCAGGCTGTTGGCGCCGGGCTGCTTCTGGATGCCCACCACCACCGCCGGCTTGCCGTTGAAGGCGGCGGTGCCGCGGGTGGGCGCGGCGCCGATGCGCACCTCGGCCACGTCGCGCACCAGGACCGGCCGGTCGCCGCGCCGGGCCACGAACACCGCGCCGATGTCGTCGGCGCCGCGCACGCGGCCGCGGCCATGGATCAGGAACTCCTGGCCGTTCTCGACGTAGAAGCCGGCCGAGGTGTTCTCGTTGCTGCCGGCCACGGCCGCCATCAGCTGGTCGAGCGTGAGGTCGAAGCTGGACAGCTTCAGCGGGTCGGCGACCACCTGGAACTGGCGCGTCTCGCCGCCGTTGGGGATGACCTCGGCCACGCCCGGTACCGCCAGCAGGCGGCGGCGCAGCACCCAGTCGGCCGTGGTCTTGAGCTCCATCGGCGTGTGCCGGTCGGAGTGCAGGGCGATGAACATGATCTCGCCCATGATCGACGTGATCGGCGCCAGCGTCGGCTCCGGCAGGTCCGGCGGCAACTGGCCGCGCACGTTGGCCAGGCGCTCGGCGACGATCTGCCGCGCCAGGTAGACATCGGTGCCCCAGTCGAACTCGACGGTGACCACGCCGATGCCGATGCTGCTGTTCGAGCGCACGCGGCGCACGCCCGGCGCGCCGTTGAGCGCGGTTTCCAGCGGGAAGGCGATCAGCGTCTCGACTTCCTCCGGCGCCATGCCGTGTGCTTCGGCGACCACGGTGACGGCGGGCGCGGTGAGGTCGGGGAACACGTCCACCGGCATCCGCAGCGCCTCGAACGCGCCCCACAGCAACAGCAGCCCGGCGCCGGCCAGCACGAACAGCCGGTTGCCCAGCGACCACTCGATCAGTTTCGCGATCATTCCGGCGCCCTCAGTGTGCGTGGCCGTGGCCCATGGCCTCGGGGGTGGCGGCCGCCAGGCGGACCTGGATGGCGCCGCGGGCGACCACGCGGTCGCCGGCCGCCAGGCCCTCCACGACTTCGAACCGATCGCCGTCGCGCAGGCCCAGCCGTACCGGCACGCGCGAGAACGACTCACCGCCGCGCATCACGTACACCACGCGCTGGCCACCGTCGTCGATCACCGCCGCCGCCGGCACGCTCAGGCCCGGCCGGGTGCGGCCGGTGAACAGGCGCGCCTGCACCGACTGGTTCAAGGCGATGCGGGCGTCCGGCGCGGTCATCGCGAACACCACCGGCAGGCTGCGGCTGACCGGATCGATCACGCTGCCAACGCCGACCAGGCGGCCGTTCTCGCCCGCGCGGATTTCCACCGGGGCGTCGAGACCGGGCAGCTCGAAGGCGGCGCCATCGGGCTGCTGCAGGCGCGCGGCATCGGCTTCCGATACGTGCGCCTCGAGCCAGAGCTCGCGGCGATCAACGACGTGGAAGAGCACGTCGCCTTCCTCCACCGCCGCGCCGTTGGCCACCGGGACGCGCGCCAGCGTGCCGTCCAGCGGCGCCTTCAGGGCGATGCCGCCGCCGCTGCCACCGAGCTGCGACAGGCGCTGCTGCGCGGCCTGCAGCCGCGCCTGCGCGACCTGGTCGGCGGCGCGGGCTTCGTCCAGGCGCCGCTGCGACACGGCCTCCTGCTCGTGCAGGCGCGCCATGCGCTCGGCGTCGCTGCGAGCCAGGGCGGCATCGCTGCGTGCCGCGGCCAGCTCGGACTGCAGCGCGGCGACATCGGTGCCGGTGCCCAGGCGCGGCACCAGCAGCGCCAGCGTCTGGCCGCGCACCACGGCCTCGCCCAGCGCCGGGAAGCGGCCGTTGGCGCGGACCACGCCCGCGCTGGGTGCGACGATTTCCGCCGAGCCATCGGCCGAGGCGCGAAGGGTCGCGGGGGCGCTGACCGACTCGCGCAGCTCGCGCGGCTGCACGGTCTCCAGCGCGAAGTCGGTGGTCCACTGCTGCTCCTTCAGGAAGCCGATCTCGCCCTCGATCGCGCCGGGGGCAGGGCCGGCGTCGCGCGCGGCTTCGGTGTCGGCGTACACCATCACTTCGCCCAGCTCGTGGCGGGATTCGAGGCCGGGCGCGGCGAGCACCAGCGCCAGCGTGCGGCGCCCGGTGGCGCGCGGCACCACGGTGGGCGCGAAGATGCCCGGCGCGCGCGGCGCGCTGACGCGGAAGCGTTCGGTGGGGGCATCGCCGCCGGACAGCACCACGTCCACCGTGCCTTCGGTGACGGGCCGGTAGTCGGCGAGGCGGGTGAAGTGCGCGGCGAAGGTGGATTTGCCGCCGGCCACCAGCGGGCTGAACTCGACGAACAGCTCGGCCTGCGGCGTGAAATGGGTATAGACCTGCGCCTCGGGGGCGCCGCCTCCGCCGGTTCGCTCCGCGGGTCCGCAGGCGGCCAGTGAGAAGGCCAGCACTAGGGCGGCCAGCAGGTGGCGGTGGCGGGGAAGGTTCGGCGAAGTCGGGAAGCGGCGCATGGCGGTGTCCAGCATCAGTCGTTGGAGTTCCCGCCCCGGGGTGCCGGGGCGGGAGCGAAAGCCAGGGTCAGTGGCTGTGGTCGGTGTCGTCGCCGTGTTCGTGGGCGTCTTCCTCGGCGTGCTCGTCGCCTTCGGCGTGACTGCCGTCGGCCTCGTGCGCGTGGTCGTCGCCCTCGACGTGGCTGCCGTCGGCGTTGTGGGCGTGGTCCTCTTCCGAAGGCGCTTCCGGCGCGATCGCGATCGGGGCTTCGTCGCCGTAGACGGCTTCGGTCTGGGTGGCGGCATCGGCGGCGGGGGCGGCCTCGGCGGCCGGCGCGGCCGGGGCGGCATCGGCCGCGGGTTCGCTGCCGCAGGCGGCGAGCAGGCAGGCGGCAAGGGCGAGGGTGAGGTGGCGGTGGTTCATCGTGGTTTCCTTCAGCGGAGTGGATCGGTGGCGGGGTGGGACAGCGGGGACAGCAGCTGCAGTTCAAGCACGGCGTCGAGCGCGCGCGCGTGCTGGTCGAGCGCCTGCTGCAGCACGTCGGTTTCGGCGGCGTGCGCATCGAGCAGACCGACCAGGTCGAGTTCGCCCTCGGCGAAGCTGGCGCGCGCCACGGCAGTGAGGCGCGTGGCTTCGGGCACGGTGGTCTCGAGCAGCCGCCGCGCGGACGCCGAGAGGCGCTCGGCCGAGTCGCGCGCGGCGGCGCGGCGGCCGCGCGTGGCCAG
>NZ_JALHQI010000090.1 GCF_022842045.1 Arenimonas sp. | reverse complement strand
GGCGGCACGTTCCACCAGGTGAAGCTGCCGCGGCGCGCGTTGAGATCGAGCGCCTCGACGACTTCCTTCGCGACCGGGTTGGCCGGGCCGTAGGTGAACTGGATGAAGCGGCCCTGCGGCTGCAGGCACTCGAAGGCCGCGGCCAGGATGGCCTGCTGCGTGGCCTTGGGCATCGACAGCAGGCCCAGGCCGGAGATCACGGCGTCAGCCGGGGACTCCGGACCGAAGCCGCGCGCGGCCGCGAGCTCGGCCAGGTCGCGGGCATCTGCGCACGCGACCTGCACCTGCGGGAAATGCTTCTGCAGGTGCTGGTGCAGCTCTTCGTTGAGTTCGAGCACGAGCAGCTCGCTCGGCGCGATGCCGTGGTCCAGCAGCGCCTGCGTGAAGACACCGGTGCCGCCGCCGAGCTCGATCACGCGCCGGGCGCCGCGCGGCAGCTCCGACATCATCTGCCGCGCCAGCTGCGGGCTGGAGGGCGAGATGGCGGCCACGCCCAGCGGGTTCTTCAGCCATTGGCGGAAGAAGGTCCAGCCGTGCGGGGTGGTGGTGGTGCCGGGTCGGGTCATGGGCCCCAGCATAATGCCGCCGGGGATGTTTCGCGCGGGTTAAGTTTGGCGCGACCAAACTCGGGTCCCACCCCGCGCAGGACGCCGACATGAAACGCACCCTTGCCATGACCCTCCCGGCCTTGCTGCTGCTGGCGGCCTGCCGCCCCGGCGCCACCGACACCCGCCCGGGCCCCGCCGACGCCGACGTGCAGGCGGCGATCGCCGCCAAGGGCAAGCCCGGCTGCCTCTACCCGCAGGACGTGCGCACCTGGCACAACAGCCGGGACGGCGCGCTGTTCGTGGACGGCGGCCGGCGCAAGTATCGCGTGGACCTGTGGGGCGACTGCCGCGACAACCTCGGCGTCAGCCTCGTCTTCCGCGGCGACAGCATCACCGGCCGCGTTTGCGGCAATCCGGGCGACAAGGTGGTCTTCGATTCGGTCGGCTCGCGCCAGCGCGGCTGCGACATCCGCGACGTGCGCATCATCGACGACGAAACCTATGCGCTGGCCACCGGCATGAAGGCCGAAGGCGAAGAGTGATCGCCGCGCCGGGCTCAGGCCCGGCGCAACTCCCAGCAGCGGTGGATGCGCGGGTTGCGCTCGAAGTCGGGATCGATCGTCTTCGCACTGATCTCGGTGCAGGACGCGAACTCCGCCACCGCCGCCTCGTCGAGCCGGAACTTGCGGTAGTTGTTCGAGAACAGCAGCAATCCGCCGGGCGCCAGCCGCGCCACGCAGGCGCGCAGCAGGCGCACGTGGTCGCGCTGGGTGTCGAAGTCGTCGGCGCGGGCCGAGTTGGAGAACGTCGGCGGGTCGCAGAACACCAGGTCGTATTCGCCGCGGTCGGCCAGCAGCCAGGCCATGGCGTCGGCCTGCACCAGCTGGTGCGCGCGGCCCGCGGCGCCGTTGAGCGCCAGGTTGCGGCCGGCCCACTCGAGGTAGGTGCCGGACAGGTCGACGCTGGTGGTGCTGGCCGCGCCGCCCACCGCCGCATGCACGCTGGCGGCGCCGGTGTAGGCGAACAGGTTCAGCACGCGCTTGCCCGCGGACTCGCGGCCGATGCGCAGGCGCACCGGGCGATGATCGAGGAACAGGCCGGTGTCGAGGTAGTCGAACAGGTTCACCAGCAGCTTCGCCCGGCCCTCGCGCACGGCGATGAACTCGTCGCGCCGGTCCATGCGCCCGTACTTGCTGCCGCCCTTGCCGCGCGCGCGGGTCTTGATCGACACCTGGGCCGGCGGCACCGCGAACACTTCGCGCACCGCGTCCAGCAGCTCTCCGAAGCGGCGGCGGCTGTCGGCCTCGGGGATGGTCGAGGGCGCCTCGTACTCCTGCACGTGGACGAAGCTGCGGCGCTCGCCCTCGGCTTCCTCGTACACGTCCACCGCCGCCGAGTATTCCGGCAGGTCGGCATCGTAGGCGCGCCAGGCGGACACGCCTTCGCGCTCGCGCCAGGACTTGAAGCGCTTGAGGTTCTTGCGCAGCCGGTTGGCGACCATCTGCGCGCCGTCCGAAAGCGGCTTCGCCTCGCGCGGCGCCCGCGCCGGCGGCTGCAGCGGGTCGCAGACCAGCAGCGAGCACTCCAGCGCACCGTTGAAGAAGGCGTAGCGCTTGGCGGCGCGCAGCCCGGTGGCCTGGGCCAGCTCGTCCGAGCCGCACAGCAGCACCGCGCGCCAGTCCGGCACGGCGCGGCGCAGGGCGTCGCCAAGTTCGCGGTAAAGCGCCGCGTCCGCCGCCAGGCGCGCGTCGTAGGGCGGGTTGCAGACCACCAGCCCGCGCGCCGGACCCGGCGCCTTCAGGGCAGCCACCGGTGCGCGGTCGAAACGGATCAGCTCGGCCAGGCCGGCGCGGTCGGCATTGGCCACGGCGGAATGCAGCGCCGCGGGATCGAGGTCGGCGCCGAAGAACACGGGCCGCAGCGTGGCGCGCCCGGCGGCGGCGCGGTCGCGGGCCTCGGCCTCGATGCGCTGCCACAGGTCTTCGTCGAAGCCGCGCCAGCGCGTCGGCAGCGCGCCCTGCAGACGATGCAGGCCGGGCGCCACGTCGGCGGCCATCAGCGCGCCCTCGATCAGCAGCGTGCCGCTGCCGCACATCGGGTCGAGCAGCGCGCCGCCCTCGGCGTAGAGCTTCGGCCAGTGGCCGCGCAGCAGCATCGCCGCGGCCAGGTTTTCCTTCAGCGGCGCCTCGCCCTGCGACTGGCGCCAGCCGCGGCGGTGCAGCGGGCCACCGCCCACGTCCACGGACACGATGGCGCGGCCCTTGCGCACCACCAGGCTCAGGCGCAGGTCGGGCGATTCGGTATCCACCGAGGGACGCACGCCGTGCGCAGCGCGCATGCGGTCGACCACGGCGTCCTTGGCGCGCTGCGCCGCGTAGCGTTCGTGGGTCAGCGCCGGGCCCGAGACATGCGCATCCACCGCCAGCGTGCCTTCCGGATCCAGGTGCGCCGGCCAGTCGATCGCATGCACGCCCTGGTAGAGATCGTTCTCGTTGGCGCAGTCGAACTCGGCCAGCGGCCACAGCACGCGGCTGGCCAGGCGCGAATGCATGACCGCGCGGTAGGCCGCTTCCGCCCCGCCCTCGGCATTGGCGCCGGCCAGCGCGGCGGTGGCGCGGGTCGCGCCCAGCGCCACCAGCTCGTCGGCGAGCAGGTATTCCAGGCCCTTGGCGCAGGCGACGAAGAACTTCACGAGGCCAGCATCTGCAGGAATCGGCCGAATTCCTCGGCGCAGAACTCGACGTGCGCGGCCAGGCGATGGCTGTCGGGCACCAGCACCAGCGTGTCCTGCCGGCGCTGGGCCCAGCGCACGACGTCCAGCGCCGGGATCAGTTCGTCCTCCCAGCCGTGGATGATGCGCGTCGGCACCATGGCCGCGTGCAGGGGCCCGGGGGCCACGTCCAGCGCCACCGGTGGCGCCATCAGGAACAGGCCCGCCACCGGCACTTCGCGCGAGACGTGACCGGAGATGTAGGCGCCCATGCTCGAACCCGCCAGCACCAGCGGCTTGCGCGTGGCCAGGTGGGCGCGGGCGCCAAGTCGCAGGATGCGGCCCTCGACGTCGCCCAGCGGGCCCAGCACGTCGAGGTCGCGGTAGTCGGGACGTTCGTGGGTCCAGCCCATCGCACCCGCGACGCGCGCGAGCGCGGCGGCCTTGGTCGCCCCGGGACCGCTTTCCAGCCCGTGGGAAATGATGACGTGGCCGCTCACGCCGCGTCGTCCGCCGCCAGCGGCTCGACCGCGTCGCCGAGCCGGAAGCTGCCGGACACGATCACGCGGGCGCAAAGCCCGCCGTGCTGGCGCATCGCGTTGTAGCCGCCGGGACCGAGCGCAGCCTCCATGCGCGAGCACGGGTCGCAGTCGCCGGTGCCCTCGAACACCGCCGTGCCGATGCGGAAGCGCCGGCCCTTCAGCGCGATCACGGGCAAGCCCGACACCACGACGTTGCGGCGCAGGGTCGCGGGCGACACCTCGGCCAGGCCGCTGAGCGCCGCGACCACCGGCAGGTGCTCGGCCTGGATGAGCGTGATGCCGCGCTTGCCGCTGCCACTCTTGTACCGATCGCCCACCAGGCCCTTGCCGGCGACGACCTCGACCCGCTCCACTTCCTGCATCGGGATGTCGCGGGCGGGGCGCAGGCCGATCCATCGGACCTGGCCGGGACGCGGCAGCGTGGCCATCAGTGCGCCAAGCGCGGAGTCGGCGGGAAAGGGCATCGGGGGGGCTCCGGAATGGGCGCGATGTTAGCATGCGGCCATGACCGCCCCCCCGCCGACCGACCCCGGAATCCGGCCCTGGCCCCTGCCCTACGCCGCCCGGCTGGAGTCGCGCGACCCGGCGCACGTGGACCTGGTGGTCATCCACTGCACCGAGCTGCCGGACCTGCCGCTGGCGCGTGAGTACGGCGAACGCGTGCTCTACGACACCGGCACCGGCAACAGCGGCCACTACTACATCGACCGCGACGGCAGCCTGCACGAGTTCGTGCCGCCCGACCGCATCGCCCACCACACCCGCGGCTACAACGAGCGATCGGTCGGCATCGAGCTGGTGAACGCCGGCCGCTACCCGGACTGGCTCGATTCCCGCCGCCAGGCGATGGACGAGCCCTACACCGATGCGCAGGTGGAAACGCTGGTCGCGCTGCTGCGGCACCTCGCCGCCACGCTGCCGGCGCTGGAGTTCATCGCCGGCCACGAGGACCTGGACCAGACCCGGGTGGTGTCGAGCGACAACCTCGAGGCCCTGGTGTTCCGCAAGCGCGACCCCGGACCGCGTTTCCCGTGGTCGCGGGTGCTGGACGCGGTGCGGCTGGCGCGCATCCGCCCCTGAACCAGGCCGGGCCCGCGCGGCGGCTATAATCGCCGGCTGGAACCCCGGAGTCCCCATGACCTCATCCGTCGCCGCCGAACTGGTCGACCTGCTCCGCCTCGAGCGCCTCGAGGACAACCTGTTCCGCGGCCAGAGCCGCGACATCGGCACCAAGTACGTCTTCGGCGGCCAGGTGCTGGGCCAGGCCCTGTCCGCGGCCCAGCAGACGCTGGACCCGAACCGCCAGGTGCACTCGATCCACGCCTACTTCCTGCGCGCCGGCGACGTCGAGCACCCGATCGTCTACGACGTCGACCGTTCTCGCGACGGCAACAGCTTCTCGGTGCGGCGCGTCACCGCGATCCAGCACGGCAAGCCGATCTTCGTGTTCGCGTCCTCGTTCCAGGAGCCCGAGCCGGGCAACGAGCACCAGCTGTCGATGCCGGAAGTGCCGCGCCCCGAGGACATCGAGCCGGTCGCCGCGCCCACGCCGGAGCAGCTGGCCCAGCTGCCGCCCAAGGCCCAGCGCTGGCTCTCGCGCATGGGGCCGTTCGAGATCCGCCCGGTGTACCCGCGCGACGAACTCAAGCCGCCCAAGCGGCCGCCGTTCCAGCAGGTGTGGTTCAAGCTCAACGGCGAGGTCGGCGATTCGCCGGTGCTGCACCAGGCGCTGCTGGCCTATGCGTCCGATTTCCACCTGCTGGGCACCGCGACCTTCCCGCACGGCATCAGCTACTACCAGCCGAACGTGCAGATGGCCTCGCTCGACCACGCGATGTGGTTCCACCGCCCCTTCCGCGCCGACGACTGGCTGCTCTACTCCATCGACAGCCCCAGCGCCCAAGGCGCGCGCGGGCTTTCACGCGGGCAGATCTATACCCGCGACGGCCGCCTGGTCGCGTCCACCGCGCAGGAAGGCCTGATCCGCGTGCTGCCCGACGCCCCGGAGGCCCGCTGATGCGCCAGGTCTTCACGTCGGTGCGGCTGGAGAACGTCGAGCGCGTCGAGAAGATGCTCAACGACGTCGGCATCGAGACCAAGGTCACCCAGGGCCGCAGCTGGAAGGGCGTGAGCCGCCGCGAGTTCAGCTACAGCGCCAAGAACCACGACCCCAGCCAGCAGCCGGCCCTGTGGGTGATCAAGCCCGACGACTTCAAGCAGGCGCGCCAGATCCTGCATGACGCCGGCCTGCTCGAGGCCACGCGCGACGCAAGCTACCTGCCCGAGCACCTCAACTTCCGCGACCCCGCCAGCCAGTCGCCCGCGGCCCGCATGACGAAGATCCGCATGGCGCTATTGTTCATCGTCGTGATCATGGCCGGCGGACTGCTGGTGCGCGCGCTGATGGCGTGAAGACCGCGTAGCGGCGCTGTCTTGAGGGGCGTGCCGCCCCATGCGAACATCCGGGCATTCCCCAGTGTCCCGGAGCTCCACGGTCATGCGCCTTGCCGTCTTTTCCTGCGTTGCCCTGGCCGTCGCGCTCGCGCTCGCGCCGACGTCCCTGCCCCACGCCGCCGACGGCAAGGGCGCCGTCCGGCTGTTCAAGCTCGACGAACGCGTCGAGCACGAGGGCCTGCTCCGTTTCCGTCCGCTGGAAATCGACACCAAGGCGCTCGCCTTCGCCGCCGCGTCGCGCGGCAGCATCGCGGTGCCGGATCCCGACGGCGGCGAACTGGTCTACGACTACGTGTCCCACACCGAACATGCGAACGGCATCACCACCTGGGTCGGCCGTCGCGAGGGCGACTTGGCGGGCTTCGAGGCCGTGTTCACGGTCGGCGGCGGCGCGGTGTTCGGCCAGGCGCCGCGCGCCGACGGCAGCCTGCTCTATGTCGAGACCGTCGGCGGCGAGCTGCGCCTGATGGAGGACCTCGCGGTGGACATCGGCCAGCGCTCGGCCGTGCAGGTCGACGACGAAGTGATCCCGGACGCCAGCGACCTGGTCGCGGCGCAGAAGGCGCTCGCCGCTGCGCGTCCCGCGCCGAGCACCCAGTCGGAGGCGCACCGCATCGACATCCTGCTGGCCTACACGCCGGGCCTGGCCTCCTACGTGGGCAGCGACCTCGCGACCCGCACGCTGCTGCAGAACCGCATCGACCTCGGCAACACGGCCCTCGCCAACGCGGGCGTGGTCGGCCGCTTCCGGCTGGTGGCGACGCCGCGGGTGGATTACCCCGACACCGGCTCCAACAGCGACACGCTCGCGCTGATGCGGGCCTGGAACGGCGCCGGCGCGCATCCGCTGGCGATGCAGTTGGCGACGCTGCGCTATCGCCACGGCGCCGACCTGGTGGGCCTGGTTCGCCGCTACCTCAACAGCGACTCGGGCAGCTGCGGCGTCGGTTACGTCAACGGCGGCGGCAACAACCCGGGCAGCATCCCGTTCCAGCAGAACTCCGGCTACTTCAACGCCAACCACGGCACCGACAACGGCTTCTTCTGCCTGTCCACCACCATCGCGCACGAGATCGGCCACAACCTGGGCCAGACCCACGACATCGACACCACCGGCGGCGCCCGCAACGCCGCGCACAGCTACGCACACGGCTACCGCATCACGCCCGAGGGCCAGAACGGCTTCAGCACGGTGATGGCCTACGGCACCGGCAGCCAGCGCTCGGCCAACATCTTCTCGAACCCGCTGGTCAGCCACACCGAGTGCAGCAACCTGCCCTGCGGAACGGCCCAAGCCGACGTGGCGCGCAGCCTCGCCGAGACGATGCCGCTGGTGGCGGCCTGGTTCCAGCCCGCTGACGGCGATGCCCGCCAGATCAACAGCTCGCGCGGCCACATGGACGTGACCTTCTCGGGCCTGCCGGCCCTCACCGACGCCCGCTGGCGGGTGAACTACGCCGGCGCAGGCAGCTTCACCCTGACCGGCCCGACCCGCGCGGCCGCCGGCGCCACGATCAGCGCCCGGCTGTCCTGGAGCGGCCTGCAGGCGCCGTTCAACAGCGCGTTCCCGGTGCAGCTGGTGGTCGAATCTTCGCCTGCCGTCGTCGCCAGCACCCGCAACCTGCAGCTGACGCTGCGCGACTACATGCCCTCGCCGATCACGCTCGGCGACAACCGGCCGGTCTCGCTGGCGTCGGCGCGTTGGTCGGTGAGCCGCGACTACCACGAGACCCGGATGCAGTTCGTGCTGCCCCCGCACGCCAACACCGCGCGGGTCCGAATGGTCTCCAACGCGGACATCGACCTCTATGCGACCCCGGCCGGCCCGCGCGCGATCGCGACCTCGGCCCTGATCGGCCCCGGGCTGGAGCGTGGCGCCACCCAGGTGTCCGACACCGGCACCGCCACGACCAAGGAGATCGTGATCACCCGCACCGCGGGGGCGGTCGGCGCCGAGCGCTGGATGATTGGCCTGGGGCGTCCGTCCAGCGCTTCGCTGGTCTACAACGAGGCCACCGTGACCGCCCGGGTCGAGACCCAGTCCACTGCGCCCGCCTTCCAGAGCGGCCAGTACTACAACCCGCAGCGCCCGGGCCACGGCGTGTTCGTCGACTTCGCCGGCGACCAGTGGGTCGCGGTCTGGTACACCTACCGCGAGGACGGCACCCCGACCTGGTATTACAGCCAGGCCGCCGCGCCGGGCGCCAGCGGCATCTGGAACGCACCGCTGTTCCGGGTGGGCTGGAACGGCAGCCAGACCACCTCGACCGTGGTCGGCGACCTCGTGGTCACGCCGGTCAGCACGAACGAGATGGAGTTCTCCTACAACCTCGACGGCGAAGCCGGCAGCGAGCCCATGTTCCGCCTTGGCGGCGGCTCCGGGTGCCCGGTGTCGGCCGCGGCGCCGCTGGACGCCACCGGCCACTGGTACTCGCCCACCCTCGCCGGCTTCGGTTACAGCGCGCAGTACGAGCCGACCCAGGAGATCTACATCTCCTACCTGTATGACGCGGAAGGCGTGGCGCGCTGGCTGATCGGCGCCAAGCCGTGGAACGAGGGCGTGACCAACGTGCCGATGGAGCAGCTCACCGGCTTCTGTCCGACCTGCGGCCACATGCCGACGATCTCCCGCCCAACGGGCACACTGACCCGCACCATCGGCGCCAACGCCGACGGCAAGCGCGGCCTGACCCAGGTTGGCGTGAACGCGCCGCTGTTGAGCCCGCTGACCGGCAGTTGGAACGAGTCTCGCGGCACCGCCCTGCTTTCGGCCCGCAAGAACTGCCTCTGATCGATCCCGGCGCGGCGGTCACATCCGCCGCGCCGGTCCGTCCCTGGGCTTGAACCCCCCAGGAGCACGCCATGAGCGACATCCTTGATTCCCTGATCGACAGCCACCTGCCGGCCGCCGCCCGCGGCGACCGCGACGCCTACGGCCGCATCGTCGCCGGCTGCCAGTCCACCGTCACCTCGATCGCACTGGCGATCGTGCGCGACGTGCCCGCCAGCGAGGACATCGCCCAGGAGGCCTTCCTCTCGGCCTGGCAGAACCTGCGCAAGCTCAACAACCGCGCCAGCTTCCTGCCCTGGCTGCGCCAGATCACCCGCAACCTGGCCCGCGACCACCTGCGCGCGCAGGGCCTGCGCGCCAACCCCACCACCGACATCGAAGCCCTGATCGCCACCGTCGCCGACCCGCACCCGGGGCCCGCCGAGCAGCTGGCCACCGAGCAGGAGCGCGCCGTGGCCGCAGGCGTCATTGATGCGCTGCCGGAGGAATCGCGCGAAGTGCTGCTGCTCTACTACCGCGAGGGCCAGAGTTCGCGCCAGGTGGCCGGGCTGCTGGGCCTGCAGGACGCCGCGGTGCGCAAGCGCCTGTCGCGGGCGCGCGAGAAGGTGCGCGAGGAGCTGCTGGCGCGCCTGGGCGACTTCGCCCGCCGCACGGCGCCGGGCGCCGGCTTCACC
>NZ_JALHQI010000089.1 GCF_022842045.1 Arenimonas sp. | reverse complement strand
ACGTCGGTGGCCGCCGCCATGCCCCTCACCTCGCCGTTGCCGAGGTTGAGGATGCCGCCGAAGCTCATGCGCGGGTTTTCGTCGGACGGTATCTCGTTGTCGTCGAAGCTGAGCCCCTCGGCTTCGACCATGCCGTAGTTCAGCACGCCGCCGGATACCGCCACCGTGGGGTAGCTGGCAATGGCGCGGTTGCCGTGGATGCGGGTGTCGGTGAATCGGGCCTGGCCATAGTTCAGCACGGTCCCGGCGTCCCGCCGGTTGCTCAGCAGGTGGTTGTAGGCGATCTCGCCCCCGACCGCCTCTAACTCACCGTGGTTGAGCACGATCGCCGGGAAGGTGGAAACCGAACCATCCACCACGTCGACATCGGCCAGCCGCAACTGGCCATAGTTCCTGAGCGTACCGTTGGTGCCTTCGGCCATCACCAGGTTGCTGATGCGCAGCTGGCCTCCCCGCTGCACTTCGAGGATTGCCGCCGGGTCCGGGCTATACCCCCGGAGTTCGGCGTAATTGCCTTCGATGGTCAGCCGGCCCCGGACCGCGGGCAGCATGAGTCCCGCCTCGGCTTCGCTCGACAGGATGTAGAAACCATTGCGGGCCAGCCGGATCGTGCTGTGGCCGGGCGCGGCATTGGCGGCGCGGATCGCTTCGACCAGTGCGACGCTGTCGGTGTTGGCGATGTCGAACTCAAGTCCGCGACTGCAGGCGGAAAGCCCGACGATCGCGACGGAAAGCAGCAGCAGCTTGACGGTGCGCATGGGCGTGGCTCCGGGGCGGGGGAGGCTTCACCCTCGCCCAGCCCGCTAGAGCAAGGACTCGACGCCGCTGCGGTTTGATGCCGGGGTCCCGCGCCACGCGGCCCCGGCCGGCGCCGCCCGCTTCAGCGCAGGGCGTATCCGAACTGCTGGCGGAACTGCTCCGCGAACTCTTCGTAATCGAAGCGCTGGTTCTGCGGACCCAGGTGCTCGATCTTCAGCGCGCCCATCAGCGACGCGATGCGTCCGGTGGTGGCCATGTCCATGTTGTTCATCAGGCCGTAGATCAGGCCCGCGCGGTAGGCGTCGCCGCAGCCGGTCGGGTCCACCACGCGCATGGCGTTGGCCGCCGGGATGTGCAGCTCGCCGCCCTGGGTATGCACCTCGGAGCCCTTGGGGCCGCGGGTGATGATGTAGGCCTTCACCCGCTCGGCGATCTGCTTCTCGCTCAGGCCGGTCTTGTCCTGCAGCAGGTTCGACTCGTAGTCGTTCACGGTGACGTAGGTCGACTGCTCGATCATGGTGGTCAGCTCCTTGCCGTTGAAGAGCGGCATGGCCTGGCCGGGGTCGAAGATGAACGGGATATCGAGCTCGGCGAACTCCTTGGAATTCTGCAGCATGGCCTCGTAGCCATCCGGCCCGACGATGCCGAAGCCCACGTCCTGCACGTCGCGGACGTGGTTCTCGTACGACCGCATCATTGCGCCCGGGTGGAAGGCGGTGATCTGGTTGTCGTCGAGGTCCGTGGTGATGAAGGCCTGGGCCGTATACAGGTCCTGGATCTCCTTGACGTGGTCCAGCCGGATCTCGCAGGCCTCGAAATGCTCGCGGTAGGGGCCGAAGTCCTGGCCCACCGTGGCCATCGGGATCGGGTTGCCGCCCAGCAGCTTCAGGTTGTAGGCGATGTTGCCCGCGCAGCCGCCGAACTCGCGCCGCATCCGCGGCACCAGGAAGGACACGTTCAGGATGTGGACCTTGTCCGGCAGGATGTGGTTCTTGAACTGGTCCTGGAACACCATGATGGTGTCGTAAGCCAGGGAACCGCAGATCAGGGCAGAAGGCATCGTCGGACCTCGTTGGGCGGGGGGGCGGCGGGCCACCCCTTGGAAAGGCGCACATGGTAGCGTGGCGGCGCCGCCAAGGCACGGAAAACCGCCGCATTTCGCCTTGCCGGGGCCGGGGGTGGTTGCTAACCTAGCCAATCCCCGAAACCCCCATTTCCCAAGGCTTCCTCCTGATGTTCAAGAAGCTCCGCGGCCTGTTTTCGAACGACCTGTCGATCGATCTCGGCACTGCCAACACCCTCATCTTCGTCCGCGGCCAGGGCATCGTCCTGAACGAGCCGTCGGTCGTCGCCGTCCGCCACAGCCAGGGCGGCCGCGAGGTCGCCGCCGTCGGCGCCGAGGCCAAGAAGATGCTCGGCCGCACCCCGGGCAACATCACCACGCACCGGCCGATGAAGGACGGCGTCATCGCCGACTTCACCCACACCGAGGAAATGCTCAAGCAGTTCATCAAGAAGGTGCACACCTCGCGCTTCCTGCGGCCCAGCCCGCGCGTGCTGATCTGCGTGCCCTGCGGTTCGACCCAGGTCGAGCGCCGCGCCATCAAGGAATCGGCGGAAGAGGCCGGCGCCCGCGAGGTCTACCTGATCGAAGAGCCCATGGCCGCCGCGATCGGCGCCGGCATCCCGGTCGACGAGGCGCGTGGCTCGATGGTCATCGACATCGGCGGCGGCACCTCCGAGGTCGCGGTGATCTCGCTCAACGGCATCGTCTATTCGCAGTCGGTGCGCATCGGCGGCGACCGCTTCGACGACGCCATCATCAACTACGTGCGACGCAACCACGGCACCCTGATCGGCGAAACCACCGCCGAGCGCATCAAGCTCGAGATCGGCTGCGCCTTCCCGCAGGCGCAGGTGAAGGAGATGGAAGTCTCCGGCCGCAACCTCGCCGAGGGCGTGCCGCGCATGATCGTCATCAACTCCAACGAAGTGCTCGAGGCCCTGCACGAACCGCTCAGCGGCATCGTCAGCGCCGTCAAGCAGGCGCTGGAACAGACCCCGCCGGAACTGTGCGCCGACGTCGCCGAACGCGGCATCGTGCTCACCGGCGGCGGCGCGCTGCTGCGCGACCTCGACAAGCTGATCTCGGAAGAGACTGGCCTGCACGTGCACGTCGCCGACGACCCGCTGACCTGCGTCGCCCGCGGCGGCGGCCGCGCGCTCGAGCTGATCGACATGCACGGCAACGAGTTCTTCTCGCCCGAGTGATGGCGTCCGCCGGCCAGGCCGCCGGCCACCGGCGGCCCCCGCAAACCCCCGCCGCACGGCGGGGCTGAACACCGCTTCCGGATCCTCCCGTGGCCTATCCCGGTTCCCCTGCCGCACGACTGAGCGAGAGCGCCGGCGGCACGCTGCCGCTGCTGGCCTACCTTGCGCTGGCGACGCTGCTGATGGTCGGCGACCACCGCGGTGGCTTCGCGAACCAGGCCCGGCAGAAGCTGAGCGTGCTCGCCGAGCCGGTGTGGTGGCTGGCCGATGCGCCGGGCCGCCTGATCGAAGCCGGTCGCGAACTCACGTCCTCGCGCGGCAGCCTGCTGGCCGAGAACGAACAGCTGCGCCGCGAGCTGCAGGTCAACGCCAGCCGCCTGCACCGCATGGCCGCCGTCGCCGAGGAAAACCAGCGCCTGCGCGAGCTGCTTGGCGGCACCCGCGGCTATCGCCTCACCGCCCAACTGGTCGGCATCATCGACATCGACCTGGATCCCACCCGCCAGCGCATCGTGCTCGATGCCGGCGCCAACGACGGCGTGCGCGTCGGCCAGGCCATGATCGATGCCGGCGGCGTACTTGGCCAGGTGGTGGAAGTGACGCCGCGCCGCGCCACGGCGCTGCTGGTGACCGACCCCGAACACGCGGTGCCGGTGCAGGTGGCGCGTTCCGGCCTGCGCACCATCGCCTTCGGCACCGGACGCAGCGACCAGCTGCGCTTGCCCAACATCCCGCAGAGCGCCGACATCCGGGTCGGCGACCAACTGGTCACCTCGGGTATTGGTGGCCGTTTCCCCGCCGGCTTCCCCGTCGGCGTGGTGCAGGCGCTCGAACCGGACGACACCCGGTTGTTCGTGGTGGCCCAGGCGCGCCCGGCGGCCTTCATCGACCGCAGCCTGGAAGTGCTGCTGGTCAGCAACGCCGTGGACGAGGCCGATGTTGGCCCGCCCGCGCCGCCACCGCCCGCCGCGCCGCCTGAAGGGGCGACGCCATGACCCGCACCCCGTCCGCCTGGCTGCTTTACGGCAGCCTCGCCTTCAGCCTGCTGGTGCTGGTGGTGCCGGTTCCCGGCGGCCTTGGCCCGGCGCGGCCCTACCTGCTGGCGATGCTGCTCTGCTACTGGCTGCTCGAAGCGCCCGACCGCATCGGCCTGGGCGTGGCCTTCCTGGCCGGCCTCGCCGCCGACCTCGTCGCCGGCACGCTGTTCGGCGAGCAGGCGCTGCGGCTGGTGGTGCTGGTGTTCCTGGTGCAGCGCTTCCGCGCCCGCCTGCGCTTCTTCCCGCTGTGGCAGCAGGCGCTGGCGGTGGCGGTGCTGCTGGTCAACGATCGCCTGATCGCCGCCGCGATCCAGTTCGCCAGTGGCGCGGGCCTGCCGCCGTGGGCCACCTGGCTGTCGCCGCTGGCGGCGTTCGCGCTGTGGCCGTGGATGTTCCTGCTGCTCGACGAACTGCGCCTGCGCCTGCGCGAACGCGCTGCCTGACCGATGCGCCCGATCCGCCGGCAGAAGCTCAAGAACCTGCACGCCGAGGCGGAGCAGTTCCGGCGCCGGGCGCTGGTGGGGTTCCTCGGCATCGCCGTCGCGATGCTCGGCCTGGCGGCGGGCTACTTCCGGCTGCAGGTGCTGCAGCACGAGGAGTACCAGACCCGCTCCGAGGCCAACCGCATCAAGCCGCGCCCGATCGTGCCGGCGCGCGGCCTGATCTACGACCGCAACGGCCGCCTGCTGGCCGACAACGTGCCGGCCTACCGGCTCGAGCTGGTGCCCGAGCAGGTGCCCGACCTCGAGGCGACGCTGGCGGGCCTCGGCCGCCTGGTCGCACTCGATGAAGAAGACCTGGCCCGCTTCCGCGACGCCCGCCGCGCCACCCGCAGCTTCCGCCCGATCCCGCTGAAGCTGCGCCTGGACGAAGGCGAGCTGGCGCGCCTGGCGGTCAACCGGCACCGCTTCCCCGGCGTCGAAGTCGTGCCCTACCTGACGCGGCGCTACCCGTACGGCCCGTTGTTCTCGCACATCATCGGCTACGTCGGCCGGGTCGACGTCGACGACCTGCAGGCGATGGGCGACAGCCGCAACGCCGCGCTCACCCACATCGGCAAGGCCGGCATCGAGCGCTACTACGAAACGCGGCTGCGCGGCGAGATCGGCTACGAGGAAATCGAGACCAACGTCGAGGGCCGCGCCCTCGGCGTGCTGCGCCGGCACGACGCCAAGCCCGGCACCGACCTCTACCTCAGCGTGGATGCACGGCTGCAGCAAGCCATGGTGGATGCGTTCCAGGGCCAGGACGGCGCGGCGATCGCCATCGACCCGGCCAATGGCGAGATCCTGGGCATGGTCAGCCTGCCGGGCTACGACCCGAACCTGTTCATCAACGGCATCGGCCACAAGGACTGGCAGGCGCTGCAGGCGCCGTCCCGGCCGCTGTTCAACCGGGTCGTGCTGGGTGGGTTCCCGCCGGGCTCGACCATCAAGCCGTTCATGGCGCTGGCGGGCCTCGAGGCCGGGCTGATCACGCCACAGACCACGGTGCTGTCCACCGGCGAATTCTTCCTGCCCAACCAGAAGCGCGGCTACCGCGACTGGAAGCAGCCGGGCGGCCATGGCCGCGTGGCCCTCACCGAATCGATGGCGCAGTCGGTGAACACGTACTACTTCAAGCTGGCCTACGAGCTCGGCGTGGACCGCATCGACCCCTATTTCCAGCGACTGGGATTCGGTGAACCCACCGGCATCGACCTCAGCGGCGAGATCGCCGGCGTGCGTCCGTCGCGGGCGTGGAAGCGGCGCCAGCTCAACCAGGAATGGTTCCCGGGCGACACCGTCAACGCCGGCATCGGGCAGGGCTACTGGGTGACCTCGCCGCTGCAGATGGCGCAGGGCACGGCGATGCTCGCGAACGGCGGCTGGATCCGCCGGCCGCACCTGGTGCAGGCCAGCCAGGACGGTTTCGACCGCCCGCGCGTGCCCGAGCCGCAGCCGCTGGCGCGCCGCGTGGTGAGCAACGAAGCGCACCTGGCCGCCGTCCACGACAGCATGGTGGCCGTCATGCATGGACCGACCGGCAGCGGCCGCGCGGCGGCGGTGGGCGCGCCCTACCGGATGGCCGGCAAGTCCGGCACGGCCCAGCGCACCAGCCGCCGCGGCCTGGAATCGACCAACCCGGCCGACCTGCCTTACCACCTGCGGCACCAGGCCTGGTTCATCGCCTACGCACCCGCCGAAGCGCCGACGATCGCCGTGGCGGTGCTGGTCGAGCACGGCGGCTCGGGCTCGGGCGCGGCGGCCCCGGTGGTGCGGCGCATCCTCGACGCCTGGCTGTTGCCCCCGCCGGAGGACACCGCGCGATGATCGCGATCCTGCGCTGGCTCCGGGAAATGGCCTCGCGGCTGTTCGACAAGGTCGACCTGCCGCTGCTGCTGGCGCTGCTGTGCGTGATGCTGATCAGCCTGGTGGTGCTGGCCAGTGCCTCGGGCGAGAACACGCGGCTGGTGTTCTCGCAGGGCGTGCGTTTCGCCGTCGGCCTGGGCGCGATGGTGCTGATCTCGCGGCTGCCGCCGGCCAAGCTGCGGCTGTGGACGCCGCTGGCCTTCGCCGGCAGCCTGGTGCTGCTGGCGGCGGTGTTCGTGTTCGGCACCGGGCGCAGCGCCAACCTGTGGCTCGACCTCGGCGTGTTCTACCTGCAGCCGGGCGAGCTGCTCAAGCTCAGCGTGCCGATGATGCTGGCCTGGTACCTGCACTCGGCGGTGCTGCCGCCGCGCTGGAAGACGCTGGCCGTCTGCGCCGCGATCATCGGCCTGCCGGTGGCGATGATCGTCAAACAGCCCGACCTGGGCACCGGCATGCTGGTCGCGGCCTCGGGCGTGTTCGCGGTGTTCCTGGCCGGCATCGCCTGGTGGCGCATCGGCCTGTTCGCGGGCCTCGGCCTGGCCGCGCTGCCGGCGGCCTGGCCCTTCCTGCTGCCGCACCAGCGCGAGCGGCTGCTCACCTTCGTGAACCCCGAATCCGACCCGCTGGGCACCGGCTGGAACATCATCCAGTCCAAGATCGCCATCGGCTCGGGCGGCTTCAGCGGCAAGGGCTGGGGGCAGGGCAGCCAGGCCCACCTCGATTTCCTGCCCGAGCACACCACCGACTTCATCTTTTCCGTGCTCAGCGAAGAGTGGGGCTGGCTGGGCGTGGTGACGCTGCTGGCGCTGTACCTGTTCATCATCGGCCGCTGCCTGTGGATCGCCAGCGAGGCGCGCGAGGGCTATTCGCGCATCCTGGCCGGCGCCCTGGCCATGACCTTCTCGGTCTACGTGCTGGTGAACGGCGGCATGGTCGCTGGCCTGCTGCCGGTGGTCGGCGTGCCGATGCCGCTGCTGAGCTTCGGCGGCACCTCGGCGGTGTCCCTGCTGGCCGGGTTCGGCATGGTGATGTCGGTGCGGGCGCACCCGAAATTCATGGGCACCTGAACCCGGCGGAGCCGGGCGGCGGGCGCGCCGCGGCGTGGTAAATTGCCGCATCCCGCCCACCGTCGAGCGCCATGCCCCGCCTACTTCCCCGCCTGTTCGTGCTGCTGCTGGCCTTTGCCGGCGCCGCTGCCTTCGCCCAGACCGCGCCTGCGCCCGATGCCGCGTTGCGCGAGGCCTTCCTCGCCGAAGCCGGCGAGAAGTACGGGCTGGAACGAAGCGAAGTGGAGTCCTGGCTGGCGCAGTCCGACTACAAGCAGGGCATCGTCGACGCGATGTCGCGCCCGGCCGAAGCCGTGAAGCCGTGGAAGGACTATCGCCCGATCTTCATCTCCGACCGCCGCATCCGCGAAGGCCAGGCCTTCCTGGCCAAGCACCGCGACGCGCTGCAGCCGGTGGCGGAAAGCACCGGCGTGCCGGCGGAAATGATCACCGCCATCATCGGCGTCGAGACCAGCTACGGCGGAAACACCGGCAGCTACCGCGTGCTCGATGCGCTCTACACGCTCGGCTTCTTCTACCCGGTCAGCGGCAAGCCCGAGCAGGTCGAGCGCGAAGCGATGCGCGGCAGGTTCTTCCGCGACGAACTGATGCAGGTGATGCTGCTGGCCAAGGAAGAGCAGCTCGACCTGCCCGCGCTGAAAGGCAGCTATGCCGGCGCGATGGGCTACGGCCAGTTCATGCCCTCGAGCTATCGCGCCTACGCGCGCGACGGCGACGGTGACGGCCGGCGCGACCTGTTCGGGTCGTTGCCCGACGTGTTCGCCTCGGTCGCGAATTATTTCGTCGCGCACGGCTGGCAGAAAGGCGAGCCGGTGGTGGCGCGCGCGGTCGCGGAAGCGGGCGCCGCACCGTTCAAGCCCGATACGCTGGAGGCCAAGTACAGCCTGGCCGAACTCGGCGAACGCGGCTACCGTCCGACCCAGGCGCAGGGCCACGCGCTCGACGCCACCCTGGTCACCTTCGAAGGCAGCGAGGGCACCGAGCACTGGCTCGGCTTCAAGAATTTCTACGTGATCACCCGCTACAACCGCTCGCCGATGTACGCGATGGCCGTCTACCAGCTGTCGCGCGAGATCGCCGCGGGCCAGGACGCCCTCGCCGCGCCATGAGTCGCCTCACCGGGCTGGCGCTGCTGGTGCTGTTGGCGGGCTGCGCCGACAAGCCGGTCCGCCCCGTGGCGCCCGCGGCCGAACCCGCCGCCGACCTGCCCCGCGCCGCGGCCAGCACCGCGCCCGCCGTCGAGGGCATGCCGCCCGCCTGCCTGCAGGTGCGCGAACACCGCGACGAGGACTACACCCCGGGCGGCCTGTACGCGCCCGGCGTGCGCGACAGCGCGCCCGAGCACCCGCTCGACGTCAGCGGCATCCCCGAGCCGGTACCGCGCGACGAGCCGCCGGCGGCCTACGGCAACCGCTCGCCCTATACCGTGCTGGGCAAGAGCTACCGCGTGCGGCCCAGCGCCGAAGGCTACGTCGAGCGCGGCATCGCGTCCTGGTACGGCCAGAAGTTCCACGGCCGGCAGACCTCCAGCCGCGAGGTCTACGACATGTGCAGCTTCAGCGCCGCGCACAAGACCTTGCCGCTGCCCAGCTACGTGCGCGTCACCAACCTCGACAACGGCCGCGAGGTCGTGGTCCGCGTCAACGACCGCGGCCCCTTCCACGCCGGGCGCATCATCGACCTCAGCTTCGCCGCCGCGGTGAAGCTGGGCGTGGACCGCACCGGCACCGCGCGGGTGGAAGTGCGCGCGCTCACCGGCGATGCCGACCTCGGGGACGCGCCGGCCGCGGGGCGAGCGCTTTCGCCCCCACCGTCGGCCTCGCCCGCGGTCACCGGTCCGCAGCGGGTCCAGGTCGGCGCCTACCGCGACCGCGACAACGCCCGCCGCATCGCCCGCCAGCTCGAGGATGCCGGCATCGATGACGTGAGCATCGAAGACGTGCGTACCGACGCCGGCAAGGTCTGGCGCGTGCGCATCGGCCCGCTGTCGCCGGACGCCGTGGACGGCGTGCTCGCGCGCATCCGCGGCCTGGGCCTGCCCAGCCCGCGCGTGTTCAGCGAATGAGGTCTAGCATGGTGCAACTTTCTCGCCGGCGCGGTGCCGGCCAATGAACTGGAGTCAGTCCCGGATGTCCGTTTCCCGCTTCCTGCCCGCCGTGCTGGCCAGCCTGCTGGCCACCGTCGCCTTCGCCCAGTCGCCGGCCCCGGCGCCCGTGCCCGCCGCCCCGGCCGCGCC
>NZ_JALHQI010000088.1 GCF_022842045.1 Arenimonas sp. | reverse complement strand
CGGGGCGGTCGCGCCGGGTGCGGGCGAGTCAGCCGCCACCGCGCCCGACGCCCCGCCGCGCGATCCGCGCTACGTGCAGGCGTTGCTGCTGCCTCCGGGCCAGGACGCCGCCGCGCCCGATGCCGCACCGGTGCGCCTGCGCCCCGACACCGACTACCGCGTGCGCGTGCACATCGGCGCCGATCGCGGCGGTCCGCAGGTGCGGGCCAACGTCGCGCTCGACGAAACCCAACTGCCCGACGAACCCGAAGGCCATGACCTCACGCTGGCCTGGGTGCCGCTGTCGCCCGCACGCGACGCCTCCGGGAAGCGCACCCTGCCGCCGCCCGAATCCGCCGTCCTCCACCTGCCGCGCACCGGCGACAGCAGCCGCGCCGAGTTCACGCTGCGCTGTGGCGAGCACCCCGGCGAGTTCCGGGCCCGCCTGCTGGTGCTGCACGAGAACCGCGTCCTGCAAACCCTGCTGATGACGGCCGATGCCGGCGGCCGCTGCACGCTGGCGCAGGAGAACCGCTACGTGCCCGGCTTCGACAGCGCCAGCGCGGGCACCCCGGCCGACATCGCCTTCGTCATCAACGACAGCCCGGCGGGCGTGTCGGGCATCACGACCGTCGTGGGCGGCGCGGTGAGCTTCCGCGAGCCCGCGGGCATCAAGGCCTCGCTGCAGTCCCTGCGCCAGGCCGTGGCCACCAACGTGGTGGTCTCGGTGGGCGCCGAGGACGCCGCGCTGGGCAGCGAAGCCAACCTCAAGCTGATGCGCCTGCTGGCCAAGCATGGCGCCAAGATCCTGGCCGACCTCGCGCATTTCTTCCCGGGCGTGGGGGACTTTTCGTCGGCGGCGCGGGTGCAGGTGGTCGAGGCGATCGCCGAAGCCTTCTTCCCCGTGGAGTTCCTGTACGCGGGGCGCTCGCCGTTGCCCGAGGCGACGCTCTGCCCGAACGCGGCGGCGGCGCTGGCCCCCGGCGGGGAAGCGGTCCACGCCGGCTGCCCCCACCGCGACAGCCGCGACCACGTCTGCCCGGCGGCTTTCTGGGGCATGAGCAAGTGCATCGAGCGCCACGCCCACGGCGACGACCGGCACCAGCTGTCGGTGCCGACGCCCGGCGAGCAGCGCATCGGTCCCTTCACTTCGGCCCTGCTCGCCGCGAGCCAGATCGCGCAGGGTGAAGTGGCCGGGCCGAAGGGCGTGGCCGCAACCCTGGGGACACTGGTGCCCAAGCTCACGAAGGTCGACAGCTGGCGCGACTGGGAAGCCCGCGTCGCCGACACCGCGCCGGACCTGCTGGTGCTGCTGCCGCACACGGGCAAGTCCACCGTCGACCCCGCCATTCCCTCGCTGGAGATCTCGAACCTCTATCTCGACGCCGACAACATCGAGCCCATGCACGTGCGCGCGCCGACCCTGGCCCGCCCTGGCCCGCTTGTGCTGCTGCTGGGCTGCGGCACGTCCGTTGCCGAGATCGACTTCATGGGCACCGTGGGCCGCTTCGTGCGCAGCGGCGCCCCGATCGTGGTCGGCACGCTGTCGGTGATCCATGCCACCCAGGCCGCCCTGCTGGCGACGCGCCTGCTGCAGGCCACCGGCACGCCGGCACACGTCGCGCAGCGCTTCGACGAAGCCATGCTCGCCGTGAAGCGCTCGCTACTGGCCGAAGGACACGGCATGGCCTTCACCCTGGTTGCCTACGGCCACAGCGCCTGGCGCCTCTGACCCCCCGGAGCCGAACCGATGTTCACCATAGACATGCTCGACGCCGCCCACGGCGACTGCCTCTGGATCGAGTACGGCGATCCGGCGCGGCCCAAGCGCATCCTGATCGACACCGGGCCGGCCGCCACCTACGAGAAGCACCTGCTGCCGCGCATCCAGGCGGTGGTGGACGCCGAGGGCGAGTGCGTGTTCGAGCTGTTCGTGGTCACGCACATCGACGACGACCACATCGGCGCCTCGCTGCGCTTGCTCGACGAACTCGAACCGTCGGCGGTGCGCATCAAGGAGATCTGGTTCAACGGCTACTTCCACCTCTCCGACCAGGTCGACGGCCTGATGGGCCCGGACCAGGGCGAGAAGCTCAGCGAGCTGATCCGCCGCGGCGGCTGGCCCTGGAACCGGAAATTCGGCCACCGTGCGGTGATGGTGCCGCGCGAGGGCAAGCTCAGGACGTTCCGCTTCGCGGGCATGGCGCTCACCGTGCTTTCGCCCACCTGGGAAAAGATGCAGGTGCTGAAGAAGGAATGGGAGAAGGTGATCGTCGAGGAGGGGTTGGTGCCGGGCAAGGCTTACGCGCGCGAGGAACCGGTGCTGGGCGGCGGCTTCCTCGGCGACGACGTCGCGCTGCTGGCGCAGGTGCCCTTCAAGGAAGACAAGACGCCGGCCAACGGCTCGAGCATCGCTTTCCTGGCCGAGTACGGCGGCAAGCGCGTTCTGTTTGGCGCCGACGCCCATCCGTCGGTGCTGATCGACAGCCTGCAGCGGGCGCCGTTCCGGGGCCAGCCGCAGCCGGTCGAGGCCTTCAAGCTGCCCCACCATGGCAGCGCCAAGAACCTGTCGGTGCCGATGCTCGAGGCCTTCCCGGCCAACCGCTACCTGGTCTCCACCACGGGCGCGCGCTTCCGCCACCCGGACGCGGAGGCCATCGCCCGGCTGGTGGTGCATCGCGCCGGCGACGACGTGGCGATCTGCTTCAACTGCGAATCCGACCACAACCGGGACTGGGCCGGCGCCGGTCGCCGGCAGCAGTTCGGCTACCGCACCGAGTACGGCGCGCCGGGCGAGGGCCTGCGCGTGGTGATCGACTGACCTGGCCCGGAGGCCTGAAATGAAACGACTCGTGATCTGCGCCGACGGCACCTGGAACCTGCGCGACCAGGTGGATGAAAAGACCGGCAAGCGCCGCCCCACCAATGTCACCAAGCTTGCCCGCGCCGTGCGTTCGCGCGATGACAAGGGCGTGGACCAGGTGGTGGGCTACTTCGACGGCGTCGGCACCGAGGGCGGCATGGACAAGTTCACCGGCGGCGCCTTCGGCAAGGGCATCGAGGACAACATCCGCAACATCTACCGGTTCATCGTCTACAACTACGTCCCGGGCGACGAGCTCTACCTGTTCGGTTTCAGCCGCGGCGCATTCACCGTGCGCACCCTGGCCGGCTTCATGAACCAAGTCGGCCTGCTGCGCAAGGACGACGACTACTACGTGCCGGAGATCTACGGCTGCTACGAGAGCCAGCACGGCAAGGACAGCAAGGAGTGGGCGCACGCCTTCCGCAAGGTGAAGGACGCGCTGCCGGCGCCGCCGATCCGCATGGTCGGCGTCTGGGACACGGTGGGCGCACTCGGCGCGCCGGGCTTCATCGGGCAAGTGTTCAACGGCAAGAAGTACCAGTACCACGACATTTCGCTGGTGCCGCAGATCCAGAACGCCTACCACGCCATGGCCATCGACGAGCGCCGCAAGGCCTTCAAGGTCAATCCCTGGGAAAAGCCGGCGGGCTGGAACGGCGTGCTCGAGCAGGCCTGGTTCGCCGGCGTGCACAGCAACGTCGGCGGCAGCTACAACCCGGACGGCCTGGCCAACGAGGCCCTGCATTGGATCGTGGAAAAGGCCGAGGGGCTCGGGCTGCAGTTCGACAGCGACTACCTGGCCTGGTTCCGCCCCTGCTTCAACGCCAACCTCAACGACTCCATGACCCTGGCGTACAAGGCAATGGGCGCGGTGCAGCGGCCGGTGGGCCAGTACCGCGCGCACGGCGAGTGCCTGCACCGCTCGGTGCTCGACCGCCTGGCGCATGCGCCCTCGAACTACCGGCCGCCCAACCTGCCGGCGCCCGAGGGGCTGCAGGCGCTTCCCGTGGTGGACACGCGCCGCATCGCGCGCGGCACGCCCTGCTGATCAGCCGCCGTTCGGCACCAGTTGCAGCCGGCGTTCGCCGGGGAGCGGCCGCGGTTCGTCGAAGCGCACCTGGTCGCGGCCGCTGCGCTTGGCCAGGTACAGCGCCTGGTCCGCGCGCGACAGCCAGGCCGGCCAGTCGTCGCCGGGTCCCAGCAGCGCGGCGCCGATCGACACCGTGACCGGCCCGTCCGGGCCCACCAGGTTATCGCGCAGCTCGCGCTGCACTTTATCCAGCGCCGCGCGCGCACCCTCGCGGTCGGTGGCCGGGAACAGCAGCACGAATTCCTCGCCGCCGAAGCGGAACAGCCGGTCGCGCTTGCGGATGCAGTGCTCCACCAGCTGGGTGAACGCCTGCAGCACGCGGTCGCCGGCGTCGTGGCCGTGCAGGTCGTTGATGCGCTTGAAGTGGTCCAGGTCCACCACGGCCAGCGCGGCCGGCTGCGCCTGCTCCTGGTGCGTGCGCAGCACGTCGGCCAGCTCCACCTCCATGCTGCGGCGGTTGGCGATGCCGGTCAGCGGGTCGCGCGTGGCCAGGCCGACCAGGCGCTGGCGCTGGTACTCGGTCAGCGAAGCGAAGATGAGGGCATACAGCATCACCAGCGCCGCGCTCACCACGTAGGCGGTCGCCGCCATCGTGCTGGTGAACGGGGTCGACAGCACGCCGCCGACGATGATCAGCAGGCCGCAGGCCAGCGCCAGCCAGCGCGGTGCCAGCATGAAGTTGGCCAGCAGCACGGTGTAGGCCCAGAACAGGCCCGCGACGCCCAGCGCGCCTGGCAACACCGCGCAGGTCGTCGACACCACCACGGCGTTGATCGAGCCGGCCAGCAGGGTGCGTCCGGTGATCCAGGCGAAGATGGCGTTGCCGAGCATGGTCAACACCATCAGGGTGTCCACCGCGGCTACCACCCAGTCGCCCTGCAGCGCCCGGAAGATGGCGAAGGGAATCACCGACACCACGGTCAGCCCGGCGAACAGCAGGATCATGGCCAGCCGGATGTCGGCGCCGATGCGGACGATGAGTTTCGGAACCAGGCGCATGCGGGCCTCCCTCGGGGGCACGCATGGTGCTCGCCGCGGCGCTGGCCGTGGCGGGGGGCGCGGCGCCCCGGTGTCCCGTGGCCGAACTGTGCGCCGGAAAATCCGGCGATTCCGCGACGCAATGCCGGATTCCGCGATCTCCGCGCCGGCGTCCAGGCGCCGGTGCGCGGGATCGTGCGGTGGATCACTGTTCCTGGTCGAGGAACCAGACTTCCACTTCGCCGCTGGTCTTGAGGGTCATGGCGTTGCCGTGGCGGTCGAGCGACTTGCCCACCGGCAGCCGCACCCAGCCCTCGCTGATGCAGTACTCCTCGACGTTGGTGCGCTCGATGCCCTTGAAGCGCACGCCGATGCCGCGCTCGAGCACCGCCTCGTCGAAGTAGCGGCTGCGCGGGTTGATGCTGAGGCGGTCGGGAGGCGTGTTGCTCATGGCGGGGTCCTGAGGATCGGGGGCGCCATGATAACGACTCGGAAAGCGGCACGGCGGGGCGACGGCCGGCGGGCCTTAAGTGCGGTGCCGCACGATGCCGGGCCCGGCGCCTGCGTAAGGTCGGGGTGTCGGCGGCAAGTCCCTGCCGCACCGCGGTGCCCCCCGGCCCGCCACCCTGGAGAATCCCATGAAAAGCACCGCCCGGATCACCCTGCTGATCGCCGCCACGCTGCTCCTGTCGGCCTGCGAGGAAACCCCCGCCGAAACCCGCGATGCCGAGCGCGGCCAGGACGAGGTGGCGTGCAACGCCGCCGCCACCGCCGACTACGAAGCCGCCAAGGCCAATGCCGACGCCGACCTCGCCGCCGCCGAGCGCCAGTCGGACGCGCTTTCGCGCTGAACTCGACGGACCGGGGCGACCCGGCCCGGCTCGGCCCGCCGGCGCCCGCGTGGCGCCGGCCTTCCCCCCAAGGAGCCTCCGCATGAACAAGACCGCCCGCTCGCTCAACCACCTGGTCGAAGCCCTGAACGACGGCATCGACTTCCACCAGCACGCCGCCGCGGAATCCACCCATCCCGGGCACCGCGACCTGTTCCTGGAGATGGCCCGGATCAAGAGCCGGATCGCCGCCGATTTCAAGCTCGAAGTGGCCGTGCAGGGCAGTGAGCCGGACCAGGATGGCACCTGGCTGGGCAGCGTCCGCCAGGGCTATGCCGACCTGCGCGCCGGCATGAAGAAAGACTCCGACGACATTTACATCGCCGCGCTGGAAGCCCAGGAAGACCGTGTCCTCGAGGCATTCCGCGACGCCCAGGACAAGGACCAGCCCGACCGCGTCCGCGAACTCGCCGCCCGCTACCTGCCGGAGGTGCGGGAGATGCACGACCGGATGCGCGCACTCAAGAACGCCAAGGTTGCCTGACGCGGATCCCGCCGTTCCCGGGTGCTGCCGGGCCGCGCGACCACCGTACCGGAGTCATGGGCATTCGACGGCGGACCCTGGGGGCAGGTTCCGCCGTCTTTTTTTGGATGGCGGATCACGTCCCGCCCTCAGTCGGCGTGCAGGGCATGGCTTTCGAGGTAGCCGACGCGGAGCGCCGCGGCACGCACGTCGTCGCGCGCCTTGAGGGCCTGCCAGCGTGCCGTGGACTCCGCCTCCCCCGGCAGCACCGGCGGCCGCCGGAGCGTTTGCAGGTTCAACAGGGCGTCGGCGCGGGTGGTCTCGTCGTCGAGCTGGGCGATCAGCCGCGTGGCGGCCTCGTCCAGTCGGCCGGCGTCCACCAGGCCTTCGAGGAGGATGGTCGGGTTAAGCGCCTCGTTCTCCGCCAGGTAGGCCAGCGCGGCCGCCGCCGCGGCCGCGTCGTCCTCGGCCAGCGCGATGCCCAGGCGGGCGTAGCGCGCGATCAGCCGGCCGTAGGGGCTGAGCTGGCTTCCCAGCCGCGACAGGGCCTCGCGCGCGGCGTCGGTTTGTCCGCGCCGGTTATGCAGCAGCGCCAGGTTCAGGACCTGGCTGACGTTGTCCGCGCCGAACTCCTCGGCCCGGCTCGCGGCCAGCAGTTGCGCGGTGGCTTCCTCGGCGCGGCCCAGGTGCAGGAGGATCTGCGCGCGCTGGTTGCCCAGGCTGCCGACGTAGTCCATGTCCTCGAAGGGTGGCGCCGCCGGGTCCGCGGCGTCCAGGCGGGCCAGGGCCTCGTCGGCGATCGCCAGCGCTTCCTGGAACTCCCCGGCGTCGCGAAGCGCGCCGAGCTGCACCAGAAGCACGTCCAGCCGCTCCGGTGCCAGCAGCGCCTGCAGGCGCATCTCGGTGGCGTGGCGCGCCGCGGCGCGCCCGATGTCGAGCTCGGGCGCGTCCCGGTCCACCAGGCCGTCGAAGCGGCGATCGCTGCGAACCTGCACCAGCTGCAGCGGCGCGCGCAGGCGGGCGACCACTTCGGCTGCGCCTTCGCGGTCGCCGTCGGCCAGGCGCCGCAGCGCCAGGCGGTGCCACATCTCGTCGGCGCCGCCCAACTGCGGCAGGTCCCAGCCGGTCTCGAACAGCGCTTCGAGCAGCGCGCGCTCGGCGTCGCCGCCCCGGCGGGCACTGCCGAAGGCGAGCCAGACCTGCGGCCGCTCAAACACATCCATGCGGCCCGGCCAGCGCCGCGCGAGCGAGGCCATCGCCAGCGCGGCGGCGTCGAAGTCGCCGCGATCCATCTCCACCAGGGTCAGCCACGTCCAGCTGTCGATGTCGGTGGAGCCGGCCGCGATCGCAGCCCGGAACTGCTCGCTGGCAAGGTCCATGTCGCCGGCACGGGCGGCCACCCAGCCGATGGCCTGGTGCAGGCGCTGCCGTTCCATCGGCGGATGTTCGGCGAATGCCGGCGACGCGAGCTGCGGCCGCAAGAGGCGCAGTGCCCCGGCGAAATCCTCGGCCCGCAGCAGGGCGGCGACGGCCGTGAACGGATCGACCGCTGCTGCGTCCGGCGCCGGGGCGGCCGCGGCCTTGCGGTTCCCATCCCGGCCTACGGCCGTCTTCTCGTCTTGCCGGAGCTCGCCATCGGCGCGCGCCAGGGGTGACAAGCCAAGCGTCGCCGCGACGAGCAGGAGCGGGAGGATGCGGGGCATTCGGACTCCGGGGCATTGGGTTGCCGCCATTAAACCCCGGGCAACGGCATCCGGGGTATCCACCGGACGCGAAAAAAAAGCTGTTTTTTGCGATTTTGCACTTGGCGGCGCGCCGGACTTGCCCTACATTCGCCGTGCCGGAGGGATTTCCAGGCACCCCAACCACCCAAGAACCACGGGAACAAACAAAAATGGCTACCAAGAAAGCTGCAAAGAAGAAGGCTGCCCCGAAGGCCGCTGCCAAGCCGTCCGCCCCGAAGCCGATCAAGGAAGCCCTGACCAAGTCGGGCCTGGTCTCGCACATCGCCGAGTCCACCGGTGTCGCCGCGAAGGACGTCCGCGCCGTGATGGGCGCGCTGGAAGGCGCGGTGCACGGTTCGGTCAGCAAGAAGGGCGCGGGTTCGTTCACCCTGCCGGGCCTGCTGAAGATCTCGGTCGTCAACGTGCCGGCCAAGCCGAAGCGCAAGGGCATCAACCCGTTCACCAAGGAAGAGCAGTGGTTCGCCGCCAAGCCGGCCACCGTCAAGGTGAAGGTGCGTCCGCTCAAGAAGCTCAAGGACGCCGCGGCCTGATCGCCGCGCAATCGCGGCGCCGCAAGGTCGCCGCGGTGCGAGTCTATGCGGGGCGGGTCGCGCAAGCGGCCCGCCCCGTTCTCATTCCGGCGCCGGCGTGGCCTCCCGGGTGAACACCCGCAGCGGTTCACCGTCGAACTCGCGCAGGCCCCATTCGCGCATGCCCAGTTTCTCCAGCACGCGCACGGAGGCTTCGTTGCCCGGACTGACTATCGCCAGCACCTGCGGCAGCCGCAGCACCCCGAACGCGTGCGCCAGCACCGCCGCGCCCGCTTCGCTGGCCAGGCCCTGCCCCGCGTATCCGGGCAGGAAGGCATAGCCCAGGTCGGGCCGGGGCAGGCTTTCGCGCCGCACCAGGCCACTCATGCCTACCGCCGCGCCGTCGGCCTTCAGCGTCACTTTCCAGAGGCCATGGCCGTGTTCTGCGTAGCTGGCCAGCGGGCCTTCGCGCAGGTAGCGCCGGGCGTCGTCCAGGCTGCGCACGCCGCGGTCGCCGATGTGGCGCAGGAAACCCTCGGTGTTGAGCAGGGCCAGCACGAAGCCGGCGTCGTCCTCGCTCAGTTCGGTGAGGCGCAGCCGCGGGGTGTCGATCAGGAAAGAGGCCATGGCAGGGACCGTGCGGTGACGGTCCATTCAAGCCCTTGGCGGGGCCGGGCTGCAAGCGCAGCCGAGGGACGTTTCAGGGACGGGCGAGCGTCACCACTTCACGACCGTCCTCGATGCTTACCGACCGGACCATCGGCGGCGCGTCCGGGCGGGCCTTCTGCTGCTGTCCGCCGAGGCTGAGCGACTCGCGGATCACGATGCGGAAATTGACCGCCGCGCTGGCGCTGGTGCGCGAGGAAGACACGTGGCCCCCGGCCGGCTGGGCAGCGGGTTGGAAGGCTGCTTCGACGTTGCCGGCGAAGGCGACGAGGGCGAGGAGCAGCGGACCGAGGTGCTTGCGCATTTGCGTTCTTCCAGAGCCCAGGTCCACGCGCGGGAGGTGCGGTGGTTCCTTGGAACGCAGTCTAGGAAAGCGAATGCAGCGTGGATGCGCAGCGCCTCACAGTTGCAAGCTGTGGGATATCGCGCACGTTTTCAGCGGTTTTCCGCGCCTGCTCACAGTTCGTTCCGCGACTGCTTCACAGTTCGCGTGCGTTCCGTGCGCTGGATCACGCCACCGGAATGAATGCGGGCTGCATGGAATTCAACGAGGCGCATGACCACGCACGGACATCGCGTTCTCGCCAAGCACCTCGTGCGCCTGCAATTTGCCAATCAAGCGGCGGTAGCGGGTGGCGTCGAAAAAAAGCGGGCGCCACGAGGGCGCCCGCCTGCAGCTGCCGCAGTCTCCGGGTCAGCGGCGGACGCCCGCCTCGCCACGCGCCGAGGCCGAGGCGGAGGCGTCGACCGAGGCGCCGCGGCGCGAAGCCGAGGCATTGGCCGAAGCATCGGCCTGGCCGCGGGCCTCGGCGCGCG
>NZ_JALHQI010000087.1 GCF_022842045.1 Arenimonas sp. | reverse complement strand
CGCCCCAGGCCTGGAGGTTTGGCCCGTGCCGCGAGGACGACCGCGCGGCGACGCGCCGCGGCCAGCGCCACGATGCCGGCGTCGAGCCGGTCGATGAGACCGCGCGCAAACGCCAGGCGGGGATCAGCTGGCATCGGCGACCTTCCCCGGCAGAGCCAGCGCGCCAAGGGCGAGCGCCGCAGGACGCACGACCCTCGCGTACAGCGAGTCAAGTTGGGCCGCGTCTACATCGACGTACGGGCGCTTCTTGACGCCGAACGATGACAGCAGTACGTGGTGATCTGGCTGGACGCCCGCACACGCGAGACAGGCGGTGACGCAGGACATTGCGCAGCCATCCAGCGCCAGGATAGGGCGACCGCTGCGTGCGGTTTTAACCAGTCCAGGCACCCCGCCTCCTACGCCAGCAATACATGACATTTCGGCAAGGCGCTCCCGGTCAAGGCGCAACGCCATCTGGTTCGCCATCTGGGCGGCGCTGGAGCAGCCAGAACAGGAGTAGACGAGGGGCGGCTTGGTTTGCGTCATGCCAGGCTCCTTTGGAGCTGGAAGGTGCGTGTCGCGCGCCGCGGGCTACTCATTGCGAGTGCCAATAGAACGAATGCGAAGCTCCAGCACGCGGCGACTGCGAGGGCGAGCGCCAATGAGGGATGCGCCGCGAGCCAGGCCAGCCCGCCTGTCGCAAGGGTCTGGGCGCCCAGCCAGCGCCATTTCGCCCGGTCAGGCAGCAGCAAGTGGACGCCTGGCAGCTGCTGGCCGCGTTTGCACTCACGGTGCAGCTCAATCCAGCCGATGAACGCCCCAATCTCGAGCATCATGGACAGCACGAGCAGCGGCAGGCTGCCGCCAAGCAGCATCGCCGCCGGCACCAGCCCGGCAGACGCGCCCTTGGCGACCCAGATCATCCCGGCCATGCCGGCGAGTCCAAGACCCAAACACCACGACGCAACCAGCGGCGCGTTCCGCCGATGCGGCCGCCGGGCCAGCGCGAGCAGTGCAACTGCGGCCAGCGCGGCCAGCGCGATGCCCATGAGTAATGTCGCCATTTCGTTGTCCGCGAACCGCGCAATCAGGATCGACAGCGTCGCCATCGCCGGCGCGAATCCGAGCCAGCGCAACAACCGGTCGGGACGGCCTGTACCCATCAGCATCGGCATCACCACCAGCGAGACGCTGGCGAGCAAGGCCGTGAAGACCAGGCCGACCCCGGCAATGGCATGAATATCTGTCCAGCGCGCAAGATCCAGCTCCAACCGCCCGATCATGGCCGCGACGAGCACCGCGCCAAGCGCAGCGACAAGGGGCCACGCAACGAGCGGGATGGCCAATCCGACGCGCAACCATGCCGGACCATTGGATCGCGCGAGGCCAAGCAGCATCGCGCCACAGACGGCACACAGGCACAGTGTCAGCACGACGCCGCCAATCTGCAGGGCGACGGGCTGCACCCAGATGAAGCCGGAAACCAGGACGGCGACACCAACGTTCCATGCCGCATGCAGGAGCCTCCATGCCCGCGGCGTGCCCGCAGGAGGCGAGGAGGCGGCCGCTGCGAGGAACTGCAGCAGCGCGCCCAGGCACGCCTGCCCGATGACGCCGAGCACCACCAGATGGACCAGCGCGAGCAGGTCCGGGTGCCAACGCGTAGCCCAAAGCGCGGGGTCTAGCCAAGCCATCAGAAGCCCCGCAGCCAGCCCCCAGGCGATCGCGCCGCCGAAGAAACGCAGCGGACGATCGACAGGCGGCGAACGCTGGACATCAAGGCCCGACATCTGGCCTGCGGATGTCAACCCGAGCCCCGCCGCAAGGCAGGTGGCTGGCCTTCCACTCGAAACCGGCGTCGCTCAATGCAGAGAACAGTGGCAGAGGCCACAACGGGGTGAGGACCGCCTGGCTGTCACCGGGCCGAAGCAATTTGGCGGCGTCCATGCTGCGCATCAGCGGCATGGGTGGAGCGAGCTCGCGAAAGTCGAGCGGATCCGCCGGACCGTGATTGGGGCCATGCATGGGTATGACTACGGAGGCTGGGTGCCGCCAGTGTCCGGGTTTGCGGCCGGTGGCGACCTTGATCCGGGTCAAGCCCGGCACATTGGGCCAGAAACTTGATCCGCATCAACACCTGTTGTATCCAGCTACACGTAAAGTGCGCCAATCCCCGGGGCGACCCGGGGCCTCCGAGTCGTTCCCCCTTCGCTGCGGCATGGTGGACGACCCGTGGCCTGCGGGCCGCACGGGTGTCGCTGGAAACGGCGCTGCCTCCCGGTATTGGAAAGGAGCGACATCGTGACAATGACCCTCGGCGATCGTTTCGGCCGAAGCTTTCCCTACTTGCGCCTGTCGGTCATCGACGCGTGCAACTATTCATGCACCTACTGCCTGCCCTCGGGTTTCCGTGCCACGTCCTGCCGTCCGCCTCAATTGGCCACCGACGAGATTCGGCGACTTCTGGCGGCCTTCGCGCTGGCCGGCATGCGCAAGGTGCGCATCACCGGCGGAGAGCCGTCGCTGAGACGCGATCTTGATGAGATCCTGGCCATAGCCGCCGCCCAGCCGGGGATCGAAAAGGTGGCGATGACCACCAACGGCTGCCTGCTGCTGCGTCGCGTTTCCGCATGGAAGGACGCTGGCCTGACCCATCTCAACGTCAGCGTCGACGCCCTTGAGCGCGAGCGTTTCGCGGCGATCACCGGCCACGACCGCCTGCCCGATCTGCTGGCCGGGATCGATCGCGCGCTCGGCCTCGGCTTCGGGGCGGTCAAGCTCAACGCAGTGCTGCTCAAAGGCCTCAACGACGACCAGCTCCCAGCTTGGTTGGACTATCTGCGCGACCGACGGGTTTCGCTGCGCTTCATCGAGCTGATGCGTACCGGCGACAACCTCGAATACTTCCAGCGCCACCACCTGCGGGCGAGCGTGGTTGAAGAAAAGCTTCGCGCCGGCGGCTGGCGTGAGCTGCCGCGCGCGGTGGACGCCGGCCCGGCCCGGGAGTATGCCCACCCCGAGTTCCTGGGCCGGATCGGGATCATCGCGCCCTACTCCAAGGACTTCTGCGCTGGATGCAACCGCCTGCGCGTCACGTCCACGGGAGACCTGCGCCTGTGCCTCTTCGGCGAAGCGGGCATTCCGCTCCGGCCGCTGCTGCAGGACGATGCCCAGCGCGACCAGCTGCTGGCCACGCTGGGCATCCAACTGGGCGAGAAGGACGCAGGGCATCGCCTCCACGAGGGTGAAACCGGCCTGACCAGCAACCTTTCCACGATCGGAGGCTGACGCGTGAACACCCCTGCCCCACAAGGCTTCCACATGGCCGACGTGCGACGTAAACGGCCGACGCCGCGCCGTGCCGTCGCGGTCGGTGAACTGCACGCCGGCCCGGTCGGGTTCGCCGCCCTGCGTGACCGCCGCCTGCCCAAGGGAGATGCCCTGGCGATGGCTGAAGTCGCCGGCATCCAGGGTGCCAAGCAAGCCTCGATGCTGATGCCGCTGTGCCATCCGCTCAATCTTGAGTACGTCGATATCCGCTGCGTGCTGGTGCCTGAGCGCCACGCGGTTCGCGTGTACTGCGAGGTTGGCCTCGAGGCGCGGACAGGGGTCGAGATGGAGGCTCTGGCCGGCCTCAACGCGGCGCTGCTGACACTTTACGACCTGACCAAGCCAGTCGAGCCGGCCCTGGCCTTGGCGGGAATGCGCCTGCTGTTCAAGGAGGGTGGCAAGAAAGGGCTGTGGCTCCACCCTGAAGGGCTGGACGAAGCCGAGCGTGCGCATTACCGCCCGCGCGCGGCCCCCCGCCTCGACGGCGTCCCGGTTCTCGTGGTCACGCTCAGCGATCGCGCCAGCGCGGGAGCCTACGACGACCTCTCCGGCCCCGAAGCAGTGCGGGTACTTGAAGGACTCGGCGCCAGCGTACGGCAGGCGCTGCTTCCCGATGGCATCGAGCCCTTGGCCACGACGCTCGCCACCGCGGCCGCCGAGGGTGTCCGCTTGGTCCTGTGCACCGGGGGCACCGGCCTTGGGCCGCGCGATCTCGCGCCGGAGGCACTGGCCCGGGTAGCGTCCCGCCGCGTGCCCGGGCTCGGCGACCTGTTCCGCGCGGCCAGCAGCGCCCACACCCCGTTGGCCTGGCTGAGCCGCGCCGACGCCGCCCTGGTCGGGGAGTCCACGCTCGTCATCCTGCTGCCGGGCAGCCCCAAGGCGGTGACGCAGGGCATGGCCATACTTGCGCCGCTGTTCGCGCATGCGCTGGCGATGGTGGCCGGGGAGGCCCACCCGTGATGCCTCTTGAGCAAGCGCGGGCCTTAGTCCGCGAAGCCGTGAGGCCACTCGGCACCGAGCGCGTGGCGCTCGCGAATGCCGATGGGCGGGTGACGGCCGCGCCGGTGATCAGCCCGATGGACCTGCCGCCGTTCGACAACGCCGCCATGGACGGCTTCGCGCTCGCCTATGCCGGGGAGCTCGACGGCGGCTTCGTCCTCGACGTTACCGGCGAGCAGGCGGCAGGTGACCTCGCAAGCACAGCGGGGTTGGGGGCCTGGGAAATCATGACCGGGGCCCGGGTTCCGGACGGGTTCGATACGGTGGTGCCGGTGGAGGACGTGGCGGTGCTTGCCCGTCATCCGGCCGGCCAACCCTCCCGAATCGCCCTCGGATCCGCGCCCCGGCGCGGCCAGCACGTGCGCCTGCGCGGCCAGGACATCGCCGCAGGAGACTGCGCGGTGCCGGCCGGGATTTGGGTGGACCCCTCGGTTGCGATGCTGCTCGGCGGCATCGGCGTCTCCGAACTCGAGGTACGCCGGCGCCCCCGAGTCGCGCTGCTGTGCACGGGCCGCGAGCTGATCGATACGCCCGGCGCGGGCCTCGCCAGCGGACAGATTTACAACACCAACGGGCCCTTCCTCGCCCGCCGCCTGGCGCTCGCTGGCGCCGAGGTCATCATCAACCACACGATCCACGACGACCCGGCCGTCTTCCGTGAGGCCGTGCTTGCAGCGCAGTCCGCAGGCGCCGATGTGGTGGTCAGCACCGGTGCGGTCTCCATGGGTAGATACGACTTCGTGCCCGAGGTGCTGAGCGAACTGGGCGCCTCACTGCTTTTCCACAAGGTGCGCATGCGCCCGGGCAAGCCGCTGCTTGCGGCTACCCTGCCCTCCGGGGTTCTTTGCGTTGGCCTCCCCGGCAATCCGGTTTCCAGCGCAGTGGGTCAACGCTTTTTCGTCGAAGGCGCCCTTCGCCGCATGCTCGGGATGCCCGATGAGCGTCCCTGGCGCCTGCCGCTCGCCGCCGACGTCAGCAAGAAGCCTGGCTTTGCGATGCTTCAGAAGGCGTCGCTCGAACTGGACGGCGACGGACGAGTCCGGGTCCGCCTGCTGCAAGGCCAGGAATCCTTCCGTACCCGTCCCCTGCTCGATTCTCGCGCCTGGGCCATCCTGCCGGAGGATTCCGAACTGGTGGCCGCCGGCTGCCTGGTGGACGTCCTGCCGCTTGGACACATCCATTCCAACCTTTTTTGCGAGGCCTGAACCATGCAAGTGACCCTCCAGCTGTTCGGCGTCTATCGGCGCTTCCAGGAAAGCAGCGCCATCGAACTGACTTGCGCGGACGGCGCCACCATTGGCGACGTGAAAGCAGCGCTTGGCGCGTATGCGGCAAGCCATTGGGATGGCTGGCACGAGCGGATCCTGCGCAGCACGGTGCTCGCCTCGAAGGAAGCCGTACTGCGGAATGACGACCCCGTTCCGCCCGATGGCCACCTCGCCATCCTGCCGCCCGTGAGCGGGGGTTGACCATGGCCGCCAACCCCACCGTCATACAGACCGTCGTGCGCGATATTGGCAATGCGGCGCTCGACCCCGCCGAGGCGCTGGCTTTCGTATCGGACGACGCGTTTGGCGGCATCGACATGTTTATCGGTCGAGTCCGCCGCCAGTCGCATGGGCGCGCCGTGACCGGCATCCACTACGACATGTTCGACCCACTGGCCCTGACGGTGTTCGCCCGTGCGGCGCAAGCCGCCGTGGCATCGTTCGGGCCCGCACTCAAGGTCTACGTCGGCCATGCAAAGGGCCGGCTGGCGATAGGCGACCTCGCCGTGGTGATCGCGGTGGGCAGCCCGCACCGGGACGAGGCGTTCCGCGCGTGCCGCGAGGTGATCGAGACGGTCAAGCACCAGGCGCCCATCTGGAAGCAGGAACACTTCGTGGACGGCGCCAGCGAGTGGAGCGAGGGCTGCACCCTGTGTGGCGATGACCACGTGGCGATCTCGCCGACGGCCGCCCCATCACCGCTGCGGCGTGACGCGCGCGGGGCCGGCACCGCATGAAGCTCCAACTTGAAGGTCAATCCGCCCGCGTCCGGCTCGCCGAAGCGGAGCTCGACCGCCTGTTGGCCGGTGATGCCTTGCGCGGGCTTGTGAAGACTCCACTCGGCGCATGGGCATGGAGCCTGGTGTTGGGTGGCGAGGCCAGCCTGGCGTGCCCCGTGCCCGGCGAATGGCGCCTCACGGCCCCCGAGGCGGACTTTCGCGCCTTCACATCCGAGCGCCCCCGGCGCGACGGCTTCACGCTCGAGCTGGCGGTCCCGGACTCGGCGCCGCTGCAGGTCCGACTCGAGGTGGACGTCCGGGACAGCCGGCGACGCCAGGTCGCCTCCGCCGGGTCGGGCTGACTTGACGCATGTCAGAAAAGCGCCTGAATTTTTCCGGCATACTTTGGCCCATTCCGTCAGTGCGCTGTCGCACCCAGCCACCCGGGACAGGCGCTTGGCGCCGGCCGCATCCGGTCTACGGACCGCGGTTGATGACTTCCCAGCCCGCTGCAAGCGATTTCCGCCAGGAGCATACGCATGAGTTACTTCCTTGATCGGCTCAACTTCCTGAAACCGGCGGCTGAGCCGTTCTCGGATGGCCATGGAACCACCAAGCAGGAGGACCGGAGCTGGGAGGACGGTTACCGGAAGCGCTGGCAGTACGACAAGATCGTGCGCTCGACGCACGGCGTGAACTGCACCGGATCATGCAGTTGGAAGGTCTACGTCAAGAACGGGCTGGTCACCTGGGAAACCCAGCAGACCGACTATCCGCGCACCCGCCCCGACCTGCCGAACCACGAGCCGCGAGGCTGCCCGCGCGGCGCCAGTTACTCCTGGTACCTCTACAGCGCCAACCGCGTGAAGTACCCGCTGATGCGCTCGGCCCTGCTCAAGCTCTGGCGGGAGGCGCGCAAGACGATGGCGCCGGTCGATGCCTGGGCCTCGATCATCAGCGACCCCGCCAAGGCCAAGAGCTACAAGAGCAAGCGCGGCATGGGCGGCTTCGTGCGCGTGGAGTGGGACGAGGCGAACGAGATGATCGCCGCCGCAAACCTCCACACCACCAAAGAGTTCGGCCCGGACCGCGTGGTCGGCTTCTCGCCCATCCCGGCGATGTCGATGGTCAGCTATGCCGCCGGCGCACGCTACCTTTCGCTGCTTGGCGGCGCCTGCCTGAGCTTCTACGACTGGTACTGCGACCTGCCGCCGGCCTCGCCGCAAGTCTGGGGCGAACAGACCGACGTGCCCGAGTCGGCGGACTGGTACAACAGCCGTTACATCATCGCCTGGGGCTCGAACGTGCCGCAGACGCGCACACCCGACGCCCACTTCTTCACCGAAGCCCGCTACAACGGCACCAAGACGGTCGCGATCACCCCGGACTATTCCGAGGTCGCCAAGCTGACCGACCACTGGCTGCACCCCAAGCAGGGCACCGACGCCGCCCTCGCCTTCGCCTTCGGCCACGTGATCCTGCGCGAGTTCCACGTCGACAACCCGTCGAAGTACTTCACCGACTATTGCCGCCAGTACAGCGACATGCCGCTGCTGGTGCGGCTGGAGAAGCGCGCCGACGGACGACTGGTCCCCGAACGCTTCCTGCGGGCGTCCGACCTCGGGGGCCTCGGCGAGGCCAACAACCCCGAGTGGAAGACCCTCGCCTTCGACGAGATTTCCGGTGACATCACCGTGCCCAATGGCTCGGTCGGGTTCCGCTGGGGCGAAAAGGGCCGCTGGAACATTGAAGAGAAGGACGGTCAGGGCCGCGAAACGCGCCTGCGCCTGTCGCTCAAGGACCACCACGACGCCATCGAGTCGGTCAGCTTCCCCTACTTCGGCGGCGTGGAAAACGAGTACTGGACCGAGTCCAAGTTCTCCGACGTGCTCGACCGCAACATCCCGGTCAAGCGCGTGGTCCTGGCGGACGGCAAGGAATGGGCGGTCGCCAGCGTGTACGACCTGATGCTGGCGCAATATGGCGTCGACCGCGGCTTCGGCGGCGGAAACGTCGCCTCCAGCTTCGACGACAACGTCCCCGGCACGCCGGCCTGGCAGGAGAAGATCACGGGCGTGCCGCGCCTGGACGTCATCCAGGTCGCGCGGGAGTTCGCGCGCACCGCGGACAAGACCCACGGGCGCTCGATGATCATCGTCGGCGCAGCGATGAACCACTGGTACCACAACGACATGAACTACCGCGGGCTGATCAACATGCTCGTGATGTGCGGCTGCGTCGGCCAGACTGGCGGCGGCTGGGCCCACTACGTGGGCCAGGAAAAACTGCGCCCGCAGTCCGGCTGGACGCCGATCGCCTTCGGGCTGGACTGGAGCAAGCCGCCGCGCCAGATGAACGGCACGTCGTTCTTCTACTTCAACTCCAGCCAGTATCGCTACGAGAAGCTGGATGTGAGCGAGATTCTTTCGCCACTCGCGGACCCGGCGAAGTTCACCGGCTCCCTCGCCGACTACAACCTTCGCGCCGTGCGAATGGGCTGGCTCCCGTCGATCCCCCAGCTCAACACCAACCCGCTGAAGCTGGTACGGGAAGCCGAAGCGGCCGGCGTTGCGCCTGTCGACTACGCGGTCGGCAAGCTCAAGGACGGCAGCCTGGACTTCGCGTTCTCCGACCCGGATGCGCCCGAGAATTTCCCACGCAACCTTTTCATCTGGCGATCGAACCTGCTTGGCAGTTCCGGCAAGGGCCATGAGTACATGCTCAAGCACCTGCTGGGCACCCGGCACGGCCTCCAGGGCAAGGACCTCGGCGAACGTGGCGCGACCAAGCCCGAGGAGGTCAAGTGGCGTGAAGAGGGCCCGGAAGGAAAGCTCGACCTGCTTGTGACCCTCGACTTCCGGATGTGCACGACGGCGCTTTACAGCGACATCGTCCTGCCCACGGCCACCTGGTACGAGAAGGACGACCTCAACACTTCCGACATGCATCCATTCATCCATCCCCTGTCGAAGGCAGTGGATCCGGCTTGGGAAGCACGCAGCGACTGGGACATCTTCAAGGGCATCGCCCGCACAGTCAGCGCGATGGCGCCCGGCGTGCTTGGGGTGGAAAAGGACCTGGTACTGGTTCCTACCCTGCACGACACCCCGGGCGAGATCGCCATGCCGTTCGGCGTTACCGACTGGAAAAAGGGCGAGTGCGAGCTCATTCCCGGTCGAACAGCGCCCAACATGGTGGTGGTCGAGCGCGACTACCCCAACCTCTATCGCAAGTTCACCTCCATCGGCCCCCTGCTGGACAAGCAGGGCAACGGCGGCAAGGGAATGAGCTGGGACACCAAGCACGAGGTCGATTTCCTCGCCAAGCTCAACCACGCGGTTGTCGAGGACGGCATCAGCCTGGGCCGTCCGCAGTTGGAGACCGCGATCGACGCCGCCGAGGCGATCCTGCACCTGGCGCCGGAGACGAACGGTCACGTTGCGGTCAAGGCGTGGGCTTCGCTTGAAACCTTCACCGGCCGTGAGCACACACACCTGGCCGTCGGCAAGGAACACGAGGCGATCCGCTTCCGTGACATCCAGGTACAACCGCGCAAGATCATCAGCTCGCCGATCTGGTCTGGCCTGGAAGACGACAACGTCAGCTACAACGCCGGTTACACCAACGTCCACGAACTCATACCGTGGCGCACGCTGACCGGCCGCCAGCAGTTCTACCAGGACCACGAGTGGATGATCGCCTTCGGCGAGGGC
>NZ_JALHQI010000086.1 GCF_022842045.1 Arenimonas sp. | reverse complement strand
AAACGCTCGGCGCCAATCTTGGTCAGCGCGGCGGTCAGCGTGGTCTTGCCATGGTCGACGTGACCGATGGTGCCAACGTTCACGTGCGGCTTGGTGCGCTCAAACTTACCCTTGGACATTTCGAGGTACCCGGTAGGATTCAAGGTGGAGGGTGGTGCTCATGACTGGAATCGAACCAGCGACCTCTTCCTTACCAAGGAAGTGCTCTACCGACTGAGCTACATGAGCGAATTCGTTATCTGTTGCGGTGCTGCTTCAATCCAATGGAGCGGGAGACGGGAATCGAACCCGCATGATCAGCTTGGAAGGCTGAGGTTCTACCATTGAACTACTCCCGCCCTGCGATGGCTCCCGTTGCCGGGCGTCACTGCGAAAGCTGGTGGAGGGAGGTGGATTCGAACCACCGAAGGCGTGAGCCAGCAGATTTACAGTCTGCCCCCGTTGGCCGCTTGGGTATCCCTCCAGCTAGGGAGCCCGCAATTTTCAGGGTCGCGAAAGGAAATGTCAACGACCTTTTCGCATTCGCGGCCCCGGATCAGACGTTGAAGCGGAAATGCAGCACGTCGCCTTCCTGGACGATGTACTCCTTGCCCTCGAGCCGCAGGCGGCCGGCGTCGCGCGCCCCGGCCTCGCCCCGGCACCTGATGAAATCGTCGAAGGCGATGGTCTCGGCCCGGATGAAGCCCTTCTCGAAGTCGGTGTGGATCACGGCCGCGGCCTGGGGCGCGGTGGCGCCCTTGTGGACCTGCCAGGCGCGGACCTCCTTCACGCCGGCGGTGAAGTAGGTCTGCATGCCCAGCAGGGCGTAGCCGGCCCGGATCACGCGGTTCAGGCCCGGCTCGGCCAGGCCCATCTCGGCCAGGAACTCGGCCCGGTCGGCGTCCTCGAGCTGGGACATCTCCTCCTCGATGGCGGCGCTGACCGGCACCACCTGGGCGCCCTCCTTCTCGGCCCGGCCCCGGACCTGGTCCAACATCGGGTTGTCGTCGAAGCCGTCCTCGAGCACGTTGGCCACGTACATCACGGGCTTGAGCGTCAGCAGGAACAGGTCGCGGACCACGGCCTTGTCCTCGGCCGACAGGCCCAGGGCGCGGGCCGGCTGGCCCTGGTCGAGCCCGGCGCGCAGGCGCGCGAGAACGCCTTTCCGGACGATGGCGTCCTTATTGCCGGTCTTGGCCTCCCGTTCGGCGCGGTTCAGCGCTTTGTCGACGGACTCCAGGTCGGCCAGGGCGAGCTCGAGGTCGATCGTCTCGATGTCGGCGATCGGGTCTACCTTGCCGGCCACGTGGACGATGTCGGTGTGCTCGAAGCAGCGCACCACGTGGGCGATGGCATCCACCTCGCGGATGTGGGCCAGGAACTTGTTGCCCAGGCCCTCGCCCTTGGAGGCACCGGCGACCAGGCCGGCGATGTCCACGAACTCGAACGAGGTCGGGATGATCTTCTGCGGCTTGACGATCTCGGCCAGCTGGGCCAGGCGCGGATCCGGCACCGGCACCACGCCGGTGTTGGGCTCGATGGTGCAGAACGGGAAGTTGGCCGCGGCGATGCCGGCCTTGGTCAGCGCATTGAAGAGGGTGGACTTGCCGACGTTCGGCAGGCCGACGATGCCGCATTTGATGCCCATGGTGCTGTCTTCCGGTTCGCGAATGTCCAGGCGCCAGCCGTCCGGGGACGGCTGGCGGCTGGCGACTCAGGGTTTGGGGGTGTGCAGGCGCTTCATGGCCTCGGGGAACTCCCCGTTCACGGCCAGGGGCATCACCGCCAGGGCGTCGTCGATGGCGCGCAGGATGCTGGCCTCGTCGTCCTTGCCGGGCTTGCCCAGCACCCAGGGGGTGACCTTGTCCTTGTGGCCGGGATGGCCGATGCCCAGGCGCAGGCGATGGAACTTGCCGTGCCCGAGGTGCTGCATGGTGTCGCGGATGCCGTTCTGGCCGCCATGGCCGCCGTCGAACTTGAGCCGGGCCAGGCCGGGGGCCAGGTCCAGGTCGTCGTGTGCCAGCAGGGCCTGTTCGGGCTCGATCTTGAAATAGCGCAGCGCCGCGGCAACCGAGCGGCCGGAGGCGTTCATGAAGGTGGCCGGGCGGAGCAGCCAGACGCTGCGGCCGGCGATCTCGGCCTTGGCGGTCTCGCCGTGCAGCTTGGATTCCAGCCCGAAGCGCGCCCCGGCCTGCGCGGCGAGGGCGTCCAGAAACCAGAACCCGGCGTTATGCCGGGTCCGGGCGTGTTCGGCGCCGGGGTTGCCCAGGCCGACGATGAGGCGGAGTTCGCTCACTGCAAAGCTGCCCTCTCCCCGGCCCTCTCCCAAGGGGAGAGGGAGGGAAATCTGGGCTTACTTCTTCTTCGGGGCCGCCGGGGCGGCATCCGGCTTGGCGACCTTGGCAGCCGGGACCTCGGCCGATTCCGGGGCAGCGGTGTCTTCGGCCTCGACGCGGGCGTGCTTGGCGATCACGACCGCCAGGTCATGCTCCTTGCCGCCGTGCGCCAGCGCCGGCAGGGTCACGCCCTTGGGCAGCTTGATGTCCGAGAGGTGCACGATGTCGCCCACGGCCAGCTTGGCCAGGTCGATCTCGATGAACTCCGGCAGGTCCTTCGGCAGGCAGCTGACTTCGACTTCGTTGAGCTCGTGGGTGACCACGACGCCCGCCGACTTGCCGGCCGGCGAGGTTTCCTGGTTGACGAAGTGCAGCGGCACCTTGGCGCGCAGGGCTTCGTTCTCGCTCACGCGCAGGAAGTCCAGGTGCAGGATCTGCTGCTTGAACGGATGGCGCTGCATGTCACGCAGCAGGACCTTCTGGACCTTGCCGTCGACGTTCATGTCGAGGATGGCCGAGTAGAACCATTCGTTCTGGCTGGCGATCCAGAGGTGGTTGTGCTCGATCTGGATGCTCTGCGGGTCGGCGTGGCCGCCGTAGACGATGGCCGGCACGTGACCGCTGCGACGGAGGCGGCGGCTCGCACCCTTGCCTTCGTCCTTGCGGCCGGTGGCCGTGATGTTGTGGTTGGTAGCCATGTTGGTGTTGCCTTCTTCAGTGTGATGCGCCTTCCGGCGCGTTCCGCAGTGCCCGCGACCAGGCCCTGCGTCGTTCCCGGGACCGGGAATCGGGGATCGGCACTCGCGAATGCCGATCCCGGATCCCCCGCCCCGCCTTGCCTCAGTCCACGTAAAGCGAACTGACCGACTCGCCGAACGCCACGCGGCGGATGGTTTCCGCCAGCAGCTCGGCGACGCTGAGCTGGCGGATGCGCGGGCAGGCCCGCGCCGCCTCCGACAGCGGGATGGTGTCGGTGACCACCAGCTCGTCGAGCTGCGAATTCGAGACGTTGGCAATCGCCGCGCCCGACAGCACCGGGTGGGTGCAGTAGGCGACGACCTTCTTCGCGCCGTTGGCCTTGAGCGCCGCCGCGGCCGCGCACAGGGTGCCGGCGGTGTCGACGATGTCGTCCACCAGCACGCAGGTCTTGCCCTCGACGTCACCGATGATGTTCATCACGGTGGCGACGTTGGCCTTCGGGCGACGCTTGTCGATGATGGCCAGGTCGGCGTCGTCCAGGCGCTTGGCGATCGCGCGGGCGCGCACCACGCCGCCGACGTCGGGCGAGACCACCACCATGTTGTCGGTGCCCTGGCTGCGCCAGATGTCGGCCAGCAGGATCGGCGAGGCGTAGACGTTGTCGACCGGGATGTCGAAGAAGCCCTGGATCTGGTCGGCGTGCAGGTCGACGGTGAGCACGCGGTCGGTGCCGACGGCGGTGAACATCTTGGCCGCGACCTTGGCCGTGATCGGCACGCGCGAGGAGCGCATGCGGCGGTCCTGGCGGGCGTAGCCGAAGTACGGCACCACGGCGGTGACGCTGGCGACGGACGCGCGCTTGAGCGCGTCGATCAGCACCAGCAGCTCCATGAAGTTCTCGGCGGTCGGCGCGCTGGTGGACTGGATGACGAACACCTCCTGCCGGCGCACGTTTTCCTCGATCTCGACCTGCACTTCGCCGTCGGAGAACTGCCCCACCTGCGCCTTGCCCAGCGGGATGCCGAGCTGGCGGCAGACCGCCAGGGCCAGCGGACGATTGGCGTTTCCGGTGAAGACGAGCAGGTTCTGCTTGCTCATGGGGTATCCGCCTTGTCGTTCGCTGTGGAGGGACCGTGTTGCGTCCGGTGGATGGCTGGGGCGGTAGGATTCGAACCTACGAAATGCCGGGATCAAAACCCGGTGCCTTAGGCCACTTGGCGACGCCCCACCGCTGGATTGTTCCGTTGCCGGCTCAGCGCGACGGCAGCGCCCGATGCAGGGGCGACACCGCGACACCTTCCGCCACCCAGGCGCGCAGGCCCGGGGGCAGGCGCAACCGTGCGGCGTCGGCGTCGGCGCGCGCGCCAAAGCGCGCGAAACAGCCGCCGCCGGTCCCAGTCAGGGCCGCCGGGCCGAGCTGCGCAAGCGCCTGCAGGGCAGCCTCGACGGCTTCCGAGCGGCGACGCAGCACCGGCTCGAAGGCATTGCCGAGCTCGGAGCCAGAAACGAAGTCGGCAATTGTCGCCGGGGCTGCATCCCGCGTCAAATCAGGGGTTTGGAAAAGTTCGGCGGTGGGCACGCTCACGCCCGGATCGACCAGCAGGTAGGCCGCCGGCGGCAGGGCCAGCGGGGTCAACTGCTCGCCCACGCCCTCGGCCCAGGCGCTGCGGCCGCGGACGAACACCGGCACGTCGGCCCCCAGCTGCAAGCCCAGCGCCGCCAGCCGGTCCTCGTCCAGGCCGGCCTGCCAGAGGTGGTTCAGGGCCACCAGCACGGTGGCCGCGTCCGAAGATCCGCCACCGAAACCGCCGCCCAGCGGGATGCGCTTTAGCACCTCGATGTCAGCGCCTTGACTGACGTTAGCCTCTCTTTGCAGCAACCTGGCCGCCCGGACCACCAGGTCATCGGCTTCCGGCACGCCGTAGCCACCGTCCCCGGCGCGCCGGACCAGGCCGTCCGGGCGCAGCCGCAGCCGCACGGTGTCGCCCCAGTCCAGCAGTTGGAACACGGTCTGCAGCCGGTGGTAGCCGTCCGGCCGGCGGCCCACGATGCGCAGGAACAGGTTGAGCTTGGCGGGTGCCGGCCAGTCGCTCCAGGACGCGTCGGGCGTGGTCACCGCGCACCCCAGGCATCCACGACCAGGCGTACGCTGGCGTCCTCGCCCTGGCGCGCGAAGATGCGGCGCGGCCGGGCCGGATCAGCCGCGTCCCACTCGCGGTACTCGACTTGCCAGCCCCGCTGGGAGATCAGCGCCGGCAGGCCGGTCGGGCCGAACTCGATCGTGGCCGCGCCCTCGGCCCGGGCGCCGCGCGCCCAGGCGGCCAGGGCCTGCACCGGCAGCCGCCAGCCGGTCGCTTCGTAAAGCAGGGCTTCGGCGTCGGGGGCGGTGAGCGCGCCCTCCTCCATGCCCTCCAGCGTCGCCAGCCCGCCCTGCTGGCGCAGTCGCCAGCTCTTGCCGGTGACGGGCGCCGCCAGCCGGATCTCGAAATCCTCGCCCTGCTGGCGCCACTCGAGGCGGCCGCTGCCGCCCTCGCCGTTCGCGCTCACGGCCAGCCGGCCGGACAGCTGCCAGGCCGGGTCGGCGGCCAACCGGGCCTCGCGCTCCGCCTGCGCCGCAAGCAGCACCGCGTCCGCTTCGCGCACCGGCGCCGGCACGCAGGCGGCCAGTGCCGACGCGCAGAGCAGCACCACGCCCAGTCGTTTCATGGCTTGAAGGTCTCCAGCGCGCGCCGCAGCGCGCGGTTGTCGGGATCGATCGCGGCGCCCTCGCGCCAGACGCGACGCGCCTCGTCGCGCTGCCCCAGGGTCCACAGCACTTCGCCCAGGTGGGCCGCGATCTCGGGATCGCGCAGCTTCGCCCAGGCCTGGCGCAGCAAAGCCAAGGATTCCTGGCGCTCGCCCAGCCGGAACCGCACCCAACCCAGGCTGTCGAGGATCGGCGCGGAATCGGGCAGCAGCGCGTGCGCGCGCTCGATGTAGGGCAAGGCCTCGGCGTACTTGCCGCGCCGCTCGGCCAGCGTGTAGCCGTAGGCGTTGAGCGCCTGCGCGTCGGCCGGGTCCTCGTCGAGGATGGCGCGCAGGTCGGCCAACGCGGCGTCCACGTCGTCGCCGCGCTCGAGCAGCATCGCCCGCGCATACAGCAGCACCGGGTCGCCTTCGAAAACCGCCAGGCCGCGGTCGAGCGCGAGGCGGGCCTCGGCGGCGCGTCCATCGCGCTCAAGGATGTCCGCCTCGACCAGGTAGCTGTCGCGCACGCGCTCGCCATCGGCACTGGTGTCGGACTGCAGGTCCTTGAGCCGCTCGATGGCGCGCGCGGGATCACCGCGGCGATCGTGCAGCCGCGCCAGCCGCAGCAGGGCCAGGTCGCTGCCGGCGCCGCGGGGCACGCCCTGGTACCAGCGTTCGGCCTCGCCGAAGAGGTCCAGCGCCTCGGCAACATGACCCAGCAGCAGACGGCGCGGGGGTGGCGGCACCGCGCCGGCCGCCTTGAGCTCGGCGTAAAGCTGCTGCAGTGCGGCGCGGTCCTCGGCCAACACCAGCCAGGCGGCGCGCTGCCCCCGCGACGCTTCGTCCTGGACGCCCTCGCCCAGCACGTCGGCGGCGCCGCGCAGGTCGCCCTGGCGGGCGAACTCGCTGGCGGCCACGCGCCGCAGCTCGGGCAGGATGGCGCCGGAATCGCGCAGCGCGACCAGGCGCTCGCGCGCCGCGGCGGCATCGCCGGATTCCCGAAGCCGCGCGATCTCGAGCAGGCGGGCCCGCGGATCATCCGGGAATCGGGCCATGCCCTGCTCGATGATGCGCTCCGACAACGGCCGGTCCTTGAGCCGCCGGGCCACGCCGGCCCAGCGCAGCCAGGCTGCCAGCCGATCGGGCAGCGCCTGTTGCTCGAACAGCTCCCGGGTGACGGCACGGGCGATCACGCTGGCATCGCCGCGGGATTCCGACAGCACGCGCAGGAGCGTGTCGAAGCCCGGGCCATCCAGCGCCAGCAATGCCCGCGAGGCGTCCATGGCATCCTCCTGGTCGCCCTGCGACAGCGCCAGGCGGACCGTCGCCCCGTGCATGCCGACGGCGCCGGGGTCCAGGGCGCGCCAGCGATCCAGGGCCCGCCGGGCGAGCCCGGGCTGCTCGCCGACCAGCGCGACCTGGGTCGCGCGCTCGGCCACGGCCGGGTCCGCGGACGCCCGGGCCGCCGCCAGGAAATGCCGGGCCGCCGCCGGCAGGTCGCCCTGCTGCAGCGCGAACTCGCCGGCCATCACCTCGCCGATCGGTGGCGGCGAAGCGACCGCGAACGGCGCCGCGAGCAGCAGGGCCAACAGCGAAAGAAGGAAACGATGGCGCCGGTTCATGGGGTCTGCGCGGCCTGGGGCTAGAATACGGGCCGGAATCCACAACGAGAGCCCAGCCCGCGAAAGCTTAGCGCACCGCGCCCTAACGCTGGCCCCCTGACATGCCCCTGCTCGCCCTAGGCCTGAACCACCAGACTGCGCCGCTCTCGCTGCGCGAGCGGGTCGCGCTCGACGCGGGCCAGCTGCCGGGCGCGCTGGCCGGGCTGTCGGCGGTGCCGGGCGTCGAGGAAGCGGCGTTGCTTTCCACCTGCAACCGCACCGAGGTCTACGCGCAGGTCAGCGCCGGCAGCGAAGGTGCGGTCGCCGAGTGGCTGGCGCGGCACCACGGGCTGGAGCCCGACACCCTGGCGTCCTACCTGTACGAGCACCGCGACGAACAGGCCGTGCGGCACCTGTTCCGCGTCGCCACCGGCCTTGACTCGCTGGTGCTGGGCGAACCCCAGATCCTGGGCCAGGTGAAGGAAGCCTGGCAGGCCGCGCGCCAGCACCACGCGCTGCGCACGCCGCTGGACCGCCTGTTCCAGCAGAGCTTCCAGGTCGCGAAACGCGTTCGCACCGACACCCGCATCGGTGCCCACCCGGTGTCGGTGGCCTATGCCGCGGTGCGCCTGGCGCGCCAGGTCTTCAGCGAGCTCGACCGCGCCACCGTGTTGCTGGTGGGCGCCGGCGACACCATCGAGCTTGCCGCGCGGCACCTGGTGGACGCCAAGGCCAAGCGCCTGCTGGTCGCCAACCGAACGCTTGAGCACGCGCAGGCGCTGGCCAGCCGCCACGGCGGCTACGCGTTGCCGCTGACCGAACTCGATCGCCACCTGCCCGAAGCCGACATCGTCATCACCGCCACCGCCAGCCGCGAACCGGTGCTGCGCACCGCGGCGGTGCAGGCCGCGCTCAAGGCCCGCAAGCATCGCCCGATGTTCCTGCTGGACCTGGCCGTGCCGCGCGACATCGAACCCGGCGTGGCGCAACTGCCTGACGTCTACCTCTACACCGTCGACGACCTCGAACAGGTGATCGAGGAAAACCGCGCATCGCGCCGCAGCGCCGCCGACCAGGCCCAGGCCATCATCGACCTGCAGGTCGAACACTTCATGGCCTGGTGGCGCGCGCAGGGCCGACAGGATGCGCTGCGGGCGCTGCGCCAGCAGGGCGAGGTGGCGCGCGAAGACGCCCTCGCCCGCGCCCGCGAGCTGCTGGCCCAGGGCAAGCCGCCCGAGGAAGCGCTGAAGCTGCTGGCGCACCAACTCACCAACAAGCTGCTGCACGGCCCAAGCACCGCCCTGCGCCAGGCCGCGCTCGACGGCGACCTCGACCTGCTGCGCGCCGCCAGCCGACTCTACGACGCCCCCGATGACGCCCAGCCTCCGCCGTAAGCTAGAAGCCCTGGCCGAGCGCCACGAGGAAGTCGGCCGCCTGCTGGCCGACCCGGGCGTGATGGCCGACAACACCGCCTTCCGCAACCTCTCGCGCGAGTATTCGCAGCTGGCGCCGGTCGCCGAAGGCCTGGCCGAATGGCGCCGCGCCCAGCACGACCTGCAGGCCGCCGAATCGATGCGCGCCGACCCGGAGCTGCGCGAACTGGCCGACGAGGAAATCCCGGCGGCCCAGGCGCGGCTGGCCGCGCTCGACGAAACGCTGTCGCTGCTGCTGGTGCCGCGCGACCCGCGCGACGAGGCCAACCTGTTCCTGGAAGTGCGCGCGGGCACCGGCGGCGACGAGGCCGCGATCTTCGCCGGCGACCTGTTCCGCATGTACGCGCGCTACGCCGAGCGCCGCCGCTGGCAGGTCGAGATCGTCTCGGCCAGCGAGGGCGAGCACGGCGGCTACAAGGAAATCGTCGCGCGCATCGAGGGCAAGGGTGCCTACTCGCGGCTGAAGTTCGAATCGGGCACGCATCGCGTGCAGCGCGTGCCGGCGACCGAGTCGCAAGGCCGCATCCACACGTCGGCCGCGACGGTGGCGATCCTGCCCGAGCTCGAGGACATCGACGAGATCGAGATCCGCGACGCCGACCTGAAGATCGACACCTTCCGCGCCTCCGGCGCCGGCGGCCAGCACGTGAACAAGACCGACTCGGCGATCCGCATCACCCACCTGCCCACCGGCGTGGTGGTCGAGTGCCAGGACGAACGCAGCCAGCACAAGAACCGCGCCCGCGCGCTGTCCCTGCTCAAGTCGCGCCTGCTCGACGCCGAACGCAGCAAGCAGAGCGCCGCCCAGGCCCAGGCCCGCCGGCTGCAGGTGGGCAGCGGCGACCGCAGCCAGCGCATCCGCACCTACAACTTCGCGCAGGGCCGGATCACCGACCATCGCGTCGAAGGCTTGACGCTGTATGCCCTGCCGCAGATCCTCGACGGCGACCTGGACGACCTGGTGGACCGCCTGACCCGCGAGCACCAGGCCGACGAACTCAAGCTGCTGACGGAGGCCGCGTGAGCGCCGGAGCCGACTTCATCCCGCTGAACCTCTGCGTGCTGACCGTGTCCGACACGCGCACGGCGGGCGACGACACCTCTGGCGACTACCTGGCCGGCGCGCTGCGCGCCGAAGGCCACGTGCTGCACGAGCGCGCCATCGTCCGCGACGACAAGTACGCGCTTCGCGCGCTGGTGTCGCGCTGGATCGCCGACGAGGCGGTGCACGGCATCCTGGTCACCGGCGGCACCGGCTTCACCGGCCGCGACTCCACGCCCGAGGCGCTGGGCCCGCTGCTGGACAAGGAAATGCCCGGCTTCGGCGAGATGTTCCGCGCGCT
>NZ_JALHQI010000085.1 GCF_022842045.1 Arenimonas sp. | reverse complement strand
CCTACGCCATCACCCGCAACCTGCCGTGGTGGCCCTTCAGCTGGCTGGCGCCAGGCTAAGGTCCGCGCTCAGCAGCCGCTGTCGAGCAGCAGGGCCACGGGGTTGATTCCCGTCCAGGCCCAGTACGGCAACTGCAGCAAGAACAGCGTAAGCCCCGCACCGAGCACGACCTGGGCCCACATCCACGCGCCCGTGGAGACCTGCGTGCGGTACAGCACCCAGGCCTTGGGATGGGGGAACTGCCGGGCCCGCACGATCAACCAGGTGAATCTTGCGAAAAAGAGCGCCGGAAGCCAGGAAAGCAAGAAAACATACACCGCCATGAACTGCAGTTCATGGATCACCGCGCAGGAATCACATTGGTTCGTCCGGGCCACGAAGGCTTGCAGCACGGCCACGTGCAGGTAGATGAGCCCCAGGGTGCCCAGCCAACACAGCAGGAACAGCCCACGCCCGCGCCAAGTCGGCTCGATGTAGCCCGGGTCCGCCCCGGCCTGGCTCACGTCGCCCAGCCCGCCAGCACGAACAGCGCCAGCAGGCCCAGCCACAGCAGCAGGATGCGCCAGACCAGGCTCATGGCGTCACGCAGTTCGAGCAGGTCGGGCGCCTGCGCGGGGCCGTCCACGGCGTAGGCATCTTCTTCGGCGAGTTCGCTGGCGACGCTGGCGCGCGCGGCGGCGTCGAGGAAGCCGAGGTCCAGGCGCACGCCGTTCGCGTGCCAGTCGCGCCACGCGGTGAGCACCTTGTCGAAGTCGGCGGCCAGCGCCAGCGCGAAGGTCATCAGCTGCGCCACCGGCCAGTTCAGCACCGCCAGCGTGGTGCGGGCGACGCCGCGCTGCGCTTCGGGCAGGCTGCGGCGCGCCTCGCCCTGCGCGCACAGCGAAACCAGGCGGTAGCCGAGCGCGCCGACCGCGCCCGCCACCACGAACCAGAACAGCACGCCGAACCAGCGCCACAGCGCGCAGTGGAACACGGCCGCGACCAGGGTCGGGCCTTCCACCACCGGCTCGCCGCCCTCGGGGAACAGCGTCGCCGCGGCGCTGCGCCGGGCCTCGGGGCCGCGGGCTTCGATGACGGCCTCGACGTCGAGGTTGAGGTCGCGCGGACCCCAGGTGTAGAGCAGCGCCAGCAGCGCGACGAAGAAGGCCGGCAGCCCGTACCACAGGTCGTCGATGAAGAACTGGATGGCGCCCACCACCAGCAGCGGCAGGCCCACCGCCAGCAGCAGGCCGATGCGGTTGGGCCACTCGTCGCCGCTGGTCTGCTTGCCCAGCCAGTGCAGCCAGCCGATGAACCAGTCGTAACGCCGCAGCAGCGGCAGCGACGGCACCAGGTGGCCGAGCAGGAGCGACACGACGACGGCGATGAGCGCGGCGGACATGCCGGGATTCTAGCCGTGATTGCTTCCGTATTCGCCTCTTGCCCACGCGGTTTTCCTACAGCCGCCGGCCGACGCGATCGCCGACGCTGGCCTCCCCCGCCTCGACCGGGGTTTGGCTCTGCCCGGCCACCCCGGTGCGGCCATATGCATATATGCATACAGAGGCGTATGATCGAGTTCGACCCCGACAAAGCGCTCGTAAACCGCCTCAAGCACGGCATCGACTTCACCGACGTCGAGACCGTCTTCTTCGATCTGCGCGCTTTCACGACCGACCGTCACTGGTCGACGCCACGCGGCACGGAATTGAGGCACATCACCACCGGCAAGGATGCCCTGGGCCGCGTGGTGACGGTCGTTTGGACGCGGCGGGGCGCGAACATCCGCCTGATTTCGGCCCGGCATCCCCGCGAGGACGAGAGGAAGCACTATGAGAAAGGTGGCTGAAGAAGTTGGGATACGACACGACCTCGAGCGTGCGCGCCGCGGCGCGGTGCTGGCATCGCCCGGGAAGACGCGCGTGACCATGTTCCTGGACAACGATGTGCTGGCCCACTTCCGCGCTACCGCAACGCGGAACGGCCGCGGCTACCAGACCGAGATCAACGCCTTCCTGCGCAGGGCGCTGACCGGCCACGCGGCCCCGGACACCGAGACCGCGGCGAAGGCCACGGGCGGCCAGCGCCCCGGCGGATTGGCAGGCGCGCCCGCCCGCCGTAAGACCTCGAAAAGCGAATAGCCAGCCAAGCACACGGCAACGGACTTGCGAGCGCGTCAGCCGGCCGGCGCCGCCTCGCGGCGGGCGCGGGCCTGGGCCCGCCATTCGTCGATCAGCCAGCGCGAGATCGACAGCACCGGCGAGAGCTTGACCTCGCCGGTGGCGACGGCGCTGTCGAGTTCATCGGCCGAGAACCAGCGGGCCTGCTCCAGTTCGTCGCTGACCGAGGGTTCCAGCGGCAGGCCCTGGGCCTGGAAGCCGATCATCAGCGCGGCCGGGAACGGCCAGGGCTGCGAGGCGGCGTACTGGCATTCGAGCACTGGGATGCCGGCCTCTTCCATCACTTCGCGGGCCACGGCCTGCTCCAGCGATTCGCCCGGCTCGACGAAGCCGGCCAGCACCGACCAGCGGCCCTTCGGCCAGGTGGCCTGGCGGCCCAGCAGCAGGCGCTCGCCGTCGGTGACCGCGACGATGATGGCGGGATCGGTGCGCGGGTAGTGCTCGAGCCCGCACTGCGTGCAGCGCGCGCACCAGCCGCCCTTGCCCAGCGCCAGCGCGTGGCCGCAGCCGCCGCAGAACCGATTGCGCTGCTGCCAGTGCAGCAGCGCGCGCGCTTCGGCCAGCGCGGCGGCGTCGCGGGCCGGCCATTCGGTGGCGGCGCTGCGCAGGTCCATCCGGCCGGGCAGCGGCTCGGGCAGGGACTCATGCGGCAGCGCGAACCAGGCGCCCTCCTCGCCCAGGCCCAGGAAGCTGGCCGCGTCGGGAAGTTCGCCCGCCAGATCGGCGCCGAGGCAGAAACCACAGCCACCCGCGGCTTCGGGGAAGCGCGCGTTGCCGTCGGTATCGACCACCAGCACGCGCGCCGCGGTCCAGCGCGCGCGCAGGTCGTCGGGGCGTTCGCGCAGCAGTTCGGAGCGGTCGAGCCCGGGGCCGCGGAACGCGTAGCCGGGCGGCGAGGAAGGCATGGGCCCGGGTGGCGCGGTCAGGCGGAGAAGCTGCTGCCGCAGCCGCAGGTGGTCTTGGCGTTCGGATTGCGGATCACGAACTGCGCGCCCTGCAGGCTTTCGCGGTAATCCACTTCGGCGCCCATCAGGTACTGCAGGCTCAGGGGATCGACCAGCAGGGTGACGCCGTCGCGCTGCAGGGCCAGGTCGTCCTCGCCCTGCTGCTCGTCGAACTCGAAGCCGTACTGGAACCCGGAGCAGCCACCGCCGGTGATGTACACGCGCAGCTTCAGGCCCGGGTTGCCCTCCTCGGCGATGAGGGAGGCGACCTTGGCGGCGGCCGCCGCGGTGAAGTCGAGCGGCGCGTCGAGCGACTGGTAGCTGGGCGTGGTTTCCATGGCACCAAGATGGGCGTGCGGGCGCCCATTATCAAGGCATATCAGGCTTCCTGTGCCTCGGCCTTGCCCTTCACGCGGCCGGCGGCCGGCGCGGCCTCGGGGCCGGTGAGCTGGGCCAGCGGCGCGTCGGCGTGGATCAGGCGGCCGGTGATCATGGCGCCGGCGGCCATTTCGACCACCTTGTAGTGGATGTTGCCGTTCACGCGGGCGTTGGCGGCCAGCTCGATGCGCTCGCCGGCGTGGATGTCGCCGGTCATGCGGCCGCTGATGACCACCACCGGCGCGCGGACCTCGCCCTCGATGTGGCCGTCCTCGGCGATGGTGAGCACCGCGGCCGAGCCGTCCTCGGCGGTGACCTTGCCGTGGATGGTGCCCTCGACGTACAGGCCGCCGGTGAAGCTGACGTCGCCGCGGATCACCGCGCGCGGACCGATCAGGGTTTCCACGGCGTGGCCGCCGTGGCGGGGGGATTTGTGCTTGTCGCTGCCGAACATCTCAATCTCCTCGTGGGCCCGCGGCCGTCCAGGGGAAGGCCTGGTCCACGGTGCTGCCGTCCGAGCGCAGCTGCACCCGGACGCGTTGGGGGGTAAAGCCCTCGGGCAGCATGATGCTCCCCTCGAGCTGCTGGAAATAGCGGAACGAGAACGCCTGTCCGGGTGCACCCGGCTTCTGTAAGAGGTCTTCCCAGCGCAGGGTCCGCAGCCGGCCTTCGCTGACGCCCTCCACCGACACCCGCGCCTCGCCCTTGCTGATGGCGCCGCGGTTGAGGTTCTGGGTCAGGGTGACGGTGTAGCGCCAGGTACCGCCGGCCTCGGGTTCGAACACGGCCTCGTGCACCGACAGGCCGCGGCGCTGGCCGGTGGCGCCGACCAGGCGCTCGTAGAAGGCAACGTCGGCGCGCAGGCCCGAGACTTCCTCCTCGCGTTCGGCCAGGCTGGCCTGCAGCTCGATGTTGGCGCTGCGGCTGATCTGGTCGCTGCGGCGCAGGGTGGCCACGTTCTGGCGGAGCTGCTTCACCAGGGCCTCGGCCTGGGTGGCGCGCTTGCTGGCGATGGCCAGCTCGGCCCGGGCCTTGGACAGCCCCGGCGCGGCGCGGCTGCTGGCCCAGTAGCCCACCGCGACCAGGCTGGCCAACCAAAGCACGGCCGCGATCGCCAGCAGCGCCCGGGCGTGCGGCCGGTGCGGGACGATGACGAAGCGCGGTTTGTCCGGGGCAGGCGAGCTCATCGGCGGGGGCAGGCAGGGGGATCGGCAACATCGCTGGCGCGCTAAGCCAGCGTCAAGGTGCGGTCCCACTATACTGTGAACTGCGTCACCCTCCGGGAGCCCGCCGTGACCGAAGCACACATTTTTGCCCTGGGCTTGGCCCTGGCCTGCCTGGCCGGCGTACGCGCCTACCTCACCGTGTTCGGCGTCGGCATCGCCGGGCTGATGGGCTGGGTGGACCTGCCCTCGGCGCTGGCCGTCACCACCTCGCCCTGGGTGCTGGGCACGGCCGGTGCGCTGGCGGTGGTCGAGTTCGGCGCCGACAAGATCCCGGGCGTGGACTCCGGCTGGGACCTGCTGCAGACCCTGGCCCGGATCCCGGCCGGCGCCTTCCTGGCCGCCGCCACGCTGTCCGACGACGGCCAGCTCGGCGCCGGCGCGCTGGCACTGGGCGCCACCGCCGCGCTGGGCACCCATGCCCTCAAGGCGACCACGCGTGCCGTCATCAACGCCTCGCCCGAGCCGGTTTCGAACTGGACCGCATCGCTGGGCGAGGACGCCACGGCCCTGGGCGCACTGGCGCTGGTGTTCGCGCATCCGTTCATCGCGCTGGGGCTGCTGCTGACGGTGATGGTGCTGGGTGCGCTGGGGGTGTTCGCGCTGGCCCGCTGGGTCTGGCGGCGCGGTCGGCGCCTGCGAACGCAGGCGGATGCGAGTACCGCGTGAAAACCGCACGGGCTGTCCGGTCGCCCCCGGGCAGGGCGTTAGCCCACCAGTGACCGCAGACACACTGACAGCCGCCACCCCCGGGGGCATAATCCAAGGCCAACCGGGGGCTTAGTGATGAATCCGCACGACGAGTCCAGACTCGCCGAACACCGCCACGCCTTCCTGCGCCTGCTGCCCCGGCGCGTCGAGGTCATGGGCCGCCGCCTGCATCGTTTCCTGCAGGACGGCTGGGACATCAACGGGCTGTCGCTGATGCACGACGAAGCCCGCTTCCTCGGCGACGCCTGCGGCCGGCACGGGCTCGACGCCGCCAGCGTCCACTTCCAGCAAATGCACCAACTGCTCGGCGACACGCTGCAGCAGCAGGCGCTGCCCGACCCCAGCCTGGGCGAGCGCCTGTGGCACCTGGTCGAAGACGTCGGTGCGTCGGTACCGATGAACACCGAGCCGCTGCCCGACGCCGGCGGCGCGCGCCAGGTCGACCACGGCGGCCGCGCCGAAACCCCGCCCGCCAACTACTGGCGCCGCTGGGGCGACGACGCGCCAATGGCCATCCTGGCCCAGATGGCGCCCGAGCCTGCGCCGGAACCCGCTCCCGTCGCGACGCCGCCGCCTCCCGTGCGTGCGCCGGTGGCTCCCCCGCGCAGCGAGGCCCCGCCCATGCCCAAGCCCAAGCCGCCCACGCCCCCCGCCGCCGCGCCGTCGCCGTCCCCTGCCGCCGCCGGGGAAGGCGAGCCTGACGCGGTAAAGGGCGTCCGCGTCTACCACCTCACCAGCCACGACCCGCTGTCGCTGGAACTCGACCAGCGCATGGAAGCCCTGGGCTACGAAGTGGAGCTGCTGGAAAGCGCCGAGGAACTGCGCGAACTGCTCGGCGCCTTCCCGGCCAACCTCGCGCTGGTGGACGCGGCCTTCAGCGACCAGCTCGAAGCGATCGGCGCCACCGTGCGCGAGGCCCGCGAGCGCATCCAGCAGCCGCTGCTGCTGGTGGCCCTGTCGCAGGTCGATGACATCAACCTGCGCCTGACCGCCAAGCGCGCCGGCGTGGACTCGCTGGTGGTCGAACCCAACGGCGCCTCCGACGTGCTGCGGCGCCTGGCCTTGCTGCTCAACCCCGGCAGCGACGCGCCCTTCCGCGTGCTGGTGGTCGAGGACGACCGCAACCAGGCCCTGTTCGCCGAAGGTATCCTGCGCAACGCCGGCATGGAGACCATGGTCGTGCTCGACCCGCTGGACGTGCTGCAGGCCCTGCACCAGTTCCAGCCCGACCTGATCCTGATGGACCTGCACATGCCGCACGCCAACGGCATCGAGCTGACCGTGCTGATCCGCGACCAGGACGCGTTCCTGCACACGCCCATCGTCTTCCTGTCGGGCGAAGCCGACGAGGACCGCCAGTTCGCAGCGCTCGAGGCCGGCGGCGACGACTTCATTTCCAAGCCGGTGCGGCCCAAGCACCTGATCGCCGCGGTGAAGAACCGCGTCACCCGCCACCGGGCGATGGAAATCAAGCGCCAGCGCCGCGGCGGCAAGAACAACGACACCAACCTGTTCCACCGCAGCGAGCTGCTGGAGAACCTGGAGTACCTGCTTGCCGACGCCAGCGAGCACAGCGCCGGCGGCGTGCTGTTCCTCGAGATCGAGAGCGTGAACCTGCTGCGCGACCGCCTCGGCCTGACCACGCTCGAGCAGCTGCTGCACGTGGTGGGCCGCATGCTGGGCGAGCGCGCCGAGCCGACCCCGGTGGCGCGCTTCGGCGACGGCAGCTTCCTGGTGCTCGACCGCGAACGCGACGAGGCCGGGCTGGAGCTGCTGGCCGCCCAGCTGCGCGCGTCGCTGGTGCAGCATCCGTTCAACGTGCAGGGCCACCCGCTGCGACTGCGGGTGTCGGTGGGCGTGTGCTCCATGAAGCACCGCTTCGGCGAGGCCAGCGACATGCTCAACGCGGTCGAGCGCATGGCGCGCGAGGCCCGCACCCACGAGAAGGGCGTCAAGCGCTACGAGCCGGTGAAGCCGAGCGAGGCGGTACGCGAAGCCGCGCTGGTGAAGCAGATCCGCGAGGCGATCGCGCTCAACAGCCTCGAGCTGCTCTACCAGCCGGTGGTGGCCGTGGCCGGCAGCGACGATTCCCAGTACCAGGTGCTGCTGCGCCTGCGCGGCACCGACGGCAAGCTGCTGCCGGCCGCCGAAGTGATCCCGCTGGCCGAGCGCGGCGACTTCATCGGCGATATCGATCGCTGGGTGCTGCAGGCCTCGCTCAGGCTCGTGCGCGACCGCCGCGCCGAGGGCCGGCCGCTGCGCCTTTACGTCACCCAGTCGGCGCTGACCCTGGCCGACCCGTCGCAGGCCGCCTGGCTCAAGGCCGAGCTGGCCGCGCACGACGTCCCCGGCAGCGCGCTCGTGATCGAGCTGCGGCTCGAGGACGCCGCCGTCCACGCCGGCACTGTGCGCGCCTTCTGCGACGCGCTGGTGGACGACGGCGTGCAGTTCTGCCTGAGCCAGTTCGAGGCCGGCCAGCACGCCGAGGGCCTGATCGACCAGCTGCCGCTGAGCTTCGTGAAGCTGGCGCGCAAGTACACCACCAACAACCTGAGCTCCGGCATGCGCGACGAGCTCAAGGTGCTGATCGAGCGCTCGCACCGCCGCGGCCTGGAGGTGATCGGCCACGGCGTCGAGGACGCGCAGTCGGCCGCCACCTTGTGGATGAGCGGCATTGATTTCATCCAGGGCAACCTGGTGCAACAGGCGGACCGCGACATGGACTTCGACTTCCAGCAGGCCGTGCTTTGAACGGGCTGCCCTTCAAGCCCAACGATGCGCTGATCGTGCGCTGGTTGGCGATCGCCGGCGCGGCGGGCGCGGCGGTGGCCGTGGCCATCGGCTACTTCAGCGACCGCGGGCTGTGGCAGGCGGTCGCCTTCGTGGCGGCGCTGCTGGCGGTGGCGGGCATCGCCGGCCTCTGGCGCGCCTTCCACCTGCGCAACCAGGCCCTGGCCGCGGTGGCGCAGCAAAGCGGCGAGCAAGACCGCGAAGTAAACGCGCTGCAGGAAGAGCTGGCCCTGCACCGCCGCCTCGAGCGCGAGCTGACCGAAGCCAAGCAGGCGGCCGAGGCCGCGATGATGGCCAAGGGCGAATTCCTGGCCACGATGAGCCACGAGATCCGCACGCCGCTCAACGGCATCATCCCCATGCTCGACCTGCTGATGAGCTCGCGCCTGCAGCCCGACCAGCAGGACATCGTGCGCACCGCCTACACCTCGGCGCGTCAGATGCAGCGGATCGTCGACGACATCCTCGACTACTCCAAGCTCGAGGCGAACAAGGTCACGCTCGAAACCACCAGCTTCAACCTGCGCGAGCTGCTCGATTCGGTGATCCGCCTGATGGAGAAGCCCGCCGAGAGCAAGGGCCTGCGCCTGAACCTGCAGATGGACCCGGCGGTGCGCCTGGCCGTGCGCGGCGACCCGGTGCGCCTGCGCCAGGTACTGACGAACCTGCTGAGCAACGCGGTGAAGTTCACCGAGCGCGGTTCGGTGACGCTGGCCGTCTCGCGCCGCGGCGAAAGCCGCACCCAGCACGAGCTGCGCTTCGAGGTCAGCGACACCGGCATCGGCATCGCCAAGGACGCGCGCCTGTTCCGCGCCTTCAGCCAGGCCGACGCGTCCACCACGCGCCTGTACGGCGGCACCGGCCTGGGCCTGGTGATCTGCAAGCGCATCGTCGACCTGATGGGCGGCAGCATCGGCGTCGATTCCGAACCGGGCCGCGGCTCCACCTTCTGGTTCGAGGTGCCGCTGACCAAGGCCGCCGGCGACATCCAGGGCCAGCGCAGCGACCTCAACGGCGCCCGCGTGCTGCTGCTGAGCACCGAGGCCGGCCTGCGCCAGCGCCTGGGCCAGTCGGCGCCGAACTGGGGCGTGCAGCTGACCCAGGTCGAGACCACTCAGGACGCGCTGACCCGCCTGCGCACCGCGCTGAGCCGCGGCGCCAGCTGGAGCTTCGACCTGCTGGTCGTGGACCTGAATTCCGTGCGCAGCACCGCCATCGCCCTGCACCGCAACCTGCGCCGCAGCGCCGAACTCGAGGACCTGCGCGTGGTCTACCTGCAGGGCGAGGAGGCCGTGGCCGGCGAGCTGGCCCAGGGCCCGCATTCGCTGATGCTTTCGCGCAGCATCGGCGGCAACGAGCTGCGCAGTGCGCTGAGTGGATTCCTGGCGTCCCAGGCGGTCGCCAAGCAGGAGGACATGGAGATGTCGCTACCCGAACGGGTGCTGGTGGCGGATGCCGCCGACCTGCCCGAAGACACTGCGCGGCCGGCGAGCCGCTTGCGCGGCCGCGTGCTGCTGGTCGAGGACAACCCGGTGAACCTGATGGTCGCCCAGCGCCTGGTGGGCCTGCTGGGCCTGCACTGCGAGACCGCCGACAACGGCGAGAAGGCGCTCGAGCGCATGGTGCAGGGTAACCTGGACGTGGTGCTGATGGACTGCCAGATGCCGGTGAAGGACGGCTACACCGCCTCCCGGGAATGGCGCCAGCACGAGCTCGCCCAAGGCCTGCCGCGCTTGCCCATCATCGCCATGACCGCCAACGCCATGGCCGGCGACCGCCAGAAGTGCCTGGACGCCGGCATGGACGACTACCTGTCCAAGCCGGTGGACCGCCGCCTGCTGGAGGCGACCATCGCGCGCTGGCTCCAGCACCGGCCGGCGCCGGAGGCCGGCGACGCGCTGCCGGCGCCCATGGCCGCGCGCCCCGCGATGCCGGAGGCGCCG
>NZ_JALHQI010000084.1 GCF_022842045.1 Arenimonas sp. | reverse complement strand
GCGCAAGCGTCGCCGTCGCCGCGGCGGTCGCCCGGTCGGCGATGCCGCGGCGGTCGAGGGCGGCAAGCCGCGCGGCGAGCGCGGTGCGGATGCCGCGGCGGCCAAGCCCGCTGCCGGCGAGAAGCCCTCACTGCTCGGCCGCATCAAGGCCGGCCTGAAGTCGCTGGTGAAGCGCTCCCCGCCCACCGGCCACTAAGCACCGGATCCTGTAGGAGGGACTTCAGTCCCGAAGCTCTTGGCGAAGAGCTTCGGGACTGAAGTCCCTCCTACATTTCTTCGCGTCTGCTAGATTGTCCGCGTCTCCGCTGCTGCCCACACGAATGGCCTTGCTACGCTTCGACAACGTCACCAAGGCCTACCCGGGCAGCGCGCCCGCGCTTAGCGAGGTCAGCTTCTCGGTCGAGGAAGGCGAGATGCTCTTCGTCACCGGTCACTCCGGCGCCGGAAAATCCACCCTGCTGCGCTTGGTGCACCTGTCCGAGCGTCCGAGCCGCGGCACCGTGCTGGTGAACGAGCGCAACCTGGCCAAGGTCCGCGGCGGCAAGGTGCCGCTGCACCGGCGCCAGGTGGGCGTGGTGTTCCAGGACCACCGCCTGCTCACCGACCGCAGCGTGTTCGACAACGTGGCGCTGCCGCTGCTGATCGCCGGCACGCCCGGCGCCGAACTGGGCAAGCGCGTGCGCGCGGTGCTCGACAAGGTCGGCCTGGGCGACCGCGAGCGCTCGCTGCCGCTGCAGCTGTCCACTGGCGAGCAGCAGCGCGTGGGCATCGCCCGCGCCATCGTCGCGCAGCCGCAGCTGCTGGTCGCCGACGAGCCCACCGGAAACCTGGATCCACAGCTGGCCGCCGAGATCATGCAGCTGTTCGCCTCGCTGCCGGCGCTGGGCACCACGGTCATGGTCGCCAGCCACGACCTGGCCCTGGTCAAGCGCATGCGCCGGCGCGTGCTGGTGCTCGACCACGGCAAGCTGGCCGACGACATCTCGCCCGAGGACCTGGCCGCGTGAGCGCCAAGCCCGCCAAACCCGCCGCCAAGCTCGCCGCCGCCGAGCGCGTCAGGCCGGGCGGCCTCGGCAGCCGCCTGCGCGCCTGGCGCGAGCAGCACCTGTATTCGCTGGTCTCCAGCCTGGGCCGCCTGCTCAAGCGCCCGTTCGCCACCGGCCTCACGGTCGGCGTCATGGCGATCGCGATCGCGCTGCCGCTGGGCCTGGGCCTGGCGCTGGGCAACATCGAGCGTTTCTCCGGCAGTGTCTCCGAATCGCGCGAGATCGGCGTGTTCCTGAAGGCCGATGTCACCGTTGCCCAGGCCCGCGACCTCGCCACCGGGATCGGCGCCCGCCCCGACGTCGCCGCGGTCACCGTGCGCACGCCCGAGGAAGGGCTGGCCGAGTTCCGCGCCATGAGCGACCTGGCCGGCGCCCTCGAGGTGCTGGACGAGAACCCGCTGCCGACGGTGCTCGTCGTGCAGCCGCGCGACGACGGCGATGCGCTGGCGGCCGACCTGCGCGAATTGCCCCAGGCCGAAGTGGTGCAGCACGACGCCGCCTGGCGCCAGCGCCTGTCGGCCTGGCTGGCCTTCGGCGAGCGGCTGGTGCAGGTGGTGGCGGTCCTGCTGGGCCTGGGCGTGCTGCTGGTGGTCGGCAACACCGTCCGGCTGGATATCGGCGCGCGCAGCGAGGAAATCGCCGTCTTGCAGCACCTGGGCGCCACCGATGCCTTCGTCCGCCGCCCCTTCCTTTACCTCGGTGCCTGGTACGGCCTGGCGGCGGGCCTGCTGGCCGGCGCGCTGCTGGTCGTCGCGGGCCTGCTGCTGCAGGGCCGGCTGTCGGCCCTGGTGGCCAGCTACGGCAGCCAGTTCGACCTCGCAGGTCCCGGCTGGCGCGGCAGCCTGGCCCTGCTGGCCGCGTCGGCGCTGATGGGGTGGCTGGGCGCGTGGCTCGCAACCGGGCATCATCTACGTCGGACCCGTCCGGTGGACGTCTGAAATGAGCAATCCCAGCTTCCGCAGCTTCGACACCACGTCGCCCCGCATCATGGTCGTGGACGGCTCCAAGGTCGTGCGCAAGATGATCGAGGGCGTGCTGCGCCAGCAGTTGCCGGACATGGAGTTCGTCGGCTGCGAGACGGGCGAGGAGGCCAAGTCCGCCCTGCAGGCCGGCGCCGTGAACCTGGTCACCACCGCCCTGCGCCTGCCCGACATGGACGGCCTGGACCTGGCCCGCTACCTGCGCGAGCACACGCCGCAGGCCTACATCCCCATCATCGTGGTCTCGGGCGACGTGCAGGAGCGCCTCGAGAGCCGCTCGATCAGCGACGACGTCACCGACTACTTCGACAAGGCGCTGGGCTTCAACGCCCTGGCCGCCTTCATCAAGGGCTACGTCGCGCCCGAGTCCGAGGCCGGCGGCGAAGTGCTCTACGTCGAGGACAGCCGCGTCGTGGCCATGGCCACCCGGCGCATGCTCGAGAAGCACGGCCTCACCGTCACCCACGCCACCGGCGTCGAGGACGCGATCGCGCACCTGGAAACCGCCAAGGCGCAGGGCAAGGTCCCGGGCCCGGACGTGGTGCTCACCGACGTTTATTTGAAGGGCGAGCTGACCGGCAAGGATCTGCTGCACTCGATCCGGCATGAGTTCGGCTACGCGAAGGGCATGCTGCCGGTGCTGGTGATGACCGGTGACGCCAACCCGGCCAACCAGAGCGACCTGCTGCGCGAAGGCGCCAACGACCTGGTGCAAAAGCCCATCGAAGAGCGCCTGCTGGTGACCAAGCTGCTGTTCCAGCTGCGGGTCGGGCGCATGCTGCGCGACAAGCTCGCCAAGAAGTAAGCGGTGGCCGACGAGGACCGGATCCGGCTCGAGCCGTCCTGGAAGGCGCGGGTCGGCGACTACCTGCAGCGCCCGGACATGCGCGAACTCGGCGCTTTCCTGCGTCAGGAAAAGGCGCGCGGCAAGGCCATCTTCCCGCCCGGAGCGCGCATCTTCTCGGCGCTCGACGCCACGCCCTTCGACCAGGTCAAGGTCGTCATCCTGGGCCAGGACCCCTACCACGGCGCCGGCCAGGCCCACGGCCTGTGTTTCTCGGTGCTTCCCGGGGTGCCGGTGCCCCCTTCCCTGCAGAACATCTACAAGGAAATGAAGGCCGACCTGGGCATCCCGCCGGCCGACCACGGCTGCCTGCTCAGCTGGGCCCGGCAGGGCGTGCTGCTGCTCAACGCGGTGCTGACCGTGGAGGAAGGCAGGGCCGGCTCCCACCAGGGCAAGGGCTGGGAGGGTTTCACCGACGCCATCGTCCAGGCCCTGGACCGGGAGCGGGAAGGCCTCGTGTTCATGCTCTGGGGCAGCTACGCCCAGGCCAAGGGCAAGCTGGTGGACCCGCGCCGGCACTGCATGCTGCGGGCGCCGCACCCCTCGCCCCTGTCGGCGCACCGGGGGTTCCTGGGCTGCGGCCACTTCGGCAAGGCCAACCGCTGGCTGCAGGGCGCCGGCCTGGCCCCGATCCAGTGGGCGCTGCCGCCCCGGGCCGAAGTCGAGGCCCAGCTGGCGGCGGCGCCCTGACACCGCGCGCCCGGCGGCGCCCGGCCCCGGCACCGGCCGAAGCCCGAGCGGCCTCGCCAGGGCCCTTGAACCCGGCGGCACGGCCCCCAGAACAGGAGCGTCGCCAGGGGATTGGCTGTTCCATTCATGGGACGGACAGGGAACTTTTGGCCTATTCAGCACTCCAACAGGCCGAGTGCTAAACTCCGGCCCATGAAAGAGGAACGCATGACCACCACCGCCCTGATCGCGAACAACCTGCCGATCCCTAGTGCGCTCGGTTCGCTGGACGCGTACATCTCCGCGGTAAACCGCGTGCCCGTGCTCACCGTCGACGAGGAGCAGGATCTCGCGCGCCGCTTCCGCGACGAGGAAGACCTCGACGCCGCCAAGGCCCTGGTCGTTTCGCACCTGCGCTTCGTGGTGCACGTGGCCCGCGGCTACCAGGGCTACGGCCTCGGCATGGGCGACCTGATCCAGGAAGGCAACATCGGCCTGATGAAGGCGGTCAAGCGCTTCGACCCCGACCAGGGCGTGCGGCTGGTCTCCTTCGCCGTGCACTGGGTGCGCGCCGAGATGCACGAGTTCATCCTGCGCAACTGGCGCATCGTCAAGGTCGCCACCACCAAGGCGCAGCGCAAGCTGTTCTTCAACCTGCGCAAGAGCAAGAAGCGCCTGGGTTGGATGAACGACGCCGAGGTGACCGCGGTCGCCAAGGACCTCAACGTCTCCAAGCGCGAAGTGCTGGAGATGGAGTCGCGCCTGAGCGGCCGCGACGTCGGCTTCGACGCGCCGGACGAGGACAACGAGAACGCCCCGCCGTCGCCGGTCGCCTACCTGCGCGACGCCAGCGACGACCCGGCCATGGCCTACGAGCGCGAAAGCCACGAGGACGACCAGCTCGAGCTGCTGCGCGAGGGCCTGGCCGGCCTCGACCAGCGTTCGCGCGACATCCTCAAGCGCCGCTTCCTGGGCGAGCCCAAGGCCACGCTGCAGGAGCTGGCCGACGAGTACGGCGTCAGCGCCGAGCGCATCCGCCAGGTCGAGGCCAACGCGCTCAAGAAGATGCGGGCGCTGTTCGCGGCCTGATCCGCGCGGCAACGCAAGAAACGACGGCCCCGCGAGGGGCCGTCTTCGTTTCCGGCTTCAGCCCAGGTCGGCCAGCAGGCCGCGCTCGCGGGCGATGCGCGCCAGCTCGGTGGCGTTGCGGGCGCCGAGCTTCTCCATCAGGTTGGCGCGGTGCCGGTACAGGGTCTTGTCGCTGATGCCCAGGTCGTAGGCGATCGCCTTCGGCGGCCGGTCCGACAGCAGGCCGCGCAGGGTGGCGCGCTCGCGCGGGGTCAGCAGCGGGGCCGGGTTCGACACCGGCGGCGCCAGGTCGGAACTCAGCACCACTTCGCCGGCGGCGATGCGGCGCAGGCCGTCGAGCAGTTCGTCGGCGGCGACCGCCTTGGTGAAGTAGCCGCGCGCGCCCTGTTCCAGCGCGCGCAGCACCAGGCCGGAGTCGTCGTGCATGCTCAGCACCACGCAGCGCAAGCCGTGCATCAGGTCGCGCAGCAGGGCGATCAGGTCAAGGCCGCTGCTGGCGCCGTCGCCGAGGCTGATGTCGACCACGGCGATGTCGGCCGACACGCGCTCCAGCGCCGACAGCGCTTCGTCGGCGTTGCGGGCCTCGGCCACCACCAGGAAGCCGGGGGAACTCTCGATCAGCCGCTTGAAGCCCTCGCGGACGATGGCATGGTCGTCGATGAGGAGGACGCGGATCATGGCGCGGAGTGTGACAGTTCCCGGAGGTCCCCGACCCCCGGGGTGAGATTTTTTCTTAGTGTGACGCGAGTCCTTGTAAGCGCCCTGATTGCGTACGGACAATCCGCGGATGCACGCGGCGCCTTACTCACCCGCCCCCGGAACCGCGTCCTGGCCAGCCTGGGCCGCGGCGCTGGCGTTCGGGCTGGGGTATTGGCTGCTGCTGATACTGGGCTTCCTGCATTGGCACGTGGCCACCGGCCTGCTGTTCCTCGTGCTCTGGCAGCTGCCGCGCGGGAAGTGGCCGGCGATCATCGCCGCGACGATCGGGGTGCGCTGCCTCAACGGCGTGCTGGTGGGCTGGCGCAACGGCGTCGACGGCGGCTTCCTGTACTACTGGCACGACGCCACCTCGTTCGTGCTTGGAAATTTCGCCGAACCCTTCCTGGTCATCGCCGGCATCGCCCTGTTGTCCCGCGCCAACGTGCGGCCGCTGGCCCTGGCGACCGTGGCCGGCATCGAGCGGTTCCTGGTCGCGGCGCTGGTGGCGGCGGCGCTGTTGGCGGGCAAGGACCTGGTCTACGTGTTCAACGAGGGCAGCGTCAGCGACCTGCGGCTGGCCATGCTGGTGGACACGACCCGCCTGGGCACCGACGTGTCGCTGCTGGCGTTCTTCTTCGTCAAGAACCTGCTCGGCCACTTCATCGGCGCGCTGCTGGTGGTGCCGCTGGGCGCCTGGTGCGTCGAGCCGCGCCACCGCGCGGGCTCGCGCCGCATCCTGGGCGAGGCGACGATGCTGGCGCCTTTCTTCATCGGCCTGCTGGTGCTGGTGGGGCTGGCCCGCGATGCCGGGGCCCTGGCCGAGTTGCTGCGGATGCTGGTGCTGGTGGCGGTGGTGGTGTTCTCGATGCGGCACGGTTGGCGCGGCGCGGCGCTGTCGCTGCTATCGGCCAGCACCCTGATCGCACTCGAGGACCACATGGGCCTCGCCGCGCAGTGGCCGGTGTGGCTGCAGCTGTTCATCGCGATCGCCGGCGCGATGGCGCTGATGTTCGGCGCCACCGTGGACGGCCTGCGCCAGCAGGCGGTTGAACTGGCCCAGGCCAGGCGCCAGCAGCTGCGGCTGGCCGAGGAGCTGCACGACGCGGCCCTTCGCAACCTCAAGGTGGAGGAGCGGGAGCGCCACCGGCTGGCGGGCGAACTGCATGACGAGTTCGGCCAGAACCTGGCCGCGCTGCAGACGCACCTGAAGCTATCGGCCCCGGACCTCGCCGCGGCGGGCCGCGCGGGCGTGGTCGATCGCCTGCTCGAGATCACGCGGCTGATGCAGCAGAACATCGGCCGCGTGCTCGATTCACTGCGCCCGGCGGCGCTGGACGAGCTGGGCCTGTTCGGCGCAATCGACCGCGGCAGCCTGCGCCGGCTGGCCGAGGACGCCGGCCTGGTGTTCGAGACCCGGCTCGAGGGTGACGCCCGGCTGCTGGCGCGCCTGAACCCCGTGTACCGCGTCGCGGCCTTCCGCGTGGCGCAGGAAGCGATCACCAACGTCGTGCGCCACGCCCGCGCCACGCGCTGCACGCTGCGCCTGCGGGTCAGTGCGCGCGACGGGCAGCTCTGCCTGTTCCTCGACATCCGCGACGACGGCCAGGGGCGCGTGGACCAGATCCGCCCCGGCAACGGCATGACCGGCCTGCAGGACCGCGTGCTGGCGCTGGGTGGCCGCCTGGTCATCAGCCAGCGGACGCCGGGCCTGCGGGTGCACGCGATGCTCCGCCAGCCGCTCCGCCGCTGAGTAATGCGGGCGGGGTCGGGTTCCGAACCTGTTCCCGGGTTGTCCGGCTAGGCGTTTTCGCCGGGTGGCGGCGGGTCTTGCGCGCGCCCGACGATGATCCGTGCGTGGCGCTGGTAGGTCCAGTACGACCAGGCCCAGTTCACCAGCACGATGATCCGGTTGCGGAAGCCGATCAGGAAGAACAGGTGGGCGACCAGCCAGAACCACCAGGCCAAAAGGCCCGACAGCTTCAGCCGCCCGAAGTGCACCACCGCGGCCATGCGGCCGATGGTGGCGAGATTGCCGTAGTCGCGGTAGCGGAACGGCTGGCCCGGCGCACCGCGAAGGCGGTCGCGGATCACGGCGGCCGCATGCGCACCCATCTGCTTGGCGGCCGGTGCGACGCCGGGCACGGGGCGGCCGCCGCTGGCAACGCTGGCCAGGTCGCCGACCACGAACACCTCCGGATGCGCGGGCAGCGACAAATCCGCCGCCACCGGCACGCGTCCCGCGCGATCGGTGTCGAGCCCGAGCTGGCGGCCGAGCGGCGACGCCGCCACGCCCGCGGCCCAGAGCACGGTGCGCGCGGCAATCCGCGTGCCGCCAACGTCCACGCCCGCCGCGTCGATCGCGGTGACCGGCGCGCCGGTGTGGACCTCGACGCCCAACGCGGACAGCTGGCGGCGCGTCGCCTCCGACAGGGATTCGGGCATGGATGCGAGCACGCGCGGGCCGGCCTCGACCAGGTGCACGCGCGCACGCCGCACATCCGCGCGCCGGAACTCGCGCGGCAGCGTGTGGCGCGCGATTTCGGCCAGGGTGCCGGCGAGCTCGACGCCGGTGGGTCCACCGCCGATTACCACGAAGTTGAGCCAGGCCTCGCGCCGCGTGGCGTCGTCCTCGCGCTCGGCGGCCTCGAATGCGGACAGCACGCGCGCGCGGATCGCCAGGGCATCCTCCAGGGTCTTCAGGCCGGGCGCATGCGGCGCCCAGTCGTCGCGGCCAAAGTAGGCGTGGGTCGCGCCGGTGGCGACCAGCAGGTAGTCGTAGGCGAGTTCGCCGCCGGCCAGCCGGACGCGCCGCGCGGCCAGGTCGATGTCGCGGGCTTCGTCCAGGCGCACGGTGACATTGGCCTGGCGCCTCAGGATGTGGCGCAGCGGTGCCGCGATGTCGGGCGCCGATAGCCCGGCCGTCGCCACCTGGTAGAGCAGCGGCTGGAACAGGTGGTGGTTGGTGCGGTCGACCAGCGTGATGCGGACGGGGGCGGAGGCCAGCGCGCGCGTGGCCCAGAGGCCGCCGAAGCCGCCGCCGAGAACGACAACGTGTGGCAGCGCGGCGTCGGGTGGGAGGAGTCCTTTCGATGCCATGTCGGAGCTTCGTCAGTAGAGGTCGGTGGGGTCGACGTCGAGCGACCAGCGCACCTTGCGCGCCGATTTCAGCGCATGCAGCTTCGGCAGCCAGTCGTGCAGCGCAGCGTGCAGGGGCGCGCGCTGGGTCGCGTCGAGCAGGATCTGGCCGCGCGCCTTGCCGGCGCGACGCGCCATGGGCGCCGGCATCGGGCCGTTGAGCTGCACGCCCTCGCGCGCCAGGAAGGCCTCGCGCGCCTCGCGCAGGAAGCCCTGCATGTCGCCCTCGGTGGGCGCCTCGGCACGCAGCAGCGCCAGGTACGCGTACGGCGGGAACTGCGCGACCTCGCGTTCTGCCATCTGCAGCGCGGCCACGGCCGGATAGCCGCCGGCGAGCAGGGTGTTGAGCAGCGGATGTTCCGGGTGGTGCGTCTGCAGCAACACCTCGCCCGGCAGCCGGGCGCGGCCGGCGCGTCCCGCGACCTGGATCAGGAGCTGCGCCAGTTTCTCGCCGGCGCGGAAGTCGGCGCTGAACAGGCCTTCGTCCACGCCCACCACCGCCACCAGCGTCAGTCGCGGCAGGTCATGCCCCTTGGCCAGCATCTGCGTGCCGACGAGGATGCCGGAGCGATCGCCGAAGTCGGCCAGGTGCTTCTCGATGGCGTCGCGGCGGCGGGTGGTCTCGCGGTCCACGCGGATCATCAGCGCGTCGGGGAAGCGTTCGGCCAATGCTTCCTCGATGCGTTCGGTGCCCGCGCCCTGCGGCTGCAGCGCCAGGCTGGCGCAGTCGGGGCAGGCGTTGGGCGGGGTCGCGCGCGCGCCGCAGTGGTGGCAGATCAGCCGCCGGCCGCCGGCGTGCACGGTCATGGCGGCATCGCAGCGCTTGCAGTGCGCGCTCCAGCCGCAGTCGTGGCAGATCAGCACCGGCGCGTAGCCGCGGCGGTTCTTGAACACCAGCGCCTGTTCACCGCGGGCGAGGCAGCGGCCGACGGCTTCCAGCAGGTCTTCCGACAGGCCGTTGCGCAGCGGCCGCTTGCGGATGTCCACCACGCGCACCGTGGGCGGCCGCGCGCCGCCGGCGCGCTGGCCCAGGCGCAGGTGCCGGTAGCGGCCGGAGAGGGCGTTGTGCAGGGTTTCCAGCGACGGCGTGGCGCTGCCCAGCAGCACCGGTACGCCGAGCTTGCTGGCGCGCACCAGGGCGAGGTCACGGGCGTGGTAGCGGATGCCGTCCTGCTGCTTGTAGGAGCCGTCGTGTTCTTCGTCCACCACGATCAGGCCGGCTTCGGGCAGCGGGCAGAACACCGCCGAGCGCGTGCCCACCAGCACCCGCGCCTCGCCGCGCAGCATCGCCGTCCAGGCGCGCGCGCGCTCGCCGTCGGCCAGGCCGGAGTGGTAGGCCAGCACGGGCACGCCCAGCCGGCTGCGGAAGCGCGCCAGCGCCTGCGGCGTCAGCCCGATCTCGGGCACCAGCACCAGCGCCTGGCGGCCGGCGGCCAGGCAATCGGCGATCGCCTGCAGGTAGACCTCGGTCTTGCCGCTGCCGGTGACGCCCTCGAGCAGGCAGGGCCGGAAGCCGTCGCCCTCGCGCAGGGCGGCCAGCGCCTGGGCCTGGGCTGGCATCAGGGCCGGGCCGGGGAGGGCGGGCGCGGGTTCGGGCCGGCCGGCCAGTTCGATGCGCTCGGCCAGCCCGCGCTCGGCCAGGACGCGGGCGGCAGGGCGCCATTCGGTCTCCTGCTGGTCGAGCAGGTCTTCGCCCAAGGGGCGCCCGGCGAGCAGAAGCAGCAGCCGGCGCGGCTTGCCGTCCCGCCCGGGCGCGGC
>NZ_JALHQI010000083.1 GCF_022842045.1 Arenimonas sp. | reverse complement strand
CGGCCGGCGGCCGGGCGGCGGGCGGGCGGCGGAGCGGCGGGCGGGGCGGCAGGCCCGGCGACGGAACTGTTGCCTGTCCCGTCCTCGGTATATGCTCCGGCTACGAGGCAATGCAGGCTGGCGCGGGGGGATCACGCGCCACCGGTTACCTTGGTCCATCCATCCTATTTCTAATCCAGGGGTCGCCACATGAATCGTTCCGCCATCGCGCTCGGGGTCATCATCGGCTGCGCTGTCCTCACCGGCAGCGTCAACGCCGCCTCCGTCGTCAACCCCGAGCAGCAGCGCCGCTCGGACCTCGTGCTGAAGATCGTCGACAAATGGGGCCAGCACGTCGAAGGCGCCTACGCGCGTCCGGCCGAGGCCTGGGGCGAGGACATGCTGCCGCTGCTCATGAAGGCCCCCATGGAGTCGCTGCAGCGCGCCGCCAACGCCCGCACCTTCGAGGGCATGAACGACGCGCTGCTGGCCAAGGCGGCGCCCGTGCCGGTGATGCCGCGCGCCGGCCTCGCGACCCCGCGCGTCTCGGGCGCCGGCGGCGCCCAGCCGGTCCGGGCCGAAGCCGGCACCGACGCCATTGGTGACGCCGACCAGGACCTGGTGTACGTGCCGGTCACGCCGTGCCGCGTCCTCGACACGCGCCTGGCGGGCGGCCGGATTCCGGCCGCAGGTACCCGCAGCTTCGAGATCGCCTCGGTCACCGACTACACCGCCCAGGGCGGCTCCGCCACCGACTGCAACGTCGGCAATGTCGGCACCATCGGTTCGGCAGTCATCAACTTCACCGTCGTGAACCCCAGCATCCCGGGTTTCGTCACCGCCTTCGAGTTCGGCGGCACCCAGCCGCTGGCCGCCACGGTGAACTACGTCGCCGGCGACATCCGCGGCAACCTGGCCATCGTGCCCCTGGACAGCGACCCCGCCGGTAACGACATCAGCGTCTACACGTTTGCCGAGACCCACCTGGTGGGCGACATCGTCGGCTATTTCGTCGCCCCGCAGGCCACCGCCATGGAGTGCACCTCGACCTTCGCCAGCCAGAGCGTCGCCGCCAACGACGTCTTCAACTTCGCCATCCCGGCCTGCCCCGTCAGCTACGCCGTTACCGGCGCCGGCTGCCGCACCCCGGGCTTCGGCGAGGCCAACTGGTCCATCAACGGCCTCTACCGGAACGGCGCGTCGGTCGACACCTTCTGTGCGGGCCAGAACGCCACGTCCGGCGTGATCACCGTCGAAGGCACGGCGCAGTGCTGCCGCGTGCCGGGGCGCTGATCCATCCAGGCTGACACCGGCCGGCGCCCACGCCGGCCTCGCTCCAGACCCCGCCACGCGCCCTGTTCCGGGCCGCCTGGCGGGGTTTTTTTCGGGCCGGGGAATCCGGCCCTCCCGGCTGCAGGAGGACATCCGCCATGCCATTGCGAGATCTGGTTCTTGCTTCACTCATCGTGCTGTCGCTGGCCGGATGCACGACGCGCACCGCCCCCGCCCAGGCCCCGCCAGCGGCAGGGAACAGCGCCTCGCAGCCGGCCCTGCCGCTTCCAGGCGCCGCGGGCGCAGGGGGCCCCATCGACCACCTGGCGGGGCCGGACGCCGCCAGGCCCAGTCGCTACTGCGAGACCGACAGCGACTGCGCCGTCAAGGACGTGGGCAACTGCTGCGGCTATTTCCCCATGTGCGTGAACAAGGACGCCAGGACCGATCCCGCCGCGGTACTCGCGCAGTGCCGTAAGGACGACATGGCCTCGATCTGCGGGTTCCGGGAGGTCAGCGCCTGCCAGTGCGTGGACAACCAGTGCGAGAGCCTGGAGGGCGGCGCCGTCGCGAAATAGGACCGGCTTCGTCGCCCGCCGGGCGACCACGGCGGCCCGCGCGCCGCCAACAAAAAAGGGCCCGGATCGCTCCGGGCCCTTTTCTTCATGCGTTGCCTGGACCGATCAGGGCGCGACGACGTTCAGCTGCACCGGCACGGCCACCGAGGGCGACACCGGATCGTTGCTGTTGACGCAGACGAAGCCACCGTAATTGCCGCTGGCCAGGCTGGAAGACAGCAGGGCGAGGCTGGTGGGCTGGCTGGCGCCCGGCGCCAGGGTGCCGCCGGCCGGGCTGATCACGCCCATCCAGGGCGCGCCGCAGGCCACCTGGCCACTGACGCGCATGTTGAGGCCGGCGAACGACGGGTTCGAGACCCAGTCGCCGGTGTTCGTGGTGCTGATGGTGAGCGACGCGAAGCTGCCGTTGCCGGTGTTCGAGCCAAACTGCGCCCACCGGTTGGCGAAGGTGCCGCGCGTGTTGACCACCAGCCAGTAGGTGCCCGGCGGCAGGACCAGGCTCTGGCCAGCCGCGGCCAGGTTCAACGACAGGAAGCCACCCGCCGTGCTCACGCCCGGCGCATTCGGCGCCGCGGTGTAGCTCCAGACCGCCGCGCCCGGATTGGTGGCCGGGTTGCCGGCCGGGAAGCCGGCGGCGTCCGGATAGATGGACCAGGTCAGGTTGACCGCCGCGCCCGGGAAGGCCGCGTTGCTGACCACGAAACCCTCGGCGCTCAGGCCGGTGATCTGGGTGCTGACGGCCACCTGGAAGTCATCCGCCGCGAACTGCGCGTTGCTGCCGGCCGTCGCCGGGTCGGTGTAGATCGTGTTCCGGAAGCCGCTGCCCACGGCGCCGCGATCGGCGCGGTAAACCGTGGTGGCACCGTTGCCCGACGTGGCGGCGGTGTACACCAGCGCCGAGCCACCGATGTTGCCGATGTCGAAGCTGGTGGAGCCGTCGTTGCCGAGCGCGACGCTGGCCGACACCTGGTTGGGCACCGACAGGACCGGCGGCGCCACCGTGACGCCGATCGGCAGCCGCAGGGTGCCGTCATTGGCGGACGGGGCGCCGCTGTAGACCCGGGTCATCACCAGCTCGCCGAAGTTCCAGGCATTGTCGGCCGGGATCGCCGAGCTGTTGATGGTCACCGTGACCGTGCGGGACGCGCCGGCGGGCACCCACAGCAGCGGGCGATCGACGCTGCCGGCCAGGCCGGTCACGCTCAGCGACCACAGCCCGCCCGACGTGCCCGGGTTGCGGAAGGTGCGCACGAACTGGCAGGACTGGGCGCAATTCGCCCGCGCCATGCTCGGCAGGTTGAGCGTGTGCGTGAAGCCACCGGTGCCGGGATTGGCGGCAAGGTAGTTGGCCTTGTTCTCATCCATGACCAGGCCGGCCCGGATGGCCCGCTCCAGGCGGACGCGGCCCGAGCCGCGGGCGAACGGGTTGGCCGGCGTCACCTGGTCTTCCAGGAAGACCTCGGTCTTGGCGGTCATCAGCAGCGCCGACTTGATCTCGGCCACGGTCCAGGTCGGACGCGCCTGGCGGATCAGGGCGGCGGCGCCGGCGTTGTGCGGCGACGCCATCGAGGTGCCGCTGATGGTGCCGACCAGCTGCTCGGAGCCGGTGATCGTGGTGCCGGCCAGCACGGCCAGGACGTTGACGCCCGGGGCGGTGATGTCGGGCTTGATCAGGTTGAAGCTGCCCGCCGGACCGCGCGAGCTGAACGCCGCCAGCGCATCGGCGGTGTTCGGCAGGCCCACGGCCGGGAAGGTGATCTGCGCCGTGGTCGTGGTCGGGTTGGCGTTGCCGAAGTTGCCCAGGGCATCGCCCTCGGCCTGGGTCACGCTGAACACCGGGACCGTGGTGCCCGGCACCGACGGGAGGATGACGCCCGCCTGGTTGTTGGCGATGATCACCGCGATGGCACCCGCGGCGGACGCATTGTTGGCCTTGATGGCGAACGAGCAGGTACCGCGGCGAACGACCGCGATGCCACCGGCGAACGTGTCCGGCGCATAGGCCGCACAGCCGTCGCTGGTGGTGGCGAAGCCGGCGCTGATGAACAGGCGGGTGGTGCCCGGGATGGTGGCGACGAGGTCGACGCCGCCGGTGCCGGCGTTCATCACTACCGGCTGCAGCGCGGCCGGCACGGGGGCCGGGCCGGTGACCTGCATGAGGTAGCCAAAGCCGGCGCGGCCATGCTGCGCCGCCGCGGTGGACGAGGTCCACGGCTCGAGGTGGCCCATGGTGTTCGGGCCCGGGCCGCTGTTGCCCGCCGAGGTGGCGACGAACACGCCGGCGTCGGTGGCATCAAGGAAGGCCAGCGAGGTCGCTTCGCTCCAGGGCTGGGCGCCGCCGCCGATCGAGTAGTTGATGACGTCGACGCCGTCGGCCACCGCCTGGTTGATCGAGGCCAGGGTGGCCACGTTCGGGCAGAGGCCCTGGCCGGTGGCCGTGTTGGTGTAGCAGGCGTCGTAGGCAATGATGTTGGCGCGCGGCGCCACGCCGGAGATGCGCAGCTGGGCGCCGCTGAAGACGACGTCGCGGCGGTTGCCGCCCGCGGTGGAAGCCGTATGGCTGCCGTGGCCGTTGGTGTCGCCGAAGCCGGGCTCCTCGCGCACGTTCGCGACGCCGCACTGGTTGCCGGGCGCGCCGCAGACGAAGTCGTAGCCGCCGATCAGCTTGCTGTTGCAGCGGCCGGCATCGTCACCGCCGGCAGCGCAGGTGCCGAGGTAGACGCCGTCGCCAAGCGGGTTGGTGTGGACGTAGCCGTCCACGGGGTCGGTGGCGGCGAACGACGGGCTGCCGAAGTTGATGCCCGAATCGATCACGCCGAGGACGATGCCCTCGCCCTGGACCGCGCTGGCGCCGCCCGGCTGGTTGATGGTGCCGGCCCACGCCGCGGGCGCGCCGATCAGGGCCGGTCCGACGTCGGTGGTGGTTTCGTATTCGCGGTAGGCCTCGACCAGGCGCACGCCCGGGAGCTTGGCGACGCGGGCCGATTCTTCGGCCGTCATGTCGACCACGATGCCGTTCACCGCGTGCTGCATGCGCATGCGCACTTCCAGCGCCCGGCCGGCGACGCTGGCCATGCGCTCTTCCATCTCGAGCTGGCGGCCCTGCAGGTAACCCAGGTAGTTCAGGGCTTCCCGGCTGTGGACGTCAAGGCGGCGCTTGCCGTTCTTGCCCACCTGCCGGGACGGCGCCATCAGCTCGACGATGTCGCCGCGGTAGGCCGCGAGCGAGGGCTCGTCGAACAGCACGATGAAGGTGCCGGGCGCGATGCTGTCGCTGCTGGAGATCGGTGCCGCCGGGCGATCGACGTCGCCGCCGGCGTTGAGAAGTTCGTCGTAGTGGAAGCCGCCGCCCGGAAGGCGATTGCGCGGCATCACCGCCAGGCGGCGAACGCCGGCCTGGGCGCTGGCGGCCTGGGCGCTGGCGGCCTGGGCGCGGCCCGGGGCGCGGGCGCTGCTGCTGGCGGCGACCTGGCCGGGGCGCGCGGCGATGGCATCGAAGCGGACGCTGCCCGCAGCCAGTTCGGCGCGCTCGTCTTCCGTGAGTTCCGAAGGATCCGGACCCGGCGCAGCGCGCGAAAGGAACTTGTAGGCCGGGGGGCTAGCCACCGCGACCAGGGCCACGAATGCGAGTGCCGCACCCCACTTCTTCATGTTCAACATGTCTTCCCCCGAGACGAATCACTGGATCCAATGGTGCGAACGATGCCGCGCTTGCACTCCCTGCAAGCCATCCCGTGGGGATGTGGCGGACCGGTGCAGGACGAACCCGGGCGTCATTCGCTCCGGGGTCTGCCCGAGGCCGAGTGTAAGCCCAGTTCGCGTGGCTTTGCCATTGTCCCCTCAGTGCCCGCCTTCACACGCCCCAAGCCCGGCACCGGTCCGGGCTTCGGGGTCAGCGCCGATGCTGCAGTGCAGCTCGGAAGTCCATGCCGCCGGCGAGCTTGGCAACGGCCGGGGCTCAGCCGGGTTCGACGCCCGGCGAGAGCAGCAGCGCCGCCGCGACGGCGGCGAGCCAGGCCTTGCTGCGCGCGTCGAGGGTCGGGTCGAACAACACCTGCCCGGCGTTTAGCAGGTCCACCACCATCAGCGTGCCGGACTCGCCGGCGACGGCGTAGCCCGTAGGTTCACCCGAGCGCCAGCGCGAGCCCGCATAGCCCAGCAGCGGCGTCACGCGCAGCCGGCCCCAGGGGGAATCAACCCAGCCGGACGGGGCGCGGGCGCGGGCCTCCAGCACCAGGCGGCGCCCCGGGTCATCCTGGGAAAGCCGCAGCCCGCAATCGAGCACCGGCCCGGCGAGGGCCCCGAGGTCGAGCTCCCAGCCGCCGTCTTCGTCCTCTTGCCCGAGCAAGCTGGCGCGACCGATGCATTCCACGTCGATCACCGGCTGGTCGCGCGTGGTCAGCAGGAAAGCATGCGCCCGCTCGCCCTCGGCGAGATCCAGCCGCCCGAGGGAGCCACCCGACACGGCGGTGTCCCCACCCGCCTGGATACGTGCGCTGTAGGGCCCGAACACCAGGGGCTGCTGGAAGCGTCGCGGCGAGTAGCCTTCGACCGCGTGGATTTCCGGCTCGGCGAAATCCTCGGGAAGTTGCACCCGGGCTTCGCGCGCGTCGGCGCGGTTGGCCATGAGCGCCAGGCAAAAGACAAACAAGATTGGACGCAGATGCACGTGGGCGGTCCCTTGGGGAGAGCGCCAAAGCATGCCCGGCCAAACCGCAATGTGGGCACCCTGGCGGGACGGCGATTCAGCCGCCGCTTACCCGCCGGGCAACGACCGGCGATTCCCCGGCCACCCGGGGGACCGCGGCGCGGGCTCCCGGGGGCTGGCGCCGCTCTTCCCGGGCCCGCGCTTACCAGCGGTAGCCGATGCGTCCGTACAGGTAGGCGCCATTGAAGCCGTTGGGCGAGGACGCGCTGTAGGGCAGCTGGCCGTTGGTGGAGTTGGCGAAGATCACCTCCTCCGGATACTCGTCGAGCACGTTGTCGGCGCCGAGGGTGAAGTCCCAGCTGCCCGAGGCGTAGCTCGCCGAGAGGTCGAGCGTCCACTGCGCATCGAAGGTCTGGTCGCGCGAGGTGTCGGCCGGGTTGTTGCCGAACAGCACGCTGAACTCGCCATACCGGGTCGCGTTGGCGCCGAACTTCCAGTTGCCGACGCCCCACAGGCCGCCGAGCTGGAACTTGTCGCGCGGCGCACCCACGGTCAGGCGGCCCACTTCGACGCGGCCGATGCGCACCGCGTTCGGATCGATGGCCACCAGGACCGCGGGGTTGGCCGCGATTCGCTCCACCGTGGTCTTGTTGTAGTTGTAGCCGGCGGTGAGGTCCAGCGTGCTGTTGGCCAGGCTCCAGCGGTAGGTACCGATCACGTCGACGCCGCGGGTGCGGGTATCGACGGCATTGGTGAAGTAGCGGCCGCCGCCGAGCGAGGGATCCACCGTGGCGTTCAGGAAGGCACGCACCGCGGTGGAGGTGAGGTTCTCGGAAAGCAGGATGCGATCGTCGATGTCGATGCGATACGCATCGATGGTGACGTACAGGTCCTGCACCGGCGTCAGCACCAGGCCGAGGCTGAAGTTGGTGGACTCCTCGGCCCTCAGCGGCTCCGCGCCAAGCGCGACGGCGGCGGCGTCGTTGACCCGGAAGGTTCGGATGTCGAAGGGCACGCCGCCGATGAAGTTGGTGGCGGTGGAGCGGAAGAACTGCTGCTGCAGGGAGGGCGCACGGAAGCCCGTGGCCACCGTGCCGCGCAGCGCCACCGCGTCGCCGAAGTCGTAGCGGGCCGAAACCTTGCCCGACGTGGTGCTGCCGAAGTCGCTGTATTCCTCGGCGCGGACCGCCGCAGCCAGGGTAAAGGCCTCGTTGAACGGCATTTCGACGTCAAGGTAAACCGCATAGCTGTCGCGGTCGAACTGGCCGGCATCCGTGGGCCGGAAGCCCGGGAAGACCTGCGAACCGGACGGCGTCGGGTTGCCGCCGACCAGCTGGCCCCCGTTGAGGTAGGAGTTGGGCTCGCCCGCGCTCTGGGTGAATTCCTCGCCGCGCCATTCGGCACCCAGCGCCACGTTGAGCGGATAGTCCATCCAGGCCACGTCGTAGCCCTTGCTGGCATCGACATTGAATACCTGCTGGGCAATGTCCAGCGCACCCGCGTAGAAATTGCGCTGCGAAGCCGCGCCCTGGCTTCGGTTCAGGCTGTTCTCGACGTCGAAGCTGAGGTCGTTGTTGCCGTAGTTGTAGCTGATGTCGAGATTCCAGTCGCCCGCGACCACGCCGCGCAGGCCCAGCACCGCGCCGCGATCCTCGGCGATGTTGCGGATCTGCGGCAGGAACCCGTTCGGGTAGATCGCCGGCACGTTGCGGCTGTCGGCGGCAGTCCGGAAGAACCCGTTCGACAGGGCGTCGCGGCGGCTGGCGTTGGCGAAGCCATAGAGCGTCAGCGCGTCGCCCACATCGAACGAGGCGTTGGCCGAGAGCGCGTACTGATCGATCTCCGGGTCGCCGTAGCGCTGCACCACTTCGCCCGGCGGCGGGGCGGTGACCGGGCGGACGGTCACGCCCGGGGAAAGGACGTAGGGCCGGGCGCGATCAGTCTGGTCGCGGTTCACGTATTCGGCGGCGAGGTGAAGCTTGCCGCTCGCGCCCAACGCGAAGCCGGCATCGCCCTGCGCCTGGTAGCTGCGGCCGTCGCCGGCACTGTACTGGCCGACGTTGGCGGCAAGGCTGCCGCCCTTGCCGCTGCCCTTGAGCACCACGTTGACCACGCCGGCGATGGCGTCGGAGCCGTATTGCGCGGACGCCCCGTCGCGCAGGACCTCCACGCGCTCGATGGCGGCGATCGGAATGGCGTTGAGGTCCACCGGCGAGGAGCCCCGGCCCTGGCTGCCGTTGAGGTTGATCAGCGCGGTGGTGTGGCGGCGCTTGCCGTTGACCAGGATCAGGACCTGGTCCGGCGCCAGGCCGCGCAGCTGGGCGGGGCGGACGGCGTCGGTGCCGTCGGTGATGGCCGGGCGCGGGAAGTTGAGGGAAGGCAGGGCCCGGGAGAGCGCCGTGGCCAGCTCGGTGGTGCCGGTCGCCTGCAGCGCTTCGGGCGTGATGACGTCGATGGGCGCGGCGGACTCGGCGACGGTTCGATTGGCTGCCCGGGTGCCGGTGACGACGACCGTATCGAGGACAGCCGCCTCCTCCTGCCCGGCGGTTTCCTCCTGCGCCAGGACAGGTTGTGCGGCGAGTGCAAACAGCAGGCCTAGGGTCAACGGGTGACGGCGCATAGGTGTCTCCGGTTTGGGCCAAGTCGAAGATCCGGATGGTATGTGAATTCCTTGTGAGAAAGTCGCCCTGTCGGCGGGATACCCGGCCTTGCAGCGGCCCATGGCGAACCCCTGACCGCCTCCGGAATGAAACGAAAAAGGCCCCGCCGGAGCGGGGCCTTTGGTGTTGCGGGTTGCTGCGGTACGGCGGGGACTTAGAAGTCCATGCCGCCCATGCCGCCCATGCCGCCACCGCCCATGCCGCCGCCGGCACCGGCGCCGTCATCCTTCTTCGGGGCCTCGGCCACCATCGCTTCGGTGGTGATCATCAGGCCGGCGATGGACGCCGCGTTCTGCAGCGCGGTGCGGGTGACCTTGGTCGGGTCCAGGATGCCGAACTCGATCATGTCGCCGTACTCGCCGTTGGCGGCGTTGTAGCCGTAGGCAGCCTTGCCCTCGACGACCTTGTTGAGGATGACCGACGGCTCTTCACCGGCGTTGGTGACGATCTCGCGCAGCGGGGCTTCCATGGCGCGCAGGGCGATCACGATGCCGTGGTTCTGGTCTTCGTTGGCGCCCTTGAGGCCGGTGATGGCCGCCTTGGCGCGGATCAGCGCGACGCCGCCGCCCGGGACGATGCCCTCTTCCACCGCAGCGCGGGTGGCGTGCAGGGCGTCTTCGACGCGGGCCTTCTTTTCCTTCATCTCGATCTCGGTCGAGGCACCGACCTTGATCACGGCCACGCCGCCGGCGAGCTTGGCGACGCGCTCCTGCAGCTTCTCGCGGTCGTAATCCGACGAGGTCTCTTCGATCTGGGCCTTGATCTGCTTGATGCGGGCCTGGATGCCGTCGGCAGCGCCGGCGCCGTCGATGATCGTGGTGTTCTCCTTCGAGACCTGCACCTTCTTGGCGCGGCCCAGGTCCTTGATGGTCGCCTTCTCAAGCTGCAGGCCGACTTCCTCGGAGATCACGGTGCCGCCGGTCAGGATGGCCATGTCTTCCAGCATCGCCTTGCGGCGGTCACCGAAGCCCGGGGCCTTCACGGCGCAGACCTTGACGATGCCGCGGATGGTGTTGACCACCAGCGTGGCCAGGGCCTCGCCTTCCACTTCCTCGGCCACGATCAGCAGCGGCTTGCCGGCCTTGGCGACGCCTTCCAGCACCGGCAGCAGCTCGCGCACGTTGGCGATCTTCTT
>NZ_JALHQI010000082.1 GCF_022842045.1 Arenimonas sp. | reverse complement strand
GACGCCGCGAACGCCAGCGCCACCGGCTTGCCGGCCTGCAGCGGGGGCAGCGCGGCCGGCGTGAGCGTGATGCCGGACGCGGCGGCGGGCGGCGCGATGGTGACGGTGACCATGATGGTGTCGCTGTTGTCGTCGAGCACCACGAACCGGTCGCGCCCGCCGCCGGCCGGCGTGGCGCCGCCGTGGATGTAGCGATACCCGTCGAGCGGCACGTTGGCGCCGGGCGTGGCCTGGCCGTGCGCCGGGGGCTTCGACACGACGCCGAGGCCGAAGGTGTGGCAGTCCTTCAGGTCGACCGCGACGCTGCCGCCCCAGGGCACGCTGACGCTGCGCGTGGCGCAGCCGGGGTAGGTGGACGGCTGGTCGACCGCCAGCGCGGCGCCAGGCAGCAGCAGCGCGAGCGGAAAGCAACGGGTGGCGAAGCGTGGCAGGCGCATGGCAGGCGATCCGGGCGAGGCGTTGCCAAGGATGATGCCCTTTCCCAAGCTCCCCGTGGGAGGGGCGATCAGCCGCGGCGCTCGCGCTCGATGGCGCGCCAGCCGATGTCGGTGCGGTAGAACGCGCCTTCCCAGTGCAGGTTGTCGGCGGCGGCGTAAGCGCGCTGCTGCGCCTGCGCCACGGTGTCGCCCAGCGCGCAGGCGCAGAGCACGCGGCCGCCGGTGGTGACCACCACGCCGTTGCGCAGCTCGGTGCCGGCGTGGAAGACCTTGGCCTCGGGGCCCGGATCGGTGGCCAGGCCCGAGATGGCGTCACCGGTGCGCGGCGTGCCCGGGTAGTTGTCGGCGGCCATCACCACGCCCAGGCTCGGGCGCGGATCCCAATCGGCCTGCACCTGGTCCAGGCGGCCGTCGATCGCGGCCTCCACCAGGTCCAGCAGGTCGCTGCGCAGGCGCAGCATCACCGGCTGGGTTTCCGGGTCTCCGAAGCGGACGTTGAACTCGATGACCTTGGGCGCGCCGTCGGGCGTGATCATCAGGCCGGCGTAGAGGAAGCCGGTGAAGGGGATGCCGTCGGCGATCATGCCGCGCACGGTCGGCTCCACCACTTCGCGCATCACGCGGGCGTGCACTTCGGGCGTCACCACGGGGGCCGGCGAATACGCGCCCATGCCGCCGGTGTTCGGGCCGGTGTCGCCGTCGCCGACGCGCTTGTGGTCCTGCGACGTCGCCATCGGCAGCGCGGTGCGGCCGTCCACCATCGAGATGAAGCTGGCTTCCTCGCCTTCCAGGAACTCCTCGATGACCACGCGCGCGCCGGCGTCGCCGAAGGCTTCGTCCTCGAGCATGTCGATGATGGCGGCCTCGGCTTCGGCGACCGTCATCGCCACCACCACGCCCTTGCCCGCGGCCAGGCCGTCGGCCTTGATCACGATCGGCGCGCCGTGGTCGCGCACGTGCTGCAGCGCCAGCGCGCTGTCCTCGAACACGCCGTAGTAGGCGGTGGGGATCTTGTGCCGCGCCAGGAAATCCTTGGCGTAGGCCTTGCTGCCCTCGAGCTGCGCCGCAGCGGCCGTGGGCCCGAAGATGCGGCGGCCGGCGGCGCGGAAGGCATCCACCACGCCCTTCACCAGCGGCGCCTCGGGGCCGACCACGGTGACGCCCACGTTCTCGTCGGCGGCCAGCGCCAGTAGTGCTTCGATATCGGTGGCCTTCACCGGCACGTTGCGGCAGCGCGCTTCGGTGGCGGTGCCGGCGTTGCCGGGCGCGACCAGCACTTCACTGACGCGCGGCGATTGCGCCAGCTTCCAGGCCAGCGCGTGCTCGCGGCCGCCGGAACCGATGACGAGGACTTTCATGGGAATGCTCCGGAGGCGATGGCGGGCGGGCGCGCGCTCAGTGGCGGAAGTGGCGGCGGCCGGTGAACACCATGGCCATGCCGTGTTCGTCGGCGGCGGCGATGACTTCGCCGTCGCGCATCGAGCCGCCCGGCTGGATCACCGCGGCGATGCCGGCGGCCGCGGCGGCGTCGATGCCGTCGCGGAAGGGGAAGAAGGCGTCGGAGGCCATCACCGAGCCCGGCACCACCAGCCCGGCCTCCTCGGCCTTGAGCCCGGCGATCTTCGCGCTGACCACGCGGCTCATCTGGCCGGCGCCGATGCCGACGGTCTGCAGGTCGCGCGCATAGACGATGGCGTTGGACTTGACGTACATCGCCACCTTCCACGCGAACAGCAGGTCGCGCAGCTGGGCGTCGGTGGGCGCCAGCTTGCTGACGACCTTCAGGTCGGCGGCACCGAGCGCGTCGGTGTCGGCGTCCTGCACCAGCAGGCCGCCGGCGATTCGCTTGTACTCCAAGCCGGACGTCGCGCGCAGCTCGCCGCAGGCGAGGACGCGCACATTGGCCTTCTTGGCGAAGTGCGGCAGTGCGTCGGCCGCGATCGAAGGCGCGATGACGACCTCGACGAACTGGCGCTTGAGGATCTCGGCGGCGGTGGCGGCGTCCAATTCGCGGTTGAAGGCGATGATCCCGCCGAAGGCCGAGGTGGGGTCCACCGCGAAGGCGCGGTCGTAGGCCTCCATCAGGCTGGCGGCCACGGCGACGCCGCAGGGGTTGGCGTGCTTGACGATCACGCAGGCCGGCGCGTCGAAGGCCTTGACGCACTCGAGCGCGGCGTCGGCGTCGGCCAGGTTGTTGTAGCTCAGCTCCTTGCCCTGCAGGAAGCGCGCGGTGGCGACGATGCCCTGCGGCGCGCCCGCCTCGACGTAGAGCGCGCCGCGCTGGTGCGGGTTCTCGCCGTAGCGCAGGGCCGACGCCAGCTGCAGCGAGGCGTGGAAGGTCTTCGGCCAGGCCTCCGGCTGGGCGGGGTCTTCCGCGCGCGGCGAAAGCCACTGCGCGATCTGGCCGTCGTAGGCGGCGGTGTGGGCATAGGCCTTGGCGGCGAACGCGCGGCGCATGGCCGGCGTACTGCCGCCGTCCTTCAATGCGGCCAGGAAGGCGTCGTAATCGGACGGATCGACCAGCACGCTGGTGCGCGCGTGGTTCTTGGCGGTGGCGCGCAGCATGGCCGGGCCGCCGATGTCGATGTTCTCGATGGCGTCGTCATAGCTGCAGCCGGGCTTGGCCACGGTCTGTGCGAACGGGTAGAGGTTGACCACCAGCAGGTCGATCGGCGCGATGCCGTGTTCGGCCATCACCGCATCGTCCACGCCCTCGCGGCCCAGCAAGCCGCCGTGGATCTTCGGGTGCAGGGTCTTGACCCGGCCATCCATGATTTCCGGGAACCCGGTGACTTCGCTGACATCACGCACCGCCAGCCCGGCCTCGCGCAGCGCCTTGGCGGTGCCGCCGGTCGACAGCAGCTCGACGCCCAGCGCGGCCAGCCCGCGGGCCAGTTCGACCACGCCGGTCTTGTCGGAAACGGAAAGCAGCGCGCGGCGGACGGGTTGGCGTTCGGCGGTCATCGGGCACCTCGTGGGGAGGGCCGCGATTATAGCGGGCTCAGGCCAGGCCGTAGGCCTTGAGTTTCTTGCGGAGGGTGGCGCGGTTGAGGCCGAGCATGGCGGCGGCGCGGCTCTGGTTGCCGTCGCAGTGGCGCAGCACCTCGGCGAACAGCGGGGCTTCGATTTCGCGCAGCACGACTTCGTAGAGATCGTCGATCTCGCAGCCGTTGATGTCGAGCAGGTAGCGCCGCACGGAGCGCGAGACATGGTCGCGCAGCGGGGTGTGGCTGGGGGTGGAAGCGTTGGAATCCGCGCGCGCGGCCGGCAGGGCATTCACTGGAAGTCAGCTCCGTGGGGGATTGTCCGCTTCCTTGCGGTCCCGGCGCTGGGCGACGGGGGAAGGGAGTCTACGTCAATCCAAAACGCGGTGCGACCCGTACTTCCGGACAGGACCCGGGACGATTCCTCAGTGGAAGTCGAAGGTGAACGCGACCGCCCGTTTGCCCGGGTCCAGGATCTCGAGGGTGGCGCTGGCCGACTGGCCGGGCGCGATCAGCGGCGAGGCCGGCGGGCTGCCCAGGTACTCCACCGGCTGGAAGCGGCGCAGGCCGAGCGCCTGGCCATCGAGGTCCTGCAGCGCGATCTCCAGCACCGGCCAGGCCTGCGCCCAGCGGGCATCGTTTCGGAAGCTGGCGGTGACCAGCAGCACCCCCGGCACGGTCGGGTGCGGCTGCACTTCACGCGTGGTGACCCGGAAATCGTCGGGTGCATGCCAGGGCGGCAGGTCGCAGCCCAGCACGCCGCAGGCCAGCTCCAGCCGCGGCCGCCAGTTCGCATCCCCGGCCAGGCGCGCCCGGTCGGCCAGCACCAGCTGCAGCAACAGCAGCAGGCCCAGCGCGACCACCAGCCCGGCCCAGCCCCAGGGCAGGCGGCGGAGCGTGGGTGCGGTGTCGTCGGCGGCGGCGGTGGCGAAGCGCGGGGTTTTGGGGGGCATGGGGGGATGATAGCCGGCGGGCGGAGTGGGTGATTGGGGGAGGGCAGGGGACAGGAAATAGTAAGTAGGAACTAGGAAATAGTAAGAGCCGGGATCCGGCTTTTGCCTCTCACTAGTTCCTATTTCCTATTTCCTAGTTCCTATTCCCCAGTGCCTGCTTTCCTCACGCCTGTAATCCGCATCCAATCCCCCTCCTGCGCCGCCACCAAGTGATCGAACCAAGCCGCATAGCGCTCCAGCAACGCGTCCTCCTGCCCCTGCAGGATGCCGGACAGCGCGATCACGCCGCCGGGCGCGACGCGCGAGGCGAGGGTTTCGGCCAGCGCATCGAGCGCAGAGGCGAGGATGTTGGCCACGACCACGGGATAGGTCGCGGCCGGTTCGTCTTCGGGCGAATACACCGTGAGCAGGTCGCCGACGCCGTTGCGTTCGGCGTTGTCGGCGGTGGCGGCCAGGGCCTGCGGGTCGTTGTCCACGCCCACCGCGGCCTTGGCGCCGAGCTTGAGCGCGGCCAGCGCGAGGATGCCGGAGCCGCAGCCGAAGTCGAGCACCACCTTGTCGCGCAGCACCAGCGAATCGAGCCACTGCAGGCACAGCGACGTGGTCGGGTGCGTGCCCGAGCCGAAGGCCAGGCCCGGGTCGAGCCGCACGATCACGCCGTCGCGCGCTTCCGGCGGCGGGTCCATGTTCCAGGGCACGATCCAGGTGCGGGTGCCGAAGCTCAGCGGCACGTACTGGTCCATCCACGCGCGCTCCCAGTCCTGGTCGGCGACTTCGCGGAAGTCGGCCTGTGACAGGTCGATCGCATCATCGAAGGATTCCAGCGCGTGCAGCACCAGCTCGGCCACGGTGTCGCCCGGGAACAGCGCCAGCAGCGTGATTTCCGGCCACAGCGGCGTCTCGCCCACGCCCGGTTCGAGCACGGCCTTCTCGTTCGGCGTGGCCGCGTCGGCGTCCATCAGCGTGACCGACAGCGCGCCGAGGTCCATCAGCGCATTCTCGGCGCGGTGTTCGTCTTCGGCGCGGACGCGCAGGGAGAGTTCGAGGAAGGGCATGGCGGCGTTGGCGACGGCGGGGCCGCCATTGTCGCACTGCCGGGGCTCAGCTGCCCGTGGCAGCCGTCCCTGGCGACCGGCCCTGGCATTCCAAAATGAAGCCCACGTAGCCAGCGAGCTGACCGCGGTCCTTGGCCTCGATAGCCGTGGGGAACGCACCGATCATCGGATGCGTCACTACGACCCCGTCATTGCAATTGGCCAGCATTTGATGGACCGCGAGGCCAATAATCTGCTCGACTTGCTCGTATTTCGGCGCGGCCGGGGAATCCAGGATGGGGCGCACGACCTGGCGGGCCTGTGAGCTAGGAGCGGCGTCTGACAACCTGCGGAACATTTGTCCGTAGCCCTTGTCCTGCGTGACGGAGGCTTCGAACTCGAATTCGTAGGAAGGCTTGGGTGCACAGCGTAATGTGCGAACGAAAAGGGTGCCGGCCGGCCATTCCCGGCGGCTGCTCTCCCCGGAGTCCACGGAGCCGAGCACCACCTCCGGTTTGGTGGAAAGCGTTACGTATCGCTCGCCGTCCGGGCACGAGTGCTGCAGTGTCTCCCACATCGCAAAGTCCGCCTGTGTCCAGGACGCAGCGCGCTTGGACTCGATCATGACGCGGTAGACCTTGCCCTCGGACGATTCCTCCAGCAGCTCGCGCGTGGCGGCGCCGAACGGGCTGGCCGCCAGGGCGAAATCCTCCGGCGTCCGCGGGATCTTGTCGAGGATGTCGCAGCCCGGGAGCAGGGCGATGGCAAGAACCGAAAGAGCGAGCGGGCGGCCGTGCTTCAAGGCGAGTCATCCGGTGGCGGGTGTGCCCCAACGCTAACGACTCGCGGCGGGCGTCGCCATCAGAAATTATCCCGGGTGAGTCCTCAGGCCGGCGCGCAGCCGGCCAGGGCGTCCAGCTTCGGCTCGTAAACCGAGGTTTGCAGGTCGAGCAGGCCCAGCACGGTGTGGAACAGGTTGTCGTGGCTGAGCGGGTCGCTGCGGCGGGCCTGCACGCAGCCGGTGTCGAGGCCGCGCCAGCGCAGGAAGGCCGGCGAGGTCCACAGCAGCATCGGTACGTGGGTCTGCTCGCCGGGTGCCAGCGCGTACGGCGCACCATGCAGGTAGAGCCCGTGTTCGCCGGTGGATTCGCCGTGGTCGGAGAGGTACAGCAGTGCGGGCGCGCGGTCGCCGGCCTCGTGCTCGAGCAGGCGGATCAGCGCGGCCAGCACGTGGTCGGTGTAGAGGATGGTGTTGTCGTAGCTGTTGCGGATTTCCTCGGTGGTGCAGTCCTGCAGCGACACGCTGCGGCAGGTCGGCGTGAAACGCTCGAACTGCGGCGGGTAGCGCTTGAAGTAGGCCGGGCCGTGGCTGCCTATCTGGTGCAGCACGAACACCTTGTCGGCGGTGCCCGGCGCGGCCAGCTCGTCGCGCAGGTGTTCGACCAGGCGCTCGTCGAGGCAGCCGTCGGCGTCGCAGGGTTGCGTGGCCGGCAGCTTCGCTATCGACTCCTCGCGCTGGCGCGCGGCCACGCCCTTGCTGCCGGTATTGTTGTCTTCCCACTCCACCTGCAGCCCGGCGTGGGCGATCACGTCGAGCAGGTTCTCGCGACCGCGCGCGGACGCTTCCTCGTAACGCGCGCGGCCCAGGTCGGAGAACATGCAGGGCAGCGAGGTCGCGGTGTTGGTGCCGCACGAACTCACGTTGGGGAAGAACACCGGCGCGATCTTCGCCAGCTCGGGGTTGGTCTGGCGCGGGTAGCCGGCCAGGCTGAAGCTGTCGGCGCGCGCCGACTCGCCCACCACGATCACCAGCAGCACCGGCTTGCGCACGCCGTAGCGGCTGCCGCCGTGGGCGTCGGTGCCCAGCGGCGCCACCACCACGGGTTCGCCGGGCGCCGCGTGCTTGGCGTAGCCGCGCACCGCGTTGAACAGGTTGGCCGGCGTGGCCAGGTGCCGCAGCTGGGCATGGTTCCGCGCGGTCGACGAGAACTCGCGCGAGAACGGCAGCACCGCCAGGCCAATCACCGCCAGCATCGCGACCATGAAGCCGGCGCGGCCCGCGAGTTCGCGTGGCCAGGGGCGATAGCGCACGGGCAGTTTCACCAGCGCCAGCACGGGCAGCAAGCCGAGCACGAGCAGGTAGCCCGCCATCGACCACGACAGCCATTCGCTGCCCTCGCGCAGGTCGGTCTCGAGCACGCTCTGCAGCGCGTGCCGGTCGATTACCGCGCCGTAGCCGTCCATGAAATACGCGGCGGCTGCCGACAGCACCAGCACGATGGCCAGGGCCGGCTTCTGCAGCCCGCGCCACGCCACGAACGACAGCAACAGCCCGTTGAATGCGAACAGCACCGCGAAGGCCGCGAGCAGGAACAGCGCCCCGCGCAGCCCGCCGGGCAGGTCGGCGGCACCGAGCTGACGCCAGAAGCTGGCGCTGTAGGCCAGCGCCAGCAGCGCCGCCGCGATCGCGGTCAGCGTGTTCGCGCCCAGGCTGCGTCGCGCAGGGGAAGCAGTGGGATCCGCCAAGGCAGCCTCGCGCCGGTGCTCGACCGCGGCCATCCCCCGGTCATCGAGCCGGCATCGTCGGCGATGCGCCGGCGCGTCGTGTCAATAAATCGTAAGGCGACCGCGCCCATTCAGCCGCGGTTGGCGATCGCGCCTCAGAGGCCGAAGCGGACGTGCGTCCGCGCGATCGCGCTGGCGGCGCCGTCCTGCGGCGGCGCGATGCGCCAGGTGCCTGCAGCTTCGACCGCGGCGGCGTCCAGGCCGGGATAGCCGGAAGAGCGGCCGACCCACGCCCGCTGCACCTGGCCGCAGCGGTTCACCAGCAGTACTAGTTCGACCGTCCCGGATTCCGCCTCCCGCAGCAGCTTCGGCGGATAGCGGGGAGCCGGCGTGGACACCGGGCCCGGCTCGCAGGTCTCGGCGGCGGCGGCCGCCTTCCATGCCTCGAGTTGCGACGGCGTCTGCTCGTGCGTCTCGTGCATGGCCGCCAGCTGGCCGCGGAGCTCATCGCAGGCGCGCCCGCTGCAGTAGAGCTCGAACCGCGGAGGCGCGGCGCCCGTCGACGGCAGGCGCCGCCAGGCCGCGTAGGGCCGGCGGTCGCCTACTTCGCCGAAGAAGCGCCAGTGCCCGGCGAACTCGCTGTCCGCGATGTTGGGTTCGCGCGACATCGCCGTGTAGCGGTACGTGTCGGGATTGTCGAGCATGCGTTCGACCAGTGCGGGATCAATGGCCTCCAGCCGCCGCGTCTCGATGCGGCGGATGGCCTCCCAGGCCTTCGCCGCCTCGCGCTTCCCGTACGTGGCGACCAGCGCGTAGCCCTCGCCGTCCGCCGATGCCGCCGACGGCGCGGGCAGGGCGACGGCCAGGCCGCCGAAGGCCAGCAGCGCGAGCAGCCGCTTCATCCCAGCCCGATCGCCTTTTCCTTGCGCTCCGCCAGCCGCTTCTCGAGGTAATGGATGTTGGTGCCGCCCTGCTGGAAGCCCACGTCCGCGAGGATGCGCTGCTGCAGCGGCACGTTCGTCTTGATGCCGTCCACCACCATCTCGCTCAGCGCCACGCGCATGCGGGCGATGGCCTGGGCCCGGGTCGCCCCGTGCACGATCAGCTTGCCGATCATCGAGTCGTAGTTCGGCGGGACCTTGTAGCCCTCGTAGATGTGCGAATCCACCCGCACGCCCGGGCCGCCCGGCGCGTGGAAGTGGCGGATCAGGCCGGGGCTGGGCAGGAAGCTCTCCGGGTCCTCGGCGTTGATGCGGCACTCGATGGCGTGGCCGGTGATCTTGATGTCGCTCTGCTTGATGCTCAGCTTCTGGCCGCTGGCGATCAGCAGCTGCTCGCGCACCAGGTCGATGCCGGTGATCATCTCGGTCACCGGGTGCTCCACCTGGATGCGGGTGTTCATCTCGATGAAGTAGAAGCGGCCGTTCTCGTACAGGAACTCGAAGGTGCCGGCGCCGCGGTAGCCGATGCGCACGCAGGCCTCGGTGCAGATGCGGCCGATCTCGGCGCGCTGCTCGTCGGTGATGCCCGGGGCCGGCGCTTCCTCGACCACCTTCTGGTGGCGGCGCTGCATCGAGCAGTCGCGTTCGCCCAGGTGGATGGCGTTGCCCTGGCCGTCGCTCAGCACCTGGATCTCCACGTGGCGCGGGTTCTCCAGGAACTTCTCCATGTAGACCATGTCGTTGCCGAACGCGGCCTTGGCTTCCTGCTTGGTGGCGGCGATGGCGGTCATCAGCGCGCCTTCGCTGTGCACCACGCGCATGCCGCGGCCGCCGCCGCCGCCGGCGGCCTTGATGATCACCGGGTAGCCGATCTCGCGGCCGTGGCTGATGCACTCGGCGCTGTCGTCGGGCAGCGGGCCGCCGGAGCCGGGTACGCAGGGCACGCCGGCCTCCTTCATGGCGCGGATGGCTTCGACCTTGTCGCCCATCATGCGGATCACGTTCGCGGTCGGGCCGATGAAGGTGAAGCCGGACTTCTCCACGCGCTCGGCGAAATCGGCGTTCTCGCTCAGGAAGCCGTAGCCCGGGTGGATGCCCTGGGCGTCGGTGACCTCGGCCGCGGCGATGATGGCCGGGATGTTGAGGTAGCTCTCCGACGACGGCGCCGGGCCGATGCAGACCGACTCGTCGGCCATGGCCACGTGCTTGAGGTTGCGGTCGACGGTGGAGTGCACGGCCACGGTCTTGATGCCGAGCGCGTGGCAGGCGCGCAGGATGCGCAGCGCGATCTCGCCGCGGTTGGCGATGACGATCTTGTCGAGCATGGGAAGCGCCTTCAGCTGATGACGAACATGGGCTCGTCGAATTCGATCGGCTGGCCGTTCTTGACCAGCACGGCCGTCACGGTGCCGGACACCTCGGCCTCGATCGGGTTGAACATCTTCATGGCCTCGATGATGCCGAGCGTCTCGCCCTGCTTCACGGTCTGGCCCACCTTCACGAACGGCGGCTTGTCCGGGCTCGGCGACTCGTAATAGGTGCCGACCATCGGCGAACGCACGGTATGGCCCTCGGGGATGTCCTTGGTGGACTTGCCCACGGCCTCGGCCGACAGCGCGGCGGCAGGGGCGGCCGGTGCCGGGCGCGGGGCCTCGGCGGGGGCGGCCGCC
>NZ_JALHQI010000081.1 GCF_022842045.1 Arenimonas sp. | reverse complement strand
GCCCGCCGCCCGCCCGCCGGCCGGCCGCCGGCCGGCCGCCGGCCGGGCGGCGACGGTCTTCACCGCCCGGGTACGCGACAGCAAACGTTGCCGCCGAATGTCGTCTGATTCGAGCCCGTGGTGTTCTGCCACGAGCAGAAGGTGGGGCTGCCGGGCGAGTTGGCGTTGTATCCGCTGCCCTGTGCGTACACGCCTGACGCCGCCGTCCAGCAATAAGGCGTCGTCGCGCGATAGCCGGCCGGGCAGGCCGGGTTGTTGAAGAAGTTGACGGTGTTCGCCGCGATCGAGAAAGAGGCGACGCTCGTGGATACGCAATCGAGGTTGGTGGCCGCCGGGTTGATGAAGTAGCCGACGATGTCCGCGACCAGGTGCGTCTGCGCGAAGGTGTACACCGACATCTCGCTCGCCGCCGCCCCCTGGTCCAGCTTGACCACCGAGAGATTGCCCCGGATGTCACCCGCGACATAGTTGACCGTCGCCGCCAGCGGCTGGCTTGCCTGGAAGGGGTACGCGGTGATGTAGCCGGCCGTGCTGGGGGTGACGACGATGAAATTGATCATGGCGGCGGCGAACGAGCCAGCGGCACCGACGTTGCAGTTGGTCGCGGCGCCGCCCTGGAACGCGTAATCGGTGACGTCGGTGATGTCGAAGTCGCGCGTGCTGTTGGCCGGGATCACGCCGCCGGCGACCCGGGTGTCGATGATGCGGCAAGGCGTGACGGGCACGAACACCAGGTCGGTGGCGGCGTCACCCAGCGCGTCCGGCGTCGGATTGGCCGCCATGGCCTGGTTGTATTCCAGCGTCGTGGGCTGGCGGGAGAGCAGGCGTTCGCTCATCTCGTCGAAGGTGCGGGCCTGTGCCGCCGCCGAAAGGGCCGCAAGGTCGGCCCCGGCGAAGGTGGAGGCCATCTGGCCCGCCCAGTCCATGGGTTCGACGCCATAGACCTCCTGCACGTGCGGCGCCCATTTCCTGACGATCTCGTAGACCTGTTGTCCGCGCGGTGTCTTCGCCGTCGGCGCGGCGGCCTGCGCGGCGCCGGCCGCCAGCAGCAGGCCAACCGTGATTGCAGTGAACTTCTTCCCCATGGCACGCGTCTCCTGTTCGTAGGGTGACCTGCTGAGCCCCGGGCGGGGCGATGCGCCGGCGGGCCTGGATCGCGTCGCTGGCGCGCCCATGGTCGATCTCCCCCGGGGCGTCCGCAACCCCGGCGCCCGGGGGTGGCGGCACTTGCTCCGCGAGTCAGCCGCGGTATCCTCGGGCTTCCAGGGGCCTGGCGTCGGCCACGTCGTGCCCCGTCACCAGGAGATCCCGCCATGAAGCTCCGCACCCTGTTCCTGTCCTGCCTGCTGGCCCTGCCCCTGGCCGCACAGGCGCGCATCGCCGAAGAGACCGAAACCGCCTCGATTGCCCAGCGTGCCGACGCCGAGGCCAGGAAGATCACCGACGCCGAGGCCTTCATCGACGAAATCGACGACACCATCGCCATGGCGCGCGACGGCACCTACGGCCGCCTCAAGAAGGGCTCGCTGGCCCAGGCCGAGAGCGCGCGCAACAAGATCGCCCGCCTGCTCGAGGGCCACGAGAACGCGATGGAACTGCAGCCCGAGGAACGCATCGAGCTCTACAACGCGCAGGAAACCATCGTCGCCATGGTCCGCAACGACGACAAGGGCCGCATGGTCTGCAAGAAGGAGATCCGCCTCGGCTCGCGCATGCCGACCACCGAGTGCCTGACCGTCGCCCAGCGCGAGGAAAAGGCCCGCAGCGCCCGCGCCGGCACCAACGACACCATGCGCACCGTTTGCATTCCGGGCGAGGGCAATCCCTGCGTGCGTTGAGCCGCCGCACCTGCTGAACCACAGGCCGCCGCTCCGGCGGGGCCGTCCTTCCAGGGCCCGGCAGGGCGGTGCGATCAACCGCCCGGCATGCCGCCGCTGGCCAGCGGCAGGCCGGCCTTTTGCCAGGCCTCGATGCCGCCGCGGTACCAGAGCACGTTGGTGTAGCCCAGCCGCGTCGCGCGCAGGGCGGCGTTGTAGCTCATCCAGCACTGGACGGACTGGCAGTAGAAGACCATCGGCCGGTCCTTCCGCCCTTGGGTGACCTGCTGCAGGTACTGGCCGAATTCGCGCTGCACCCCGTCGTCGAAACTGCCTCCCTGGGAGGCCGGCACCACCGGCAGTGCGTTGGGCAGTCGCTGCGGCCCGCCGAGCACGTCGAACACCAGGGTGCCGCTGGCCGGGTCGCGCAGCAGTTGCGCCAGTTCCGCCGTGGTCACCAACCGGCCGCCCGGCAGTTGGTTCGGCGTCGGCCCGTGCAGGCCTCCGGACTTGAGCGAGGTCGTCGCCGCCACGCCCATGTCCTGGCGCTCGGCCTGCGCCTGCCGGGCCAGCGCGTCGTCCGCCGGCGCTGCCGGTGTGAACGACGTGCCCGGCGCGGTACCCGCGGGTGCCGCGGGCGGCGCATAGGGTTGCGGCTGCGGTTGCCGCGGCTGCGGCTGTTGCTGCGGCGGCGTACCGCCGAAGCTGTCCTGCGCGGCGCCGGGCGCGGCCATCGCCAGGCCGGCCAGGGCCAGGGCGATGCAACGCGAGACGGAAAGTGCGGGCCGGGTCTTCATTCGATGCGGTCCATGGCCTCGGCGTCGACGCCAAGGTCCGTCGAAGGGTTGAGGTTGGGGTCGTTGCTCTGCAGGTAGGTCCCGTCCTGCGTGCGCCAGGCGTGGTCGTAGCGGTTGTCGAGCTGCACTTCGTTGCCGCTGACGGGGTCGGCGTAGCGGTCGACGTTGTTGATGCCGTCGATGGTGCGCCGGTGCATCGCATCGCTGCTGTCGTTTCTGCGCTCCCAGCCGGCCTGCTGGATGTCGGCGACGGTGCGCTGGGTGTCGGCGATGATCGCGCCGCGCTCGCGCTGCCCCTGCAGTCCCTGCGCGGCGAGCTGCTGGTTGTGCCGGTCCATCCGCGCCTGCCACTGCGGGTCCGGCTGCACCGATCGGGCGAAGTGGGTGAGCAGGTCGAGGTCGAGCTGGCCCGCCGGCGCCCGCGTCGCGACCGGCGAGCCGGCCAGCCCGCCCAGGAACCGGCGCACTTCGCCGGGCATCACGCCCGCCATCGTCGTTTCGTTGAACAGCACCACGGCGGCGACCGCCTCGCGCGTTTCGCCGCCCGGGCCGGCGTAGGCGATCAGCAGTTCACCGCCTTCCTTCCAGTAGCGGGTCTGGCCGTCGGAGGCCGGCGGCGGCGACACCACCAGGTCATTGCGCGCGCGGTAGTCGAGCAGCCGGGCGCCGGGCCGGTTCCGCTGGACCCAGGACTGCAGGTAGGCGCGCACGTCGGTGATCGGCCAGCGCGGGCATCGGCCGCCGGGCAGGTCCATGCCCAGGTTGTCCCAGGTCCAGGCTTCGGCCGGCAGCAGCGCGATGGCACGCTGGCCATCCGGCGATTGCGCATGCCACTGGTAGCTGGGGCTGGCGCCGCACGGTGCCTGGGCGTTCCAGACCACGCCGCCGCTGGCCTGCCACCCGGCGGGAACCTCGACCCAGAGGGCCGGCATGGGCTTCTCGAAGCCGGACGGGTCGACCACCGGCAGGCGCTGGAAGCCCGCGTCGGAAGCCGCGGCGGGTGCCGGTGCCGGGGTGCTTCCGGCAACCATCGCGGCCGGTGCCATCGCGGTCGCCGTTGGCGGCGCATACGGATCCGGCGGTGCCGATTGGGCTTGGCCTTCGGCGCTGGCTTGCCCGCCTTGCGCGGGCCCGGCCGGGGCCTGGCCTTCCGGCGCAGGTCCGCGGCTGCAGGCCGCCAGCCCGGTGGCCAGCAGGCAGATGATCGGGAGACGTCGGAGCGGGGACGTGCGCATGGTGGACCCTCCTGTTTCAGGAGTAGGCGCAGTGCGGGGCCGGATCGGCTCACCGCCCTCGCCGGATCAGTCGTCGGCCGACAGCGCGTCGAACAGCCAGGCCCGCGTGGCCTGCCAGTGCCGCTTCACGGTGGCGGGCGAGGTGCCCAGGGCCTCGGCCGTTTCCTCGATGCCCAACCCACCGAAATAGCGCAGCTCCACCAGCCGGGCCTTGTCGGGGTCGATCTGGGCCAGTCGCGTCAGGGCCTCGTCCAAGGCCACCACGTCCAGGTCGCGCCGGTCGTCCGGCAGGTCCAGGCCGGTGAGCGTGACGCGCTGGCCGCCGTCGCGCTTGGCGGCGTTGCGGCGCCGGGCGTGGTCGACGAGGATCTCGCGCATCACCCGCGCCGCCATCCGCACGAAGTGCGCGCGGTCCTGCCAGCCGATGCGGTCCAGGCCGGACAGCCGGAGGTAGGCTTCGTTCACCAGGGCGGTGGGCTGCAGCGTGTGGTCGCCGCGTTCGCCCCGGAGCTGGCGGTCGGCCAGGGCGTGCAGTTCCGGGTAGACGATGGCCACCAGCCGGTCGCGGGCGTCGGGGTCGCCGCCGCGCCATGCCGCCAACAGGGAAGTGACGTCTCCGGCCATGGCCGCGAGTCTAGCAGCGCGCCGGCTGAGCCGATCCGCGCCCTGCCTGCGCCTTCTGCTAGTGTCCGGCCGGTGGGCGGCCAGGGGAGAGGCATGAAGACGTCGCTTGAGATCCAGGTGCTGCAGCTGTTCGAGCAGGCATTGGAACAGCCGGTGGACCAGCGCGAGGCCTGGCTGGAGGCGCAGCCGGTTTCGCCCGCCGTCGCCGAACGCGCCCGGCGCCTGCTGCGCGCCGAGCAGGCCGCGGGCGACTTCATGGAGGCCACCGCGGTCGCGCCGGAAGCGGTTCCCCCGGAGTTCCCCAAGGTCGGCGAACGGCTGGGCAACTACGAGCTGCTCAAGCCGCTGGAAGCCGGCGGCATGGGGGTCGTCTACCTCGGCCGGCGCGCCGACGATGTCTACGACCAGCAGGTGGCGATCAAGCTGGTGCGGCCGGTGCACCTGCTGGCCGCCGCGGAGTTCCGGCGCAAGCTGATCACCCGCTTCGAGGACGAGCGCTCGATCCTGGCGCGCATGAGCCACCCCAACGTCGCCCGCATCCTCGACGGTGGCAGCACCGCGGGCGGCATTCCCTACCTGGTCATGGAGTACGTCGACGGCGTTTCGCTCACCGACTACTGCAAGGCGAACGCGCTGGACGTGCCGGCCCGGCTGCGCTTGTTCTGCAAGGTTTGCGACGGCGTGCAGGAAGCACACCGGCACCTGATCGTGCACCGCGACCTCAAGCCCGACAACATCCTGGTCGGCGCCAACGGCGAACCGCGGCTGCTGGATTTCGGCATCGCCAAGATCCTGGAGCAGGAGCCGCGCCCGGCGGACGGCAACACCTCGCTGACCGCGATGACGCCCGCCTATGCCAGCCCCGAGCAGGTGCGCCAGGAGGCGCTCACCACCAGTTCCGATGTCTATTCGCTCGGCGTGGTGCTGTACCAGCTGATCGCCGGCGTCCGCCCCTACGAGTTGGGTGGCCTGCGGCCTGGCGAAGCCGAGCACGTGGTCTGCGACACCTTGCCCGAGCCGATGCGCAAGATGCTGGACAAGGCGGCGCTGCCGGACGAAGAACGCAGGCGGCGGCGCGCGCAGATCGGCCAGGACGTCGAGCGCATCGTCGCCAAGGCGATGCACAAGGAAGCCGGCCGGCGCTACGGTTCCGCGCAGGAGCTGGCCGATGACATCCGGCGCTACCTGTCGGGGCAGCCGGTGCAGGCGCACCCGGACTCCGCGGGTTACCGCCTGGGCAAGTTCCTGCGGCGCCACAAGGTGGGCGCCGCGCTGGGCTCCACGGCGCTGGTGGCGGTGCTGGTGGCCAGTGGCATCGCCGCCTGGCAGGCGCGCGAGGCAACGCGCGCGGCCGAGGACACCCAGGCCGTAAACGCGTTCCTGCTGGACGTGCTCGGCAGCTCCGATCCCTACAACGCCGGCACCGAGATCACCCTGAGCCAGGCCGTGGACCAGGCGTCCGCCCAGGTGGGCGAGCGCTTCGCCGGTCGTCCCGACCTGTCGTCGCGCATCCGCTTCTCGCTCGGCTACAGCATGCTCAGCCGCTATCGCCTGGACCTCGCGGAACGCGAACTGCTGCTGGCGCTGGACGAGTCGCGGCGGGCCTTCGGCGACGACGCCGTGGAGACCCAGCGCGTGCGCGAGGCCGTGGCCCAGCTGCGCAAGGACCAGCAGCGCACCGAGGAGGCGGAGACCTTGCTGAAAGAGGTGATCGGCGGCCTGGAGCGTGCCGGGCAGCAAGCCGACCCGCTTTACTTCGTGACGGTGAACAACCTGGGCCAGCTCTACCTCGACGCCGAGGACTACCCGCGCGCGCGCGAACAATTCGAACGCGCCAGGGCGCTGCTGGACGCGGGTGCGCGGGTGCCCGACCAGCCCTCGGCGCCAGCGCTGCTCACCGGCAACCTGGCCTACGTGGCGCACGGCCTGGGCGAACTGGAGGCCTCCGATGGCCTCTACCGCGAAGCGCGCACGCAGATGCAGGCGGTATTCCCGGACGGTGGCCCGGAGCTGGCCGTGCTGGTCAACAACCACGCCTACGTGCTGGACGACCTGGGCCGCAAGGACGAAGCCTACGCGATGAAGAAGGAGTCGCTGGCCATGCGCCGCGCGGCCTTCAAGGGCGACCACCCGATGATCGTGGGGTCCGCCTACAGCCTGGCCATGGACGCGCTGCGCCGGGAGGAGTTCGCCTATGCCGAATCGCTGGCGCGCGACGCGGCGGCCATGGCCGACCGCCTGGGCGCCGTGGAGATGGGGATCATGGCGCGCGTGGCCCTGGCCGGCACGATGATCCAGACCCGTGACTTCACGGCCGCGGGTGAACACGCGGCCCAGGCCCGCGAGCGCCTGGCCTCGCTGCCGGCGCCCGAGGCCTATCTGGTGGCCAACGTGGACAAGGTGATCAGCGAGCTCTGCAAGCGGCCGCGGACGCCCGCCGTGGCCGCCTGCGCGGGCATCGAACCCACCGAGCCGGCCCTTCCCTGACCGGGCCGGCCCGGCGCGTCAGGCGCCGGCGCGCCGGCGCGTGAAGCGCCGCGTGAACGTCTCCATCGCCGCGAACGCTGCCGGGATCACCACCAGGCTCAGCAGGGTCGAGGTGATCAGGCCGCCGATCACGGCCACCGCCATCGGCTGGCGGAAGGACGCATCGGCGCCCAGGCCCAGGGCGATCGGCAGCATGCCGGCGGTCATCGCGATGGTGGTCATGATCACCGGGCGCGCGCGCTTGCGGCAGGCGTCCACCAGCGCGTCGTGCATGTCCATGCCCTTCTCGTCCTCGGCGATCACGGCGTAGTCCACCAGCAGGATCGAGTTCTTGGTGGCGATGCCGATCAGCATCAGCAAGCCGATCAGCGCCGGCAGCGACAGCAGGGTGCCGGTGAGCAGCATCAGCCCGAAGGCGCCGCCGGCCGACAGCGGCACCGCCATCAGGATGATCAGCGGGTGGCTGGCGTGGTTGAACAGCAGCAACAGCACCGCGTACACGCAGAACAGGCCGGCCGCCATTGCCAGCGCGAAGCCGACGAACAGTTCGACGAAGATCTCCGAATCGCCGGTGTTCTGCACCTGCACGCCGGGCGGAAGCCGCTGCAGCGACGGCAGCTGCTCCACCTCGGCCATCACTTCGCCCAGCGGGCGGCCGTTGAGCTCGGCGGTGAAGGTGATGTTGCGCTGGCGGCCGAAGCGGTTGACCTGCGAAGGCCCGGTGCCGGTGCGGATCTCGGCCACGGCCGACAGCGGCACCGTGCCGCCCTTGGCGCTGGGCACGCGCAGCAGCGACAGCAGCGCTTCGTCCGACAGGTTTTCCTCGGCCAGGCGCACGCGGATCGGCACCTGGCGGTCGGGCAGGTTGAGCTTGGCCAGGCGCTGGCGGAAGTCGCCGCTGGTGGCGATGCGCGCCGCTTCGGCGATGTCCACCGTGGACACGCCCAGATCGGCGGCGCGCCGTGCGTCGGGCACGATCACCAGCTCGGGGCGCAGCAGCGAGGCGGTGGAGCTGACCGTGCCCAGGCCGGGCAGCGAGCGCAGGTCGCGCTCGAACTCGCCGGCCGCCTGGTAGAGCCGCACCGGGTCGTCGCCGCTGAGCACCAGCATCAGCTGCTCGCCGGGCTCGCTGCTGAGGAAGCGCTGGCGCACGCCGGGCAGCTGCTCCAGGCGCTTGCGCACTTCGCGCTCGAGCTCCTTCTGCGTGCGCTCGCGCTCGCCCTCGGGGCCCCAGTCGAGCACCATCGTCACCTTGCGCACTTCGCTGATGCCGTTGACCGCCGGGTCGCCCAGGTCGAGCACGCCGCCGACGGTGGCGTAGGCCTGGCGCAGCTCGGGCAGGTCGCTGATCAGGGCGCGGGCGCGTTCGCTCATCGCCGCGGTCTGGTCCAGGCGCGCGCCGGGCGGCAGCTCCAGGCTGAGGTTGCTGCGGCCGAGGTCGGAGCCCGGGATGAAGGTCGCCGGTATCAGCGGCACCAGCGCCAGCGAGCCGATGAACATCGCCAGCGCCAGCGCCAGCGTGGTGAAGCGGTTGGCCAACGCCCATTCCACCAGGCGCAGGTAGCGCGTCATCAGCGCCGATTCCTTCTCGACGTGCGGCTTGGGCTTGAGCTGGTAGGCCGCCATCATCGGCGTCAGCAGCCGCGCGACCATCAGCGAGAAGATCACGGCGGTGGCCGCCGTCCAGCCGAACTCCAGGAAGAACTTGCCGGCGATGCCGGGCATGAAGGCCACCGGGATGAACACCGCCGCCAGCGTGGCCGAGGTCGCGATCACGGCCAGGCCGATCTCGTCGGCGGCCTCGGTGGCGGCGACCTTGGGTGGCTTGCCCATCGCCAGGTGGCGGTCGATGTTCTCGACCTCGACGATGGCATCGTCCACCAGGATGCCCACCACCACCGCCAGCGCCAGCAGCGTGATCATGTTCAGGCTGAAGCCCAGGATCCAGATCACGCCGAAGGTCGGGATGATCGACAGCGGCAGCGCCAGCGCCGAAATCCACGTCGCGCGCCAGTCGCGCAGGAACCACCACACCACCAGCACGGCCAGCGCCGCGCCCTCCCACAGCATGGCCATGGAAGAGCTGAAGGACGCGCGGATCTCGTCGATGGCGGTGCTGACGAGCTTGAACTCGATCCGCGGGTTCGCCGCCTTGAGCTCGGCGATGGCCTTCTCGATGCCTTCGCCCACCGCGATCTCGCTCGAACCGCGGGTGCGGCTGATGCCGAAGCTCACCACCGGTTCGCCGTCGATCATCGCCAGCTGGCGGCGCTCGGCTTGGCCGTCGGTGATCGTCGCCAGCGCCGACAGCGGCAGCTGGGTGCCGTCGGACAGCACGATCGGGAACTGCTCGAGCGTCTGCGCGCTGTCCACCGTGCCGACCGCGCGGATGGCCTGCTCGCTGCTGCCCTGGGTGGCGCGGCCGCCGGAGCGTTCGAGCTGCGAGCGCGCCAGCTGCGCCGACACGTCGCCGGCGGTGAGGCCGTAAGCGGCCAGCACGCCGGGGCGCAGGTCCACCTGGACCTCGCGGGTGATGCCGCCGCTGCGCACGACGGCGCCCACGCCCTGCACGGAGAACAGTTTCTTGGTGACTTCGTTGTCGACGAACCAGCTCAGCTCGTCTTCACCCAGGCTGTCGGACGAGACCGCGTAGGTGACGAGCGTGCCGCCCACCACTTCAATCTTGGCGACCACCGGCTCCTCGATGTCGCCCGGCAGGTCGCCGCGGATGCGGGTGACGGCGTCGCGCACTTCGTCCAGCGCCTCGTCCAGCGGCTTGCCGATGCGGAACTCGACGAAGGTGGTCGAGGCGCCCTCGGTGACGGTGCTGATGAGCTTGTTGATGCCCGGCAGGCTGGCCACCGAGTCCTCGACCTTGCGGGTCACTTCGGTTTCGAGCTGGCTGGGCGTGGCGCCCGGCAGCGCCACGGTGACGGTGACCCCCGGGTAGGAAACGTCGGGGAAGCGCGACACCGCCAGCTGCCGGAAGCCGAACAGGCCGACCAGCGTGAGCAGGATGAAAAGCAGGATGGCCGGCAGCGGCCGGTTGATGGACCACGCGGAGAAGTTCATCCGGCTCAGCCTTCCGTGGCCGCGACCACGCGCACGCGGTCGCCGTCGGCGAGGAAGCCGGCGCCTTCGACCACGACCTGTTCGTCGCCCTGCAGGCCTTCGCGGACCTGCACCACGCCGCCGTCGCGCACGCCCAGCTCGACGCGGCGCTGGGTGACGATGTCGCCCTCGCCCAGCACGAACACGTAGCGATAGCCGTCGCGCTCGACGATGGCCTGGTCGGGCACCGTCCGCGCCGGCAGGTCGCCCAGCACCAGGTCGCCCGGCGCGTACATGCCGGCCCGCAGCGCGCCCGGCATCGGCAGGTCGGCGTAGACCAGGCCGGTGCGGCTGCGCGCGTCGAGCGCGGGTGACACCGCGCGCACCGTGCCGGCCACTTCGGCGCCGTCGGGGCCGCGCAGCGCCACCGTGACGCCCGGCGTGACCCGGATCAGGTCGCGCTCGGGCAATTCGGCGCGCCACTCCAGGCGGCCGTCGCGGATCAGGGTCAGCAGCTCGGCGCCGGCAG